>CAYPOI010000010.1:2020-49866 GCA_964412365.1 uncultured Chitinophagales bacterium | reverse complement strand
TCTTCATGATATCGTTACGTTTCCATGATTTGTTGTATACCTGATTATGTATCAGATGTATGAATTAATACTACAAATTTGTAATATTAAACTTTCTTAATGAAAGAATACAACGTGCCAACGAACATCACAATGTTTTTATGATGTAAACGTAACGAATTATGAAAGTTGATGTATATCTTTTTATTACACAGACACAGATTGACTCTGATATACCGTCTGTGCTTCGAGCGGAGCGTGCACTGTTTTTGTGTAGCTCTTCAGTGGGAGGAACGTCACGATTTGCACGAAGAAGATCCAACGTTCTTCACGAATAATGTACGGTGTGAAGCCGGATCGCTCACATCCTTTCAAGGAGGGGATGTTCTCCACATCCACAAACGTGATGACCCACCTCAGCCCCACAAGCTTCGCTTTCTCGGCGATCCGCGACATTGCGGCCGGCATGATTTTAAGTCCGCGGTACCCCGGATGCATGAACGCACCTTCCAACAGCGCTTCGTTGTGCTTCAATCGGGGAAACACGCCTTTGAAATAGTTTTGAATCTGATCGTTCTGCTCGGGCCCCATCAACCACTGCATATAACAGGCGATGTCGTCGAACGTGGTTGCGACATAACAGGTTGGGATGTTGGCTCGCACCATATCTACTTGGTGTGCCGCCAATCTGGGGTCGGTATCCGTGATCGAATGGTTTTGTATGAGCATCGATTGAACATCGCTTTCTTTGATTCGGCGGATGGTGATGGGAACACTGGCGGATGGGGGCTGGAAATGTTGTGTCAGATCGCGCTTGAGTCCATAGGAGATGGAATGATGGTAGATCCGCTTCCGTAGTTCGTTGATGATGACCATGTAGTGACCACTACGTAACAGGGGGATGGCATTTTTGATGGATCGGATGAGAGCGTTCATTGTGGATTGGTTTTTGGGGTTCCGGATTCTTTGATGGCATCGAGTAGCGGGGATTTGGTCCCGGCGGGAGCATGGGTCAAATACCCGCCGCCCAATTCCCAAAGAATGACCCCACCGAGGCCCTCCTCCCTCACATACTCCATTTTGCGCTGCACCGAGCGCTCGTTGTCGAACGACACGAACAGCTTGGGTTCATCCACTTCCAGATAGGATGTCTGGGCGGTGGAGTCCCATTGCGCTTTAGACAGATCGAAGCGTTCGGCCAGTTCCGAATACGGCACACCTCCGCTGCGCTCCATGATCTCGAGGTTTTCAACAGGCCAGGTATCCCACTTGCCCAAGTAGTGGACTCCATGCCATATGTAGCCGTAGAAATCGATGCCGATTCCGATCTTGCTGCGCTCGATTCCGGCATTCATCGCTTCGTCGACTTTCTGTTTCACGCTCGACATCTGCCGCCCGTTTCGATCGAACCGCACGCCGTCGCTGAATAAAGCCGAGTTGTGCCATGCCTGCCATCCCGACCAAGCCTGAGCCATATCGTAGGTCATGATGTTGATCTGGTCCACATGCTCCTGGATGCTGGCATACATCTCGGAATGGGCTTCTCCTTTCAGTGCGGCGATGGTGATGAGCGGCGTGGTGCCTCCCACGGTTGTGAGCGGGGCGAAGGCGGCGTGCAATTCCCTCACCATGTCTGTGTAATTCCTATAATCAGATCGGTGGATCGGTTCCATGTCCAGATCGATCCCATCAAATTGATGTTTGGTCACGAACTCGACCATCGTTGCGATGAATGTGGGCCTGTTTTCGGGACGGATCGCCGATTTGAACTGATCGTAATTCCCCGATCCGCCCACACTGAGAAGAATGAATTTCCCATGCTCATGCGCCGCTGGAACGATATCGTTGATGCGATCCATGTTCAAATTCAGCCTCAGTTTCGGGTCGAGACTATGGGATGGATGTCCGTCGGGGCCAATATTCAGCGCGAAATAGATCAGATGTGTGAACGCATCCCAATCCAGATCTTCCGCTTTCATCGAGCCCCAATTGCTATACTGCGTGCCGGCATTGTGCTGCCACGTGGCCAGGTAGGCGCTGATCCACACGTCTCCTACGCGATGCGGACTGTCGTTAGCTTTTTTTCCCGCTCCGGCAGAAAACGGATTGATGGCGACCAAGATCAGGATGACCGATCCGAACAGAATGCTGCTGATGAGTTTCATGGAATGTGAAGTCAATGGGTTTCGTTTTTGATGGCGGTCAATAAGGGGTTGCGTTTGTCTGGATCGTTCGACGCAATGAAGCCTCCACCGAGTTCCCAGATCATCACCCCCCCGATCCTTTTCACTTTGGCGTAGCGGATTTTGGTTCTAACCGAACGCTCGTTTTCATAGGAGATGAAGGATTTAGGGTCGATCAGGTTCAGATAGGGAACCCGCGCATTTGCGTCCCACAGGGATGCGGACAGGTCTTCACTCTGCGCCAATTGCGAAAACGGGATGATGCTCAGGATGCTGTTGTCTTCAGAGGGCCACGCCGCCCAGGTTTCGAGCAGATTCACGGTATCCCACCGCATCGCGTAAAAACTGATGGCGATGCCGATTTTTGAGCGACGAATGCCGGCATCCAACGCTTCATGCACTTTCGAATCGGTGGATGGGAATTTGATCGGCGTCGCGTTGTTGAGCGTCGCACTGCGATTGTACAAGGCGGAATGATGCCACGCCTGCCACGCCCGCCAAGGCTGAACCATGTGGTAGGTAAGGATGTTGATTTGGTCGATGCGATGTTGCAACCGGCTGTACACTTCGAACAACCCATCGGCTTTGAGTGCGGCGACCGTGAGCAGTGGACGCTCGCCTCGAATGGTTCGGATGGAGTCGAACACGTCGCCGAGTTGCAAGACGAATGTGCTGTAGTTCTCAATATCCGATTCTTCGATCGGGGTCATGTTCAGATTCACCCCATCAAAACCATACAGAAGAATCATGTCTTGTATGGTTTGCACGAAACGTGTTCGGTTCGAGTCTTGAATGGCGGAATGGAATCCATCATAATTTCCGCCTCCACCCACGCTGAACAGCACAGACGTGTTGTGCTCATGTCCGGCTCGGACGATCGCGTCGATCCGATCGGTGTTGAAGGTGTACCGGTCATCCGGATCCAGGCTCAGCAAAGGATTCCCATCCGGTCCGATTTCGAGCGAAAAGTAGGTGAGGTGCGTGATGGCGCTCCAATCGATATCCGATGTTTTCATCATTCCGGAGTTGATGCGAAACGTCTCGGGATTGTGCTGCCAAGCCGCGAGGTACCCGTTCACCCAGATGTTTTCATTGATCGGAACGCCCGAATGGTTTTCGAACAGGTCGCATGCCGACACGAGCAACAGGATAGCGATGAGGCGGCACATCATATGACAGCCTCCGGTTCCAGATCCTCCCACCTCACCGATAGACGTTGAATGGCGATGCCATGCCGCTCGGCCAATCGCGTCACCCGTCTCAGATTTTCCGGCTTGATGTGTTGTTCGCAGATCACGATGGAATCGACCTGGGAACGAAGATCTTTGTGGGCGAGCTTCCAGTGTCCACCGAAAATGGGATATCCATACATCAGCCGCCCTTCCATGTCGGGATCGTCATCCAGAAATCCAAGTACTCGTGCGGAGACCGGCTTGGACTCATTGATCTGATGCAGAATCATCGAACTATCTCCATTCGCACCATAAATGAGCACCTTCTTCTTGGCGGGCCGCTCCAAGTTGAACCAAAAAATCATGGCGGAATAGGCGATGCGGATTCCGAGGACCAATGTGAGCAGGAAATAGAAATCCATGATCAGAAACGACACGATTACCGATGAAGGAATCGCGCCCAAGGCATAGATCGCCAAACCGGTCGCGATTTGGGCATAGGTGGTGATGGAGACGATGGTCATAACCGTTGCGATTCCGAATTCTTTTCCGGATTCGCGGTACAGCCCGGTGATCCAAAACGTGAGGAACTGGATGGGAATCAAAATGCTGATGAGCAGTGGCCAGGAGACTTCGGGTTCCGAGGGCCACATGGCCACACTGGCGGCACCGGCCACCGTGATGAACATCAGATCAATCACAACCAGCGACAAACTCTGATTCAGTACCCATTTCTCATAAATCGGCATGAATACTCCGTTTTTCAGGATCGAGATTTCGCGGTATTTCAGGCGTTTGATGAGCAGAAGCAGGGTCAATGCGCCCATGATGGAGATCACGATCGCCGTTTCGAGGCTTTCCGTGCGGATGATGGCCAGCGCGCCGACCGAAAAGAACGCCGACACCAGATACAGCACCAATACCGTGTTCCGGTGCGACAGGCCGAGCGTCATCAACTGGTGATGGATGTGGGCTTTGTCGGGCGTGAACATGCTATGCAACTTGCCCCGCAGCGACACGGTCCGCTTGGCTTTATCGGGTAAATAACTGCCCAGAAAGCGGCGCACCATCGACACCAAGGTGTCTGTGATCGGCAAAATGAGGATGAGCAATGGGACCAACAGGGCAAACCCCGTTGTGATTTTCGTCGAGCTTTGAATGGAGAGCAAGGCCAGGCTGAAACCGATCAACAGGCTTCCCGAATCGCCAAGGAAGATTTTTGCGGGATTGAAGTTGAACTTCAGGAATCCGATCAGGGCTCCGAGCAGCATGATGGCTAGAAACGCGCACCAGATTTCGCCGGAGAAAATGGATATGGCCATGATGGTGGCCGTTGCGATGGCGGCGACGCCGGTGGACAATCCATCCAATCCGTCAATCAGATTGAACGCATTGGTCACACCCACGATCCAGATCACTGTGAGCGGCAGATCGATCGCTTCCACATTCAGCAATCCGTATCCAAGGGGATGCGTGATGTTCGAAATCCGAAATCCCGCATAGTACACCGCAATGGCAACCGCCAACTGGACGGCGAACTTGAGTCCGGGCTTCAACGGCTTCAGATCATCCCAAAATCCCAAAACAAACATCGCCATCACAGACGCCGCAATGATGAACACCTGAAGCGTGTTCTGCATGATGTCATCAAACACGTTCGGCATCAACAGCAACAGAATAAACGTAGTGATGGACATGCTGATGAAGATGGCGAGTCCGCCCAGTCTCGGCGTCACCGTCGTATGCACCTTCCTCGCTTCGGGCGTATCGATCGCCCCGATCTTGTTGGCCAGCACAATCACCCAAGGTGTGATCATCATCATCAGCAGAACCGGAGCGAGAAAGGCGATGGCGTAGCCGATAATCATGGGTTTCCTTCGAACGCGTATGGCAATGTCCACTTCATGGAAAATGGAAGATGTTGGCTCTCAATGGTTTGACCAGAACACGACAAGGCTCCTTGGAACAAGGCATTTTTCAATTGTCGGATATTGCCCGGCCAACCATAGGTATGGCATTCCGACAGCGCATGATTGGAGATGCTGAGGTGGGACCAATCCCGGTATCGATCGCGAATCTCGTTCAGGAAAAACTCGATGTATACCGGAATGTCCTCCTTGCGTTCTCGCAACGGCGGAAGCATGATGGCGATCGGATCGAGCATCTGAAGCAACGTGTCCCAAGTGGACGATTGAAGCAGCTGGGTGTATGATTCCTGATTGATGGAAATGAGCAACCGTGGACAATCGGCCTTGTTGTTCCGGAACACATGTTTGCAGCCGCTCAGGAACGATTCGATGATCCGAACCATGAACTGATGCGACAACTCTCCGAATTGATCGAGATACAGAATGCCTTCGCTTGATTTTTCGATGGCATCGTATTTCAGGATCAGGTGATCGTTATCGACATGCAGTTTTTCCCAGAACGCGTCTTTGAACAACGATTCGTTCACATCAATGCAATAGAAGCTGTGAAACGGGCCGTTGCAGCGGTTGCTGTTCTCATGCAGGATGCGGGCGAGTTCCTTTTTCCCGGATCCTGTCTCACCGATGATGATCACATGCCGATCGAGCTTGGCCACACTCTCGATCTTTTGAAGGATATCCTTCATCAGCACGCTTTTCAGGGATGTGTCCATATCTAAGCGAGGGGTGGGCATGGTTCAGATTCCGATTAGAATGCCGATTTGATGAAAGCGTTCGTTCAGTTCTTTGCTGAGCGACACCGCATAGTCGAGGGCGAACCGGCTCTGATTGAACCCGATGCCCAGTCGGGGGATGTACACTTTGTTTTCGGGATGGAATACAAATCCGGACCGAAGGGAAAGCGTCTGCATCGGCTTGATCTCCAGCCCACCTTTGTACCAAATCCCGTCTTCGCCAAACCGTTTTTCATTGGCCAAAGACAAGGAGAAGTACGTCCGGTCGGTGTTGGTTGGAAATGTGAGGGTGGCACCCAATTCCAGCGCGTTTCGAACCTTTTCGCTACCCAATGTGGTGCGATCGTCTTCGATGATGTCGTAGGTGACACTGCGACCGAGCCCTCTGAACGCCATTCCGTATCGGACCGACTCGGATGGGGCATATAACAGTCCCAGGTCGGCAGAGTATGTCCAATATTGGGCCTCGTCGTTGCGCGCGAACGTCACGTTATTCAGAATCCCGATGCTCAGCACATTAGCGAAGGAAATGGCATAGGCCATGTTCGCCGAGTAGGCTGTTAGGGTCGGTTCGGGATAGGTCCCCGCCCCGAAATAGTTTCCAGCCATGGTGCCGCCGTGCCGCATTCCGAGTTGAAAGGCGATGCGTTGCGTGCCATTACCGATTCCCGGAAAGGTGACGATTTCCGTCATCCGATTGTTATTCACATTCTGAATGGCGTACAGGCCGATGGATCTCAGATTGCGCACGAACGAAAGTGACGCCGGATTGACACTTATGGCCGAGATGCTATGCGGATCCGCTACCGTGGCATCACCCAATGCCGTGGTTCGGGTATCGAACGCATAGATCCTGGGTGTGAGTGTGGTATCGCTTGGTTGGGCTTGAAGCGCGGTGGCGACCACCATCCACACCGTGAACCCAATGGATATGTTTCGGTTGGTATTCATTAGCCGAACACCCTGAAGATTCCGAACAGCAACACCACGTCTCTCATGAAATCCGACATTTCACGAACGGCATTCTGTTTCGCAGGGATATAGATGATGTCGCCTGGACGTACCAGCACATCGGGCGATTCCATTCGACCACTGTCCAAGTATTGGGTGAGGTCGAGCGTCACGGCATCCGGATTTCCGTTCTTCCGATAGATCGTGACGCTGCGGATATTCGCTTCTTCGGTTGGGCCGCCGGCGCGCGCCAGAATCCGGAAAACCGATGTTTCATCGATCACGGGGTAGTTATCGGGCCGAGTCACCATCCCATACACCGCCACCATCAGATTGTCGGTATTGCGGATGGAAACGGTAAGGCTGATGTCTCCACGAATGAATTCTCCCATCCGGCGAAGAAGCTCTCGTTGGAGTTGGTCTTTGCTTAATCCGCTCACCTGCAACTCGCCGATCAAGGGCATGGCGATGGTGCCGAGGCTGGAAACCGTTGTGAGGGTATTGAAGCTGGGTTGCTCCCAAACGAGGATCTCTATCTCATCGCCAGGGCGAATCAAATAGGTTGGGTCGTCGATCAGGCTCGTCTTCGAACCGGTAGTGGCCATCTGGCGGGCGCCAGTTTCTTGAACCTGCCTAGCGGGTGAGCACCCGACTAAGATGCCCATCAGCACCCAAAGGGCGAGAGTGGTGCCGCGTGTTGTGAATCGTTTCGTCATCATGGTTTTGTATTTGAATGGGATCATGTCTTGAATCGAGTTACCCGTTTACAAGAAGCATGCCAAAGGCCGAAAAACCCATTTCCACACATCCATGATGAGTTTGTGTGAACTAATTACACGAGGTCATAAATCTGTTTTGTGTAAGAATGGACCCGAAACGTGATGGAAATCCATACAAACGTGTTGGCACAGCTATTGCATTGGGCGTGTCTCGGGAATCAAAAACACAACTACTATGAACACAACCAAGGAAGTCGCGCAGGACCTCAGAAGCGCGCTGAAACGACGTCGAGCTCTGCTCATCATCACACCGATCCTATTCATTGGGGTCAGTATCGCCGCTTTATTCATGATCGAGCCGAAGTATATGTCGGCCACATCCATCCTCGTCCAGAAAGAGGAAACCCTCAATCCGCTGGTGTTATATGAGATGGCCGTGAGCATCGCCTCTGAAGATCGACTCAAGTCGTTCAATGAGATCATCTATAGCCGGTCGACGATGGAATTGCTGATCGACAGCCTTGACCTCGACTCCGAGATCATCACGGAACTCGACAAACAGGCGTTGATCCTCAAGCTTCGCAAGAACATCGGAACGAGTTCACGGGCATCGGATTCGTTTGAGATCAACTATTACGATACGGATCCGGTTCGAGCGAGAGATGGCGTCGCGCTGCTTGCGAACCACTTCATTACCACCCGTTTGCAGTTGGAGAATCGCCGGAACAATGAAACGGTTGATTTTTTCAGCGACAAGCTGGACGAACTCGGGCAAGTGGTGGAGCAGCAACGCAATCAATCTGTGAATGTATCCGCCAATCGGATGCGGGAATCGCCTGTGGATGCCGATGCGATGCAGTTACGACTTCAGGGGATCGATACCCAGATGGGCGCCAACGATTGGGGCATCTATCAAGAGGAGCAGAAATTGGCCGTCGTGAACGATTATTTAAGTAAGGCGGCTCAACCCGGAAGCGTATCCATCCTATACCGCTTGCCGCTTGACGAAACCCCATTCGGTGCGGAATTGAGCGATTTATTGAAAGAACATGACGATCTGAGACAACAGTTCACCGACACGTATCCGCAAGTGCGGGCCGTATCCGACCGCATCGAACAAACCGCGAAGCGCATTCCACCGGCCATCGAAGCCGGATTGTTGCGCTTACGACTTCAGAAAAACACGCTCTCCAGTCAGCGGGGCCGGGTGATCAACGATATGGAGCGGTCGTACGTGGCGGTACAGCGAGCCAATACGCAGCAATCCGATTTCAGCATTTACGAAGCGCTCTACAACGAGATGAAAGTGAAGCTGGAACAAGCCCGCATGACCCGTGACATCGGAACACGCGGAGCCGAGCAATTCGTGGTGCTGGATCCGCCTTTCATTCCACAAAAGCCTTCATCGCCAAAGAAAAGCCTCATCCTGGGATTGGGATTGGTACTTGGACTGGTGGTCGGCATTGTGATCAGCTCGGTCGCTGAAGCCCTCGATTCCACGGTACGAGCCGAAGAAGATCTGAAATACGACAAACCCATCATCGCATATCTCCCAAATGGATAAAAGCAAACCCACATTCGCGCTTGAGAAAGCGCCCGCGCACGAACTGCCGATCGTTTTCTCGCCGGATGTGGCCGACCGGATCAACCCGAAAACGGTGGCCAAGAAATACTATAACAGTTTCAATTTTCCGAAACTGTCGAGCGCATATGGAAATCTTCATATGACGATCGGAATCATCAGCGCCAACCAAGGCGAAGGGAAAACCCATGTTGCGGCCAACATGGCGGTTTCCCTCGCCAAGGCGTTCCGACGTCGGACCGTGCTGGTGGATCTGAACTTCAAGACGCCGACGCTTCATTCCGTGTTCGGAACTCCATTGGAGCCCGGCGTTACGGAGGCATTGATGTCGCGCATCTTGAAAGTGGTTCCAACCGGCATCGAACATCTGTTTCTGATGCCGGCGGGCGATTACAAGGTGCATCAACCTGGCATCGAACAGACGCTGGCGCTTCGCGAGTTGCTGTTCACGCTGAAATCCGAATTCGATTTCATCATCATCGACATGTGCTCGGTTTTCCCCATCAACGATTTTCCGGTCCATTATATCAATGAGATCGATGGATTGATCACGGTGGTGGATACCCGTCACACACGAAAAGCCGCCCTGGATAAGATCTTCAAGCATATCGACGAGAAGCGGATCATCGGATATGTCTTCAACAAAGTGGATAAAAAGGTTTGAGTCCATGAACGTCATCCTCGGCATCCTCGTCTTCCACTTCCTGATACTCCTGCGGGCTCGCACCAAATCGAATCCGTCGGTGCCCTACTACACGATTTTCACGCTCTCATCTTTGACCGTGGCGTACGTCGTTTTTATGATGTTCACCATGGCCGTTCCGGAAACATGATGTTATACCAAACACTAATTTTGTCCCCTTTCGGGTTGAACCGCGAGAATGCCAGCGCCTTATGGCTGCTGATCCTGCTTGCCACCATCACCTTATTGGGGTTGAACCACTTCGGCGGAGACATCCCCATCGTGCTCAGCATCCTGTATCTGATCGGAATCATGATTCTGAGTGTGATGCGGCTGGATTTCAGCCTGTATCTGCTGCTCGCCGGCATTTTGGTGAACGATCAGTACGCGATTCCGGGATTTACACCCATCACGCGCGATCTCCACTTCTTCAGCAACCTCAAAGAAAACACCTATCTGCCCTTTTTTGAGGCCGGTGTTGTGAATCCGGTTGAAATCCATCTGGTATTTCTCTGCTTTTCGTTATTGATCTGGCTGGCTGTGAAACGCGACTTCCACCTTCGGGCCATCCCGGTATGGATTCCTTATATCCTGTTCCTGGGCAGCCTCATCTTCTCCTTCATGTATGGAATGCGGGGTGGTGGCGATTTCCTCATCGCGTTGTGGGAGATTCGGGCGCTGCTCTACTTATGCCTGATGTATCTGATTGTGCCGCAAATCATTCAAACCCGTGAACAGATCATGGTCGTGATGTGGATATCGATCATCGGCATTTCGATAAAGGCGTTTCAGGGCGTGGCACGATTCATCGATCTCGGCTTCACCACCGGTGGATTCGCCGTGCTCACCAATCATGAAGATCCGGTGTTCATGGTCTTGCTCTTCATCTTGCTCATCGGATTCCTGGTGTTCAATGTGAAGCACCCGCAGCGCTACTGGATGTTGATCTTGCTGCTTCCGCTGATCTTCGGATTCTACACCGGCATGCGGCGGGCCTCTTACGCCTCCTTCATGGTATGCATCGCGGCGGTTGTGGTGCTGCTTCCCGTCGCGAAGCGATGGACCTTCGCGAAATACTCCCTGCCCATTCTTGGTGTGATCCTCGTGTATTCCGCTGTGTTTTGGAACAGCACCAGCTCCTATGCCCGTCCGGTGCAAATGATCAAATCGGGATTCGAAACGCCGAATAAAGAAACCAACTTCCGCGATTATTCATCCAATCTCTACCGCGAATACGAGAATTACAATCTGGCCCGGACCGTCGCGAACAACCCGTTGATCGGCATCGGATTTGGAAAACGATACGAACAACCCATTCCCTTGGTCAATATTCGTTTCTCCTTGCGCGATTACATCCCGCACAACCAGATCTTATGGGTTCTGATCAAAATGGGTGGACTCGGGTTCCTCGCCTTCTGGCTTTTCTTCAACTCGTTTGCGGCAAAAAGCGCGATGGTTTTCACCCGATTGCAAGATCCCTATCTGAAAGCCGTGGCCTTGGTGGTCGCGGTGGCTGTGATCAACCAATTGGTGGTTTCCTATTTCGATTTGCAGCTCACCTACTATCGAAACATGCTGTTTTTGGGTGTTCTGATGGGATTGTTGCCCGCGCTTGAAGCCATCGCCACGACAGAATCTCCGGAAGAGAAATGAAATCGGCCATGCGAACGGTCCTGGCCCGAAACATCACGGTGATGCTCGCGGCCCAGGTGGTGTTGTGGGGATCAAGCTTCGCATTGCTCTATTTCCTACCTCGGTTTCTTGGCAGTGATGATTTCGGACGCCTCTTCCTCGCGTTGTCGATCAAATCGATGTTGGGATTGCTGATCGATTTCGGAGGCAACTATCTCATCCCCAAAGAAGTGGCGCGCTCCGAACGAACCGGCGCCGGCATCCTGAACAGCTACATCGTGCTTCGGATCGTGCTTTGGGTGTTCTCCATCGGACTGATCATGCTCATCTCGAATTGGATGGACTACTCCGAACACATCCATATCCTGATTCTGGTTCTCGCAGTCGGCAAACTTTGGGAAGGCGGCTCCACCGCGATCGGCGCCTACTTCCAAGGGATCGAGCGCATGGAATATCCCTCCTATGGGTCCATGGCTGAACGACTATTCGTTGCGGTTTTCGCCATCGCAGCCCTCTTGTTTGGTGCCGATTCCATCGGCGTCGCCGTCATCATGACCCTGGGCGGCTTGCTCAACTTCGTCGTTCTGATGATCTATGCGCGACCGTTCGTGCAAATCCGAGTGGAGTTCGATTTCAAAGTATTCGGACTCCTCGGATCCGGTCTGTCCTACTTCCTCTTCTCCTTATTCTCCGTGATCTATTACCGGATCGATGCCGTAATGATATCCGCCCTCACCACAGAAACCGTAACCGGTTGGTATGGAGGCGCGTTTCGGTTTTTCGACATGGTGATGGTGCTTCCGCTCTTGTTCAAGACCGCGATTTTCCCGGTGTTTTCAAAATTATGGGACAACGAGGAAGGCGCTCTGGAAACCACGATCGGCGAAAGCATTCGATTGATGATCATCCTCGGGTTGCCCACATCCATCCTCATCTACATGCTGGCGAGTCCGATCATCGGGTTTTTCATGGGCTTGGAAGAGTTCGGACAGGCCGTGGTGATCCTGAAGATTTTCGCCGTGAGCATCCCCATTATTTATGTGGACATCATCCTTGGAAGCGCGCTCCTCGGTGCGGCGAACAAACAGCATAGTTGGGCTGTCGTCGGATTTATGGCCATCCTCATCAATGTGTCGGCCAACTTTCTGCTCATTCCATATGCGCAGGACTTGTGGGGCAACGGCGGAATCGGCGCGGCCGTGGCCACTTTTGTGACCGAACTGTTTGTGATGTCCATCGCCTTCGTTCTATTGCCCAAACGGTATTTACAAACTTTCAAATCGTCCTATCTGCTCAAACCCGTCGGCGTTGCCGTGGTCATGGGACTGGTTCTGATAGCCCTGATCTGGATCGGTTTGCATTGGATGCTGTGCGCCATCCTTGCGGGCTTGGTCTATGTAGGCGGACTTTTCCTCGCCAAAACCTTCTCTCCAGCCGAAGTCGCGTCCATGAAACGCATGGCCACGATCGGTGCTCTTAAAAAAATGTTGTTCGACAACTCCTCCCCATCATGAAAATCTTATTGCTGATTCCATATAACCCTGTCAACCCGTCTTTTGGAGGCGCATTGCGGGTGTTTCACCTCCTTGAACATCTCACGCGGCATCATGATGTCACGGTAGCAGGATTCAGTCAACCTGAGGAGATCCAACCCTTGTTGGATCGTTTTCCGATGTTGCACGGAAAGACCTATCTCATTCCGCGCTCCGTGAGCAAGCATCGCAAAAAATGGTTGTTTCTTCGGTCTTTGTTCAGCCGCAAAAGCCATTGGCACTTCGTGGCCAAGCAAAAAAAATTCCAGTCCTTGCTCAATCTCATCCTGCAACACAACGAGTATGATGTGATACAGAGCGAGTTTCCCGACATGGCCGATTACGAGATGAACACTCGCGGGATCCGGATCTTGGACGCCCACAATGTGGAGTATGACAATTTCAAGCGGATGTCGGCCATTCGAAATCCATTCATGAAGCTGTACTATCGGCTGGAATCACTCAAGTTCTACTACGAGGAAATCGCCATGGCTCGTCAGCAAGATGCGATTTTCGCCACCAGCTTGCGCGACATCGAGCTGTTCAAAAAAGATCTGCCCGAAAAACCGATGTTCCTCGTTCCGAACGGCGTGGATCTCGACTACTTCCTTCCCGACGATTCCACACCCGAACCCCACTCCATCGTGTTTGTGGGCATGATGCAATATGTACCCAATGTGGATGGCATCCTGTATTTCCTTGACACCATTTTCCCCCTCATCGTGGAAAAAATACCCGACATCCGGCTCTACATCGTGGGTAAGAACCCGACCGATTCGATCAAAAGCCGAGCCAGCCGGAATGTTGTGGTGACGGGGTTCGTAAACGACATCCGCCCTTATATCCGCAAAGCGACCGTGTATGTGATTCCGTTGCGGATGGGTGGTGGAACCCGGTTGAAAATGATGGAAGCCCTGTCCATGAGGATTCCCATCGTCACCACCAGTCTGGGTTGCGAGGGCATCGATGTGGTGAATGGTCGAGATGCGATCATTGAAGACGACCCCGCCAAATTCGCTGATGCGGTGGTCGATTTGCTTCATAATCCGGCTCGACGCAACGAATTGGTCGAAAATGGGGCGGTTCTGGCCATCGAAACCTATGGCTGGAATCACGTGGGCAAACAGATGGACCTCGCTTACTCGAAACTGCTATGACCTATCGCATACTTGATACCGAATCGGAGATGATCGCCCTCACAGAGCAATGGTCGGATCTGTGTGTCCGGTCTGATTCGAATATCTATCTCTCGCCCATGTGGATTCAAGCTTGGTGGACCCATTTCGGGAAACATCCTTCCCGCCGCATCTATATGGTCAGCTTCTGGAACGATTCTCAGCTAGTGGGTCTGGCGCCCTTGTTCAAAGGAACCACGCGCATCGGCTCGCATCTCATCGAAACACGACTACGGATCATGGGCACCGGCGGGAGTCCAAACGAGACGATCGGTTATGCGGATGATTACGGAATCAGCGATTTCCTGGATGTGTTGGTCGATCGCGACCATGAGGAAGCCGTGGCTACTTTCTTCGCAGAGTTTTTGAAAACGGAACTCGCTTCCATCGATTCCATCTTATTTCAGCAAGTGGGCGACGAAAGCTTCATCCTTCGACGGTTGATGCCGGCGATGTACAAGGCGGGATTGATTGTTGGAATCCGTCATATCGATACGTGTCCGTATATCCCGCTTCAACCGCATCCGGATATCAAAGCCTATGTGGAATCGGTGAAGCCCAACGCGAGGCGACGGTTCAGACAGTCGTTACGGGCGGTGGAATCGGGATCGTTACAGATACTTGACACCCCCGAATCTGCTGAAGACCTCCATACAGCCACGGAAACCTTGATCCGGCTGCATCAGACCCGATGGAATCGCATCGGCTACCCGGGACTGTTCCATGATGAGCGATTTGCCACCTTCTTCAATCAGGTCATTTATGATGCGCGTCATCAAAACCAATTGTGGTTCAAGCAGATGGCGGATGCGGACGGAGTCTGTGCCTCTCGGTTGGTGCTCAAACACAACAACACATACTATGATTATCTGAGCGGATTCGACGATCGACTCGCATCCTCAAAATCCCGCCCCGGCATCGGGTTGTTGCTGACTCTCATCCAAGATGCCATCACGCAAGACATCGGCCGCATCGAACTGCTGCGCGGTCAAGAAGAGTATAAGTTTGACTTCACCCATCACACCTTTCAGAATTGGGCGCTGTGGGTAGAACATCCCTCCAAGCGGGCAGGAATGACACGCGTGGCGAGGAGGGTCGTCTCCCTCATCGCTAAGATGCATAAAGTGATTGCCCGTGAATCACGGCTCTTAGATGTCCAACGGAAGACGTCTGGCCTGATTGCCATGACCGGTGGCTATGTACGGTTCCGTTATAAAATCCTCAAATCAAAACTTACATGATAGTGGCACGCTTATTGCGATTCACCTTTGTATAAACAATAGAACGACTATGGCGAATTCGATTTCGACAATCAAAATCCTGATGTATCACCGCTTAGTGGAAACCAAGCCCACCGACAATGTGAGCTGGCACTATGTGAGCGTCGACGATTTCCGGAAGCAGATGACCATCTTGCAAGCGCTGAACTACACCCCCATCACGTTCGACGATTACAGACTCTACCTGGATGGAAATCTGGCCCTGCCCAAAAAACCCATCATCATCACATTCGACGACGGGTACCTCGACACCTATGAACTAGCGATCCCGATCATGGTTGAGTTCGGCATCCGTGCGGTCCTTTTCGTGCTTGGTAACCGCAAATTGAACTGGGCATCGTGGGACGAATCGTCCATTGAATCTGAGTGCCCGCTGATGACCGACGAACAGATCATTCACGCCCACTCGATGGGGTTTGAAATCGGCTCCCATTCCATGAACCATTACCCCTTGTCTAAATTATCGGATGATGAGGTTCGCAAAGAGGTCGGAAACTCAAAACGATCCATCGAATCGCTCGTAGGCAAACCCATCCATAGCTTCTCTTATTCATACGGGATGGTGGATGAGCGCATCTCGAACATCGTTGAAGACGCTGGATTCCGGTTCGGATGCGGGGTGTTTACCGGTCCGCCGGCCTTCGCCGAAAACCTGTTTGATTTCCGACGCATCGCCATCCGACATCAAATCGGCACAGTGGGCTTCATGATGCGGCTTATCACTCCCTATCAATACGTGGAGTGGATGTATTCGAAAACCCGTCAACTCGGACATCGCAGTGCGACCGTCATCGAGGCTCGGTTTCAACCCAACATGAAGTATAAAAGCGCTGCACATTGAAAACGCTGTATATCATAGCAAAGGGACTTGAACGGCGATCTGACGAAGAAAACATTCAAATGGAAATCGAGAATCGAAAACCTCGAACATCCTTGCTCGAAATCGCGCTGTCTGCGGAGCTGTTAGACGAGCGCTATCTAACGAGCAAGGCTCCATCCATCCGCCGATTCTTCTATTCGATGTTGCCGATCCATACGGCCCAAATCATCGAAGCCCTGTTCATCCATCATCGGTTTGATGTGATTCTCACGCAATCGGAACGTGTTGGCCTACCTCTCGCCTTTGCGATGAATCTCCTGGGGATGCGCACACCGCACATCCTCATCATCTCCCGCATCACCTCTTCGAGCAAAAAGAAAGCGAAGCAAAAGATGTGGTTCATGAAACAGGTGAAGAACTCCGTGAGCCGGTTTCTGATCTGGTCGTCGGTTCAGCGAACCATTGCGATCGAAGAACTTGGGGTGGATCCAGAACGAATCACTCTCATCAAGCGCGGGACGGATCAGCGTTTCCTCAAACCCATTACGGTTCCAACCGACATGATTTGCTCGGTGGGGATGGAGGAACGCGATTACCCGACCATGGTGGAAGCCCTCCGAACACTCACCATCCCTTGCCATATCGCGGCCGGTCTGAAACGCGGTGAATTGTTCGGATCCATCAAACGTCTGTACGAGATCGAATCGTTGCCGGAGAACATCACCGTAGGACTCAAAACCTATGAAGAGCTTCGCGATTTGTATGCGAGAAGCCGCTTTGTCGTGATTCCATTGGTTCAAACCGATTCGGATAACGGACTGACCTCGTTGTTGGAGGCCATGGCCATGGGAAAAGCGGTGATCTGCTCGCGTGTGAAGGGCCAGGTGGATGTGATTCAAGAAGGCATCACCGGTATTTATGTGCCCCAAGGCAATGCTGAAGCTCTGCGCTCGGCCATCGTCGCGCTATGGAATGACCCCGACCGATGCGAGAGAATGGGGAAGGCCGCGCGCCAATACATTGAAAATCATCACAGTCTCGAACAATTCGTGGACAGCATCACATTGGCGGTAAACGAGGTGGTTCAAGAAGCATACTACATACCGGTCCCAAGCAAATGATCCTCCTCGACATCATCCAAGTTACCCTCCTTACAGCCATTGGCCTGCTTCTGGCCTATCAAACGATATTGGGTTTTTTGGCGCTCATCCCGCAGCGGTTACCGACCTTCGTTCCCGATAAGGAACGTCGTTTCGCCATTGTACTTCCTGCGCACAATGAGGAAAAGATGATTGCGAAAACCATTTACAGCATATCCGGCGTGCTGTATCCGAAGAAACAATACGACCTGACCGTGATCGCCGATAACTGCACCGATCATACCGCTAAAATCGCGCGCAACCTCGGAGCAACCGTTCTGGAACGCACGAACGACTCCTTGAGAGGAAAAGGATATGCCTTGCGTTGGGCGTTCGACCAAATTCTGGCCTCTCACAAGAATTACGATGCCGTTGTGGTGATCGATTCCGATAGCCTCATCTCGGGAAATTTCCTGGATGTGATGAACCGATACCTCGAAAATGGGTCGCGTGTGATCCAAAGCGCCGACCTGGTGCTTCCTCAACCCGGAAACTGGAGCAGTGAAGCCATTCGAATCGGATTTCTGATGTTCAATTACGTCAGGCCTCTCGGCCGTGCCATTCTGGGGTTGAATATGGGATTGAGGGGAAACGGGATGTGCTTCAGCACGTCCTTGCTTCGCGAAATCCCCTGGCAAGCGTGGTCTCTGACCGAGGATGTGGAATACGGACTCATCCTCATGCTGCAGGATGTCCGTATCGAATTCGCGCCTCAGGCGACCGTCTGGGCTCAGATGCCGTTGAATTCCGCGAATGCCGTCTCACAACGCACACGCTGGGAATCCGGCCGCATCGACGTCAAGCAGACCTATGCCAAGCGCTTTCTCAAAGAAGCGCTTCGTCGCCCATCCTTCCTGTTCTTCGATGTCTGGGTCGACCTGATCACACCACCCTTCGTCACGCTCATGTTGTGGACGTTGATCGGAGTGGTCGTTTCCGCGTTGCTATGGGCGTTCGGCTGGATGCCTATCCTTTATGGATTCCTCTGGGCTGGATTGTTTTTGATGGGCATCATCCATCTCATCACCAGCATGATCGCGGGTCATGCAGACAAAGCCATGTATCGATCCCTCCTCTACATTCCGCTCTATGCGATGTGGAAAATGGGGGTGAAGGTCCGCGCACTCACAAAAAGCAAAGAATTGAACTGGATTCGGACGGCTCGCTGAGGCAGGGTCGGAATTACACGATGGCTCAAATGGTGACGTGTATAATTGTTACGATGTTCAATATAATGCTATATAAATAGATACTTAGACACTTGGCACATGATTTGTTATACAGATAACTACAATCTGTATTTGAACAAATTTTATGATGTCATTAGTGAAAAGTGATACGTTTCCTGTTCTGGGAATCGATATCTCCAATTTATCGAAGCCTGAGTTTTTCAACGTGTTGAGCGATCGGTTGATGGATTCGAAACGCGAGAGCCCTCCGGTATTTGTGGTAACGGTGAACCCCGAAATTGCCATGCAAACGTTGATCGACTCCAGCTTCGGTAAGATCCTGAACAAGTCGACTTTCAACACCGCGGATGGCATCGGTATTAGCTGGGCGGTCAAATATTTGCACGGTCATACCGTGGATCGCATAACCGGATCGGATTCCCTGGAGGTCATCTGCATGCTTTGCGCGGAGCATGGCCAATCCGTGTTTCTGTATGGTGCGGGGCCCGATGTGGCGGAGAAAGCAGCGGCCGTGCTCCAGAATCGGATCGAAGGCTTGAGGGTCGAAGGAACGTATTCTCCGGCT
Source organism: uncultured Chitinophagales bacterium (assembly GCA_964412365.1). GTDB lineage: Bacteria > Bacteroidota > Rhodothermia > Balneolales > HLUCCA01 > CAMTWZ01. The sequence continues at coordinate 30,603 of CAYPOI010000010.1, read as the reverse complement.
CATTCAAACATGACATTGGAGGAACTTCCGTTCGATACCCGATACTATATGTCGTGCGCTTCCGTGATCTTTGTGGCACTGGGATCACCGGCACAAGAGCAATGGATTGACAAGAATCTCCATAAGCTGCCGAACTGCAAACTCATCATCGGGATAGGAGGTAGTTTCGATTTCATCGCCGGAACGGTGAAGCGTGCGCCCGTGGTGATGCAGAGAATGGGGGTCGAATGGCTGTATCGGTTGTATCGTCAACCGTCGAGATGGCGTCGCATGATGCGGTTACCGCGTTTCGCGATGAATGTGTTGAAGTCGAAATCGCGCGTTCCTGGGTCGACCCGCCTAACGCGCCCTATTCTCACCGATTTGCCGGGCCGGTGAGCCCGCAACAATCGCATACGCGGGAACCGGCTTCGTCACGATAGCGCCGGCGGCTAGCACGGCTCCATCTCCTATGGTCACGCCCTTGAGAATGACGCATCGGCATCCGATCCACACATCATTCCCGATATGAACCGGCTTGTTGACGAGAGGCTGTGAGCCGATCGCATGCAGATCGCTATCCATGATGATCACATCCCATGAAATCTTGCAATCCCGGCCGATGTGCACGTCTTCTTCCGAGATGATGGTGCTGTTCCGGTTGATGTAGGTACCATTTCCGATCCAAACGCGTCCGCCTTTACCGATTTCGATGCGCACACCTGAGTAAAACTGGCAATTCTCCGCCACCAACGTGCCATTCTTGTTGATGATGGTTGGATAGGGCCGCCCACCGCTCGCAACCAGGATTCCCGACTTCGTGAATTTTCTGGAGAGCCAAAATCCCGCGAGATGTTCACCCAGCGTGAATTTCGAGAGACGATGTTTGACCGAATCAATGAGTTTCATGCCCAACTCTTGCTCATGAATGCTTTGCCAGCGAGTACCGATTGTAGCACATCCGCCCTCTTGCTGTGAACCATCGCCCAATTGCGGCCGGGTCGACACATCACCTGTTCAGCGAATGGTGTTCCAATCTGGTTCGGCGATAATCTGCCCGAACCGACCACGCCACCATTGACCTGCGCGTGGTGACGAAACGCTTCGATCAGCGGACGCTCATAACCAGGCAGACTTTCGGCTTGAATCATCTCACATCGGCGTTTCTTCGTCATATAGTACATGAACCACGCGACACAATGATTCTCTGAATCGAGCAATGCCACCGATTGAAGCCGCCCGAACTGGGATTCCACCCGGAACGCTTCGATGGTATCGGCCAGCGCATGTTCGTTGAGATCCGGAACGAGATCGAAACCCGGCATCAATGCCGCGATTCCTTCGGCCAGCACGGCGCCGGTGAGAGGAACCGCCCGAAGTCCCTTTTGTCCTTTCGTGTGGAAGTACGGCACGTGGAGCAGTTGCAGGATCCGATCCAATCCCAATGCCACTACCTCAAGCGCGTTGCTTCCGGCCACTCGCAGGACGAGCGTCAACGGACGTAACGGCGTTGTGTAGTAGACGCTGTATGGATACGCGATCATGCCTCCCATCCGCATCCATAAAAGCTTGGTCGTGATGTTGGCGTCTTCGGTATATGAGGCGTCCTGCGGTCCTTTCAGCATCACTTGAAGCATCCGCATCGGCATCAATGCGGCGCGGGCTTCATCCGTTGCCATGAAATCGCTGCAAATGGCGATGGTGATCGATTCGCCTTTCAGTACATACGGGACATATTTGATGCCGATGTACCCTTGAATCGAGCCGTCTTTCGCCTGGCAAACCAACGATGGCGATACAAAGCGGTTGGCTTGCGTCATCGGATCGGTGGGTATGTTTGTCGGAAAGTAAACATCCGCCAACTCGGCGACAGCGGCGACATCGGTTGCTTTGATGGGTCGGATGGTCATGGCACGGATTGCGCGATCATGGGTGTGATATACATGCAAATCGATTCAACGCTCTTGAATTCGTCCAGTTCAATGGTTTCCGGAGAGAACAGGATGCTGAACGAATCTTCGAGCGATACCAACAATGTGACGATTGCCAGCGAGTCCAAATACCCCGCCTGAAACAGGTCTTTATCGATGGGGACATCCGCCATCTGCAAACTGGCGCAAACCAGCTTGTGAACCCGGTTCAGATTTGATTCATCCATTCAGTGCGTGGGTTTGGGTATTTTCGAAGTGATCGGAGAGGCGTTTGCGATCGATCTTCCCATTTCCGTTGCGCGGAAGTTCCTCATACACCGTCCAAACATGGGGCATCATGTAGGATGGAAGTTTGGTCATGAGCCGTTGTTTGATATCAACAGGAGTCAACTCCTGATCCCCATTTCTCACATAGGCACATCCGATGGTGAGTCCTTCGAAACCGCCATTTTTCACCGGAACGACTGCGAATTCTCGGAGGATGTCAAGCGAATCGATCGCCGACTCGATTTCACCAAGTTCAATGCGATAGCCACGACTTTTGATCTGATCATCAGAACGACCGTGATAGTAAATGAGTCCATTTTCGCCCATTGTGGCCAAGTCACCGGTCTTATAAATTCGAATCCGGTTGTCCTTTTCGTCTTCCCAGATCTTGAATGAGGCGTCAGTCTTTTCCAAGTCGCGCCAATAGCCTGGACTCAACCCTTTTCCGGAAATATATAAATCGCCGATGAGACCTTTTGAGGTGACCTTCATCTCTTCATCCAGGATCCATAACGCCTCGCCGTCGCACGCTTTACCAATCGGAATCACATCGTCATCCGCAGGAACGCTTGGAATCGGATGATAACTGCTCGCGATAGTGGCTTCGGTGGGTCCATACAAATTCGTGAAGCTGACATCTGGCAATGTATCCATCCAATACTTAAGTGACTGCACGGGAAAGACTTCGCCGCACCATATGAGTCGCTTCAGGTCTGGAAATCCTCCCTTCGGAATGGCTTGGAAGCGAGCAAGATAGCTGAGCACCGATGGTACCGAAAACCACTGCGTCAAACGGTTGCTACGGATGAAATTCGCGATGTTCGATGGCAGAATTCCGATCGTCGGGGGTATCAGAAACAAGTGACTGCCAGCGGCGAGCGATCCGTAGATATCGAACGTCGACAAATCGAAGTGCATCGGCGAATGGCACGACATGCGGTCGCCGGGCTTCATCCCAAAATGGGCGACGGCCCAATCCACGAACGTCCGGATATTCTGATGTGTGATCATCACCCCTTTGGGATCACCCGTAGATCCGGATGTGAATAGGATGTGGGCCATCTGATTGGGATCGTCCGTGACAGAATGGGGAAGATCTGGCTCAGAAATCAGATGCGAGCGTTCGACCACGAATCGACCTCGAGTGCTTTTCTGAGGACTATCGTAACTCCACCACACCCACGGAACCGAGATCGCTTTCGGATGATGGTCGCATAATTGAATGAACAGTGGATTCGCGGCCGCATCCACCATCATCAACGAAATATCGGATGTGATGAGGATTTTAGCCACACGAATGGCTGGACTGTGGATATCGATCGGGATGTACACTCCTCCCGCTTTTCCGATTCCGTGCATCGCGATGATGGCATCCGGCGTTTTTTCGAGGAGTAGAGCCACTCTATCGCCAGGTCTGAGTCCGTTTCGGATCAGGATTCCAGCCAAACGGTTGCTTTCCGATTCCAACTCACCATAGGTGAGGTCCTCATCCAGCATGGAGATCGCAATTTCATTGGGTTGGATGTCGGCTTGCACCCGAGCATAATCATAGACCATGTTCATGATGCCATCCTCGCTTCGGCCAATTCAAATACGCGACGGGTGTGTTGCAACTCCGTTTCCGACACCGGGATATCCAGAATGCAGGTATTGCAGCCGGATTTCAGGTATCGGGATAGTTCGTCCGTCACCTCATCATAACTGCCGACGAGATACGGACAAAAGGTTTGATAGTGCTGAAAGGGTCCTAACCAATACACCGGCTCCTCGCCCGGAGCAATTTTCCTCTGACTCGATAGGGTCTTATGCCAGACCGAATCGGATGTTTTTGTCGCGAATTGATGGGTGATGGCGCCCGATCGGGTTTCTGGAAACCGTTGGCGCGCATCGATCCATGCTTGCTCATGCGAATCACGGGCCAATACCCCGATACGGATTCCTCGAGCTCGCTTGCGCGGATCCGCCGTGGAATGGGTGGATGCGTCGGAGTATGGTTCGGGATATTCGATGAGCTTGGCACCCAGAATATGCGCGGCGAGTCGTGCCGAATCGGATGAACCCGACAAGTAGTACAACGGCCATAAGTTTTCGGGCAATTGCGGATGCAGCGTCAGATTGTTGACTTTGTAGTAGGTTCCGACATAGGTCACGGGTTCCTTGGATGTGAGCAGTTGCTGGATGATCTCCGTGTACTCGATGAGGCGGTGATACCGGTTGTCGTGACCGATATGATCGCTTAGGGAATTCAGGTCGTTCTGGAAACCGCCGGCGATGAGATTGAGCGAAATTTGGCGTTGATACAGCAATCCGAACGTCGCGATTTTCTTCGCCACAGTATATGGATGCATGTAGGTGGGTTGAAGTGCGATCATCGGCAATAGCGTTTCCGTTTGGGAAATGATGTAACCGGCGACCGACCACGGGTCGGCAAGGCGATTGTCGCTATAGATCAGAGTTCCTTTGTACCCGTGCGCTTCGCTATGGCGGGCGATGTTGCGCACCTGATTGGCATAGCTGCCATCAGTGAATAGGGCGGATTGGGGGGTTGTCGTAAATAGGTCAGTTTTCATCGTGCATCCGGATGGTTCAGATCCGTGAATGCAATCACAGTGCCAATCTCGATTATGCCCTAAAAACAGACAATAGAGCCACAATACGTTACGTTTTTACACGCTCGTTCCTCTGCGAACGTGAAGAACCTGCCCACCCCTTGGCCATTTGATAGGAGTAGTATGTCACTTGCGGACAATTGAACTTATTCGCCTATCAAATCGTCATATTCCATTAAATAACATAATGATAGGAGCCAAAATCGTTACGTAATTTCTCTGTGGAATCTGTGCAATTGACACCGTGAATGCACAGATTTCACAGTCATCACGCCTTTTTGTGGGACAAAATCGCTGTCTACGTGATGGAAACGGGGTTTTGGGGACTTGCGGACAGTAGTTATTTAATTAAGTACGATTCGGTTCAGAATCCGAGTCGGACAATCGCAACGCTTGCATCCGGCACCGTCATTGGCGTGCGGATGGATGCTGATACCGAATTAGACCGGGTCGCTGGCTGTAGGAATGCCACCGTAGAGCGTCGAGTCAGATTGTACCCCACCATCGATCCGATGGTGACGGATGTGGCCACTACCGGAAGCAACGCCTCACCCATGTTAGCGCCAACGCCCACGCCGACCACAAGACCTGCTGTAGAGCCCAACAACGTGGCCCAAAGACGGCCTTGTGCGTCGGGTGTGTTCCCCATGTAATACACGCCGCCGCCATTACCGATGGTGAAGCCAACCAAGGCTCCCATCACCACACCCGCAATATCATTGAATCCTTCCGGATTGTCCCCGACCAACAGTCGCCCTGTGAGTCCACCGGCAAGACCACCCAACGCTCCTCCGACCACACCGCCAAGAACTTGTTGAGGAATCCGATTCTGTTGCAACTTAGACTGCGAATACGCATTATCGATAGTGAATAAGAACAAGAAAAACAATAAGATAGACTTAGTCCTCATTCTGAGTTCCATTGATTTGATTCAGCATCTCTTTGATTAACGCTTCGCGCATCAGCTTTAGTTGATTCGGCGCTTGGATGGTGATATGATTCGAAAATTGGAGCAAAAATTCATTCAGAAACGTAAGGTTGTCGAACTCGAATCGGAGTCGCGTCGTGTCGCCTCGGACTTTCATATCCATGACTCGTGCAGGTAGTTTTTGAAGCAAGGGTTGCACCACTTTAGCGACCACATCCAACTCGATCAGATGCGGCTTCTTATCCAGCCGGAAGATCATTTCCTCTTTATCGAGCTTCGGCATGGTGAATGTGGCGGTTGTGAGCTGGACATCCGACATCCGATCCAGCACGAAATTCCGGATCTCTTTGCGAAGGTGACAGTACCCCATCACATTCCAATGGTCTGTGAAATACACAAGCTGATAGGGATCCATATCGCGCACTTCATCCTTGTATGCGAAGTGGATGACCTGCCGATAAGCAATGGCATTCGCAATTAAGAACCAGTTTCCACCCTGTTTCTTCTCCGACACGTTCACGGAAAAGGGGTTCACGACCGTATGCTCGTCGAGCACCGACATCAGCTCTTTCAATTCTCCTGGTACCACATTTCGGATCTTCAGCTCCACATCGCGCGCATCTTCGACCATGTCTTTGTCGATTTGCGATTTCACGAAGGACAGCCCCATCATGATGGTCGCCATCTGCTTAGGCGTGAACATGAGTGGCGGAATCGTGTATCCACGCGGAATATGATAGCCCTCATGCTGTTCGTGAGAGACGGGCACATCCATATCCTGCATCACATTCATATCGCGGAAGATGGTCCGCCGACTCACACCGAAATACTCGGCTAGATAATCTGGGGTGATGTTTTTCTTGCGGGATTGAAGCATCAGCAAGAGCTTCATCCGTCGTTCTGCGCTTTTCATAGCCACAAAATGCGGCTTTTGCAGACCGTTCGCAATAACTACATAAAAACAACAAAAACAATAGTATATGCTATCTTCGATGGATCTCGACCAGGCATTTGTCCTCGTAAAAGGATGTCGATTCCAACGACTGTAAATCGGCATAACGAACCGACCAATGTTCATCCACTCCTTCCAATTCCCAACTGAAATCTCGTCCCTTCAGAAAGATGGCGTTCTCCCATGGCTGTGCCGACATCGCCGCGCTCATGTCATCCAACTTGAACGCATGTTTACTGAGGATGACCTGATCCGGCTCGGTCACGAGTTTCTTGATGTCGATGCATTCCACGCGCACGTTTTTCAGATGGAAGGTCCTTACAAGCTCCTTCAGCACCATGGTTTTCTTGAGGACGATATCCACCAACAAGAACTCTTTATCTGGAAACGCCATGGCAAGTGGAATGCCTGGGAGTCCGCCACCACTTCCGATATCGATGAATCGTTCACCTTTTTGAAACACCTCGCTCAGTGCGATCATCAAACTATGACGTTGATGTTCTTCGAATTCCTGGATCTTCATACCGCGACTCACCACATTCACTCGTTCGTTCCACATCAGCAATACTTCCCCGTATTCCTGAAATGCACACGCTTTTTTTGTGATGTCGGCTTTCAATGACTCCCATGTTTCACGTGAAACGGCAAGCGGGGAAACCGGAATATGTTTCACGTGAAACATCACTTCTTGAGATAAACCATAAGAACCGCGATGTCAGATGGGGTGACGCCACTGATGCGGCTCGCCTGACCAATGGTCTCCGGGCGCACCTTATCCAACTTGATTTGCCCCTCTTTCGACAAGCTTTTAAGATTCTGATACTGGATTTTACCCGGGATGGCGAAGTCTTCTTGTCTCAACACCTCCGCCACCATCTCGAATTCCTTCTCGATGTACCCGGCATATTTCAGCTGGATTTCAACTTGCTCGATCACTGAGTCATTTTGTGTGAGGGATCGGATGGATGAATCCAACTCCACATCCTGCTCCATCAACGCCGGTAGCGATACTTGCGGACGCGTCACAATCTGCGGCAATTTCTGAGTCTGTTTGAGCGGGGCCGTGCCAAGTGATTCCAAAATGGGATTATATACATCCATCTGAGCGCTGTATTCATTCACAAATTTCTGAACAGCCTCGACTTCCCCTTTCCGCTTCAGATAGCGTTCATAGCGTACTTCCGTTGCCAATCCGATCGAATGACCGATCTCCGTTAGTCTCAAATCGGCATTGTCTTGACGAAGCAAAATCCTGTGTTCGGCGCGGGACGTGAACATGCGGTACGGTTCGTCGGTCCCCTTCCCAACCAAATCATCAATCAGCACTCCGATATATGCCTGCGAACGATTCAGGACCAAAGGATCCAGGCCCTTCACCTTCTGAGCCGCGTTGATGCCTGCCATCAAGCCTTGGCAAGCCGCTTCTTCATATCCTGTGGTGCCGTTGATTTGGCCTGCGAAAAAGAGTCCGCTCACCAACTTCGTCTCCATGCTGCGATAGATTTGATGCGGCGGAAAGAAATCATACTCGATCGCATAACCCGGACGGATCATCACCACATTCTCAAAACCCGGAATCGTTTGGAGTGCTTTGTATTGAACGTCCTCTGGCAAACTGGTCGAGAAGCCGTTCAAATACATCTCATAAGTGTTCCATCCTTCAGGCTCTAAAAAGAGCTGATGGCGGTCGCGCTCGGCAAAGCGATTGATTTTATCCTCGATGCTTGGGCAATACCGCGGACCCGTCGACTTGATGGATCCGTTGAACATCGGACTGCGGTCGAAGCCCGTTCTAAGTACGTCGTGAACCTCGGGCGTAGTATAACCAATCCAACACGGAAGTTGTTGTTTTTGTTGTACTAACGCATCGGTCATGAATGAAAATGCCTCGGGTTTTTCGTCACCAGGCTGCTCCTCTAGTTTGGAGTAGTCGACCGAACGTCCATCCAGTCGAGGTGGCGTCCCAGTTTTTAGTCGACCCGCTTCAAACCCATGATCCAACAAACTTTCGGTGATGCCATGTGCGGCTTTTTCACCCGAGCGTCCGCCGCCATATTGTTTCTCACCGATATGGATGAGGCCGTTTAGAAAGGTGCCCGATGTGAGAACAACGGTTTTGGAGTGTAGAACTTGCCCCGTCTGAGTTAGAACGCCATAGGCGATTTTGTCGTCATCGATCAGAACCCGAACCACATTGTCTTGACGGAACTGGAGATGTTCTTTCTGTTCGAGATGATGTCGAATGCGCTCTGCATAGAGCATCCGGTCGCATTGTGCCCGTGGGCTCCACATGGCTGGACCTTTGCTTCGATTCAACATCCGGAACTGGACTCCGGCTTCATCCGTTGCGAGCCCTGAGATGCCTCCTAGGGCGTCGATCTCACGAACGAGCTGCCCTTTCGCCACTCCGCCCATCGCGGGATTGCATGACATCTGCCCGATCGCATTCAAACTCATTGAAATGAGCAGCGTTTTGCAACCCAACTGAGCCGCGGCACCGGCGGCCTCGCTACCTGCGTGTCCGCCGCCAACCACGATCACATCGTAAGCCGGATATAAAGAAGGAAGCTTCATGCTGTTTGTGAAAAAAAAAGCCATGTAACGATAGGTGCTACATGGCTTTTTGTGCGATCCGGAAGGGACTCGAACCCTCGACCTCTTGCGTGACAGGCAAGCGTTCTAACCAACTGAACTACCGGACCAACGCTAGACTGACAATTTAGGCACTTTTTCCCCAAATTGTCAACTGTTCATTTCTGAAAGAGCGTAGATACGACGAACCAGATGTTTTCCTTGCGTTCTCTTAACCTGCGGCTGAAATAGGGGAACCACATGGTACCGTATGGCACATACACTCGAACGTTGTATCCATCCCGCACCAATTGCTCACAGGTGTTCTGGCGAAGTCCGTACAACATTTGAAATTCGAATCGGTCCTTGGCTATCCCGTTTTCGGACGTGTACGACTTGACCCAATCGATCAACAGATCATCGTGCGTGGCGAAGCGGGGATAGGATGTGTTCGCAAGCAGGATTTCGGCATTGCGTCGGTATGACGCACGAATATCATCCATCGACTGATGCGCTATTTTGGATGATTCCTTGTATGCGCCTTTGCAAAGCCGCACATCCGCACCAAGTGATGCCAATTCCTTGATATCCGAATCCGTACGATGCATATAGGCCTGAATCACGGTTCCGACATGACCTGCATAGAGTTCATGAGCCTCCTTCAGCATTTGGATCGTCACGGCCGTGTATGGACTTCCTTCCATATCGATGCGCACGAATTGACCATTCGATTTAGCCACATCCAGAAGATGGAACAGATTCTGGCGGGCGTAGGAATGGTCGATATCCAACCCCATCATGGTCATTTTGATGGAGATATTGCTATCGATGCCGTTGTCTCGAATGGTGTTGAGCAAGCTGACATACTCGAGCAGGGTGCGATCTGCGGTGTATCGATCTTTCACATTTTCACCCAAAAGATCCAAAGAAACGCGGATGCCTTTCTCGTTCAGGGCTTTGACTTTAGGAATGGCATCGGCAAGCACTTCACCGGCTACGAAGCGTTTGGCTAAAAAGAAGGGTAGTTTCATATCATCCAAAGTTACCGAAAGCAACAACGAAACGCATCATAACGTACACGAGCCAGTTCACTAACAAACCCTATTCAAGATCATGAACTATTCGATTCTCGGTACGATACTTTTACTGACGACCACCACCGCAATGGCCACAACCAGCGGACGGTCTTTTTATGGCGACGAACCTTATCGGGTTGAGGTTTTCAACGTTTCGGGATCCGGAACGCTTACCGTGCAAACATCCGGTGGAAACATACTGGTGATGGGTACATCCGAATCCACCGCTCGAGTGGAGATGCATGTCCGCAAAAACGGCCGGAATCTGACACCAAGCGACACCGATTTGTCAACCTACGATATCACCATTGAGGCGAGTGGCTCCAATATTGTGGCGAAAGCGCAACGTAACAGTCGGGGTGGCAACATCTGGAGCGGATATAACAACGAAAGCATTTCATTCACCGTGTATGTTCCAACCGGCTATTCAACCGATCTGAGAACATCAGGCGGACGTATCGGCGTCAGCAAGCTCTCGGGAAAACAGGAATTACGCACAAGTGGCGGGTCCATCAACCTTGAAGCACTTAACGGCGATGTGATTGCAAAAACCAGTGGCGGTACCATCACAATCGCAGGTGTTCACGGAATGTTGGATGCGTCCACGTCGGGCGGCACCATCCGCGCATCCGATGTGACGGGTGATGTGAGCCTCAAAACATCCGGAGGTAGCATCCGCGTTGAAGACGCTCGCGGTAAACTGAATGCCGAAACTTCTGGCGGATCGATCAACGCCACCATCCTTGAAGCGGAAGGCACCATCAATCTGGCGACAAGCGGCGGATCCATCACGGTACAATTGCCCGAAACTCAAGGCTACGATATCGAAGCTCGTGGAAATCGCGTGAACATGGACGATGTAAGCTTTAGTGGACGATCCGAGCGAGATCGACTTTCCGGAACCATCAACGGAGGCGGCATTCCGGTCCGACTTCGGACCAGTGGCGGAAGCGTTCGCATCCAATACCAGTAAATGAAAAAGCCCCGGATTCGGGGCTTTTTTTTAGCCCAAGACCATGAGAACACCCAGCAGGACGAAAACAATCAGCACGCCCGCCAGGATTCGAAACATGTCGTGTTCCAAGCGCGAGCCATCTCCACTGACAATGCCAATCGTACGATCCGCGAGTTGCTTCACAACGCGCTCCGAGCCATCAAAGAACCCTGCGACCGCCTTCACAAAGATAACTCGTACAAGGGGTGCTGAGCGACGATAAAACCAATCGGTATCCAGCGCGATCAAGGCCTCACCTTCCAACTTCTTACGAAGAATCCAGAAGCCGATGAACGTGAACACTAGGATCTGGATCATTTCAACGAGGTGATACACCGTGTAAGGCTTGTATGTGACCTCATATGGAAGAAAGCGATACAGCAGGTCGGGATGCACGCCGAACAGCGTACAGAAGAACGCGCCGAAGCCCATCGCCACAAGCATGTTTGTCGGAACCGGACCAACTGTGATGTCGCTCTTCGACTCACCGAACCACGTGAAGTAGGGCAGTTTGAGTCCGGTATGCAAGAAGGTCCCAACCGAAGCCAAAATCAACAGCAGCATCGCGATCTCTAAATGCGATTCTCCTGCGGCCGAGACAATCATCGATTTGCTGATGAAGCCGTTGAACAGCGGAAAGCCCGATATTGAAAACGCTCCGATCATATATAAGAAAACCGCCATCTTCATCTTCGACGCGATACCGCCCAATTCCGTCAATTTCGATTTGCCGGTCGCATACAGCACCGTTCCGGCGCCCATGAACAGCAACGACTTATACAGGATGTGGCTGAACGCGTGGGCCGCGGTTCCATTCAATGCCATCTCGGTGCCAATACCGACACCGGCAACCATGTATCCGACCTGACTGATGATATGATAGGCCAAGATTTGTCGGATGTCGTTCGCCAATACCGCATACACCACGCCATACAACGCCATCGCCACGCCAAACCAAATCAGGATATCCCAGCCCGGAAAAATCCGCATCAGCACAAACACAGCGGATTTCGTTGTGAACGCGCTCATGAACACCGCTCCGGTGATGGTCGCTTTCGGGTACGCATCTGGCAGCCAGGCATTCAACGGCGGGATGGCGGTATTCAGGGCCACGCCGAGAAGAATCAATACGGATGAGAGGGAATACACATCGGGCAGACTGGTGATGAGGGTCGAGCCCGTTTCGCTGACCACCATCAGAATTCCAGCGAACAGCAAACTCCCGCCAAAAATGTGAACCGCCAGATACCGCATGCCGGCTTCTTGCGACTCGGTGGTGCGGTTGGCCCAAATCAGATAGGTCGAACTGACCGCCATCAACTCCCAAAACACGAAAAGTGTATAATAATCTTGTGCAAGAACGACGCCCATCGCGCCGCCGGCATACACCATCGCCGAAATTTTTTGCAGGGTGTCGCGGAGGTGATAGGCGTAAATCCCACCGATGGATGCGATCATCGCGAAGATGGTCCCAAACACCAGGCTCAGCTTGTCCGCATCGCTATAGATCCATAACGCGGCAAGCGCCAGCATCGGAAGCAGCACGAAAAACGGCGAACGCAGCTTTGTTGGAAGCACCCCTAACACAGCGGCGCCCACGATCAGGATCAATGCCGGTGATAAAAGGATTTCAGCGCTCATAGTATTGTTCGTCTCTGAAAAGGATGGCGTAACCGATCCACTTCGAGATATAAATGATGAGAATGCAACTGAGGAAGCCCCAAATGATGTAGAATCCAGGAATCTTGTTCCACCAATGCGAATCGTAACCCGACAGAAGTGTGAACTCCAGGATGAGGCTGATGACGGTCAGGATTCCAAGCGCAAGCCAATGCCACATTTTCATATCAGGTTCCTGTGATTAAAGTATTCGCGATCGCTTCGGCCAATTCATAGAAATGGAAGAACAGGTTCGGAAATAGTCCGAACACGATCGACAAAATGGCTGTGATCATGATGGGAACGACCATGAATGGGGATGCTTCACCATAGCCCTCCAAGCCCTTTCCTTCCTGGAAATAGGCGCGTTGGATGATGGGGAAGAAATAACCGATGTTCAATAAGCCACTGAGAACCAGTATACCGACTGGAATCAGCATGTCGCCTTGCAAAGAGCCCAAGGCCAAGGTCCATTTGCTCACAAAGCCGTTCAAGGGCGGAACGCCGGCCAAGCCCATGGCGCCGATGGTGAACGCGGCCATGGTCCAGGGCATCACTTTGGCGATGCCGTTCAGATCGCTGATGTTTTCTTTATGCAGATTCACATAAATCGCGCCGGCGCAGAAGAAGAGCGTGATTTTCATGGTGGCGTGAGCCGCGATATGAAGCATGCTTCCCATGTAGCCGAGGGAGGTGAGCATGGCTGCGCCAAGAACGATATAGGACAGGTGTCCGACGGTGGAATACGCCAACCGACGCTTCAGATTGTCCTGATTAAAGGCCATGAGCGACGCGACGATCACCGTCGTTCCGGCCAGCACCATCAAAATGTCATTCAAGCCGAATTCCGCCATCGTATCGGTCCCAATAATGAACCCGACTACTCGGATCACGCCGAATACCCCGGATTTCACGACGGCAACGGCATGCAGCAAGGCACTTACGGGCGTAGGCGCCGCCATGGCGCTCGGCAGCCAAGAGTGCATCGGCATAATCCCCGCCTTTACACCCACTCCCGCTACGAACAATAGGAATATGACAACCATCATCGCAGACGACATGTCTGCGCCCGCAAACAACCCACCTGGAGTGAAATCCATCGAACCGGTGTAGGTGTAGGTCAGCACAGATGCGGCGATCAGCAGAACGCCTGCTGTGAGCGTGTACACCAAGTATTGCCGACCCGCCGAAATCGCCGCCGCATTCTCCTTGTGGATCACAAGCGGGTACGTGGCTAGGGTCAGCATCTCATAAAAGAGAATGAATGTGATCAGATTTCCCGAAAACGCGATTCCGATCGTGGCCGACAAGCACACCGCGAAGCTTGCGAAATACCGCGTCTGATTCTTCTCCTTGTTGTCGCGCATGTACCCGATGGAGTAGAAGGAGGTCACCATCCACAAACCCGACGCGATCATCGCGAAATAAATGCCGAACGCATCCGCTTTCAAGACTATCGGAATACCGGGGATGATTTCGAACAATGTGGTCTGTACCGAGCTCCCGCTCAGCGCGACCGGCAGAAGCGACATCACCAATCCGAACTTGATGACCGATGCCAATATGGTCCAGAATTCCCGGAGATTCGGCTTTTTATCGCTGAACAGAATGAACGGAACCGCCCCAAGCGACACCAGAACCGCTAATAATGGTGTGTACGACTCAACCATACATAGGAAGGATTGTGGACACGATCCAGGCGTTCGCAAGTCCGATGACCAATAGAGCGATTGCCAACACGATTGTTGGAATCAGCATGGATGCGGGCACTTCGTTGGATTCGGTGGACGCGTCCGATTTCGTTAGATACACTCTTTCGATGATCCGGAAGAAGTACACCGCGTTCAGCAGCGAACTCACCAAAATCACAGCAAGGAACAGCCAATCTCCGTTTTCGACGGTTCCCATCGCCAAATACCATTTGCTGAAAAACCCGGCCAACGGCGGCAATCCGATCATGGAAATGGCGGCGATGGTGAACGACATCATTGTCCATGGGTATTTCTTGGAATACGATTTATCGAAACGGGTCACATCCGTATGTCCTTCCCTGAATTCGATGTTCCCGGAAACCAAGAACAAGCATCCTTTCATGACGGCGTGATTCAGCACGTGAAGAACCGCGCCCACAAATCCGATAGGATTTGCAAGACTCATTCCGAGCAGGATGTAGCCGATCTGGGAAACCGAGCTATACGCCAACATCCGCTTGAGATCGGTCTGCCGAATCGCCAATATCGACCCGTAAATGATGCCCGCACTCGCCAACACGCCGATGATGGTGGATAGTGGAATGACGGCATCCATCAGATCGATACCGAACATCATCAACAGGATGCGGATGAGCACATACGCGGCAACCTTTGTGCCGATAGGAGCCACAAGGGCGGATGCGGTTGAATTGGCGTTGGTATACACATCGGGCAACCAGCCATGCATCGGATACAATGCCGCTTTGATGCCCATGCCAACGGTGATGAGGATGAGTCCGGTGACAACAGCGGGCTGCATCGCGAATTGAGGCAGCATCGCTTTCATGTCGATCATGTTAAGCGTGCCGGTTACCGTGTACAGAAAGCCGACTCCAAGCAAATAGAAGGATCCGCCGACGGTGCCGATAATCAAGTAGCGGAATGCGGCGAAGGGTGCGGCGGGCCGGCCGATCGACAGCAAGGCATATGCCGAAAGGGATGAGATTTCCAGAAAGACGAACAGGTTGAACAAATCGCCTGTGAGCACGATGCCATTCAGACCCAGCATCATCAGCATTGACAGCGCGAAAAACGGCATCTCTTTGCCTGCGAGTTCCACTTTGGACACATGCTTGGAATGCATCAACACAAAGAAGGCCACGACGTTGATCACCATCACAATGAAGGATGAGAGTCCGTCGTACACGAATTCGATGCCGATTGGCGGTTCCCATCCCCCGAAACGATAGCGGATGGGGTCCATTCCGATTTGCGAGACAAACCCGTAGATGCTGAAGCCGGAAGAGAGTCCGGCTCCGATCAGCGCCAGGGGTTGAGACAAGCGGGATTTCCAAAATCCGACCAGTGGAATGAGCAGTGCCCAAACCAGGAAGACGAACGGAATGATGATAGGTAGTTGCGAAATGCTCACTGGATCTTATTCAGGATTTCGGTCTCATCAAGGGTTTTGTACCGGTTCCAAATGGCGATCAACAACGAGAAACCGACTCCGAGCGTGGCCACGCCCACTACAATCGCGGTGAGCATGAGGGTGTGCGGAAGTGGGTTCAGATAATTGGCCACATCCGCCGTTGGAATTCCGGGATCGCGAACGGGCACGGTAGCGCCCCACTTTGTGGCGATGGATACCCAAAACAGAATGATGGCGGATTGCAAGATGGACAGCCCGATCGCCTTTTTCACCAGATTGCGCTTGAATAGGATGCCATATAAACCGACGCAAATCAGTGCGATGGTCAGCCAATAGGAATAATGTCCGATGAAAAACTCACCCATCAGTCTTCCCCCTTCACCATGTTATCGAACAGCATCACCAAAATGGCCATCACCGCCAACCCGATACCCACTTCGATGATCAGCAAGCCGTAAAAACGAAGCATGGCGGGTTCGAGTCCTGGAATGGGAAGCTCGCTGTAATCCAAGAAATAGCCTCCCATGAGAACGGAAACAAGTCCGGTGCCGAAATAAATCGCGATCCCCATCAAGGCCATGGGCATCGTGAGCGCTTCTTTCAATTGCGAGCTGCCCACATTCGGGCTGGATGCCAGTCGAACCAACAGGATGGATGCGGCCAACAATGCGCCCCCCTGGAACCCGCCTCCAGGACTATAATGCCCGTGCGCAATCACATACAGGCCAAACAGCATGATGTACGGACTCAATAAACGGGCCCCGAGCTGAATGATCGGGCTTGTCATTTCGCTTCTCATGGCTTGCGCGCCCCCCTCAGCAATAGCAAGGCCACCAGACCCGCCGTGAAAATCACAATTTCTTCCCCGAGCGTATCAATTCCCCGATAATCACCCAGGATCACCGTCACCATGTTCGGGGTTTTCGCATCCACATAGGCCTGGCTGATATAATAATTTCCGGGTACCGCCGTGCCGGATACGCTTTCCTGCGCATGCATGCGGTTCGTGGCATCGCCGCGCAATGGCAAATCAGAGGCACCATAAATAAGAAGTGCCCCGAACATCGACAGTAGAAGGAGTTTGAGATACTTCAATCGTCCGCCTTTTGCTTGGTTTGATAAATGGCCACCACAAACAAGATTCCCGTGATGCCCGCGCCCACAACGGCTTCGGTAAACGCCACATCCACAGCGCCCATCGTTGTGAATAACAACGCCATCGCAAAGCTGAATACCGTCAACACCACAACCGCGACCAGCAAATCTTTCGACTCCAGCGCGAGAACGGCCATCATGAAGATGAAAAAGTAGATGATGAGCTCAAGACCCCACATGGCGCCTCCCTAATTTCGGCTTCAGTCCTTTTTTCAAGGCCGCCATGCCGAGGGCATGAGAACCGATCGGATTGGCCAATGCCACCAGAATGAAAATAAACAGCAATTTGATGCTATTGATGGTGAGCCCTTCATATATGATGAGTCCCAACACGACCAACAAAATGCCAAGAGTGTCGGATTTGCTCACAGCATGAGTGCGGGAATAAAAATCAGGCAGACGCACGATTCCGACTCCCGCCACGAAAATGAAGAAGATTCCAGCCACGATGAACGCGATGCTGATGATATTTTGAATCTCGCCCATCAGAATTCCCCCTTATCGGTCGTCATGTATTTCGCGATGGCGATCGAGCCCACAAATCCCAGAATCGCATAGGCCAGAGTGATGTCGATGAACATGTCGATTCGTCCATACACATAGCCGATCAGGCAGATCAGAACAATGGTTTTCGTTGCGATGGCATTCACACCAACGAGGCGGTCAAAAATCGTCGGCCCTCTGATCACACGGTACGCTGGAATCAGAATGATGGCGGTAAGCAGGATGGTCGTACCCAAGAAAAAGGATTCCATCACATCTCCTCCCCGTCGTAAATAATGCGTACATCGCTCACCACTTGGCGGACATCCGATGTGAACAACTTCAGCACATTGCGGGGCATTGTATCGTCGACGATACCGGCATACGATTCTGGCATCAGGGCATGGACCGTGAACTCATTGTCATGAATATCGAGCGTCAAGGTTCCAGGCGTGAGTGTGATGGAGTTTCCCAAGATCACACGGGCTTGTGCATTCGGCAGATCCACGTTGAATTTGACGATGCATGTGCGGTTAGTCTGACGCGGAGCCAGGATCACTCCGGCCACATGGATGCCTGAAATCACAATCTGAACCATCAACCATCCGATATAATAGATGCCGTATCCGTATCGGAATTGAGACAACACGTCTTCATCGTCACCAAAATATTTTAAGTTTTTCAACTTGGAATCGATGCCCATCACAATGGCCACACATACCACGCCCATGCCGATGTGAAACACATCAAAAAAACCACTCATGACTAACCAGAAAGACATGAGTAAGCCGAAAGACACGATTAAACTGAAATAGGATCGTTTTTTCACGTGCATGGATAGATGACCGGTCTCGAACATATCAAATTTTCGTCAATATTTAACTGAAAATCGGCATTGGAAGCGATTGAACACGATTTTTTACCATCGTTTGGGACGATAGGGATGCGTAACTTACTCGGCTGATGAAAACGCAACTCCCTGAAAAACAAGACCGTCCGCTCGTTATCCGCGGTGCCCGTACCCACAATCTGAAGAATATCAGTGTGAGTATTCCGCGCCATTCGCTTACGGTGATCACCGGGGTGAGCGGCTCCGGGAAATCGAGCCTCGCTTTTGATACGATCTATGCCGAAGGGCAGCGCCGGTATGTGGAAAGCCTGTCGAGTTACGCGCGCCAGTTCTTGGAACGGATGGACAAGCCGGATGTCGACTTCATGCAAGGGATTTCGCCCGCAATGGCCATCCAGCAGAAGAATTCGACCACGAACCCACGTTCCACCGTCGGCACGACGACCGAAATCTATGATTATCTGAGGTTGATGTTCGCCCGAATCGGACGCACGATGTCCCCCATCAGCGGACGTGAAGTGAAAAAAGATCGTCCCGGTAGCGTTGCGGTGGACTTGCTCTCGCGCTTGCCGGAAGGAAGCCGGTTCTACATCACCTTTCCATTACCGGACCACGGCCGAAAATCCATCATCGACGAACTCAATGTGCTGGTGGAGCGCGGCTTCACCCGCATCCTTCGTTCCGATGAGAGCATTTTGGAACTCACAGATCCGGAATCCGATCGCAGCAGCATTTCCGCGAAAAAGGATCGCGTGTTGGTCGATCGGTTGGCGATTCAGCCCGACGACGCCACGCGCACCCGCATCACGGATTCTCTCGAAACCGCATTCAGAGAAGGATTTGGGCGATGCTTTGTGAAACTCAAAGACGGCGCCGAAACGCCTTACAGCGAGCGCTTCGAATTAGACGGGATGGAGTTTGTAGAACCCACGCCCCAGATGTTCAGCTTCAATAATCCGTTCGGGGCATGTCCGAAATGTGAGGGATTCGGTCGCATCGCTGGCATCGATGAAGACTTGGTCATTCCCGATCCCGATCTCACCATCCGTGGCGGTGCTATCGCGCCATACCAAGGACCCAAGTTCAGCTCGAATCTTCGTCACTTGGTGAAAGTGTGCGCGCGGTATCAGTACCCCATCGACACGCCATACAAGGATTTGTCGCGCGAGCTCAAAGAGATCATCTGGAAAGGAAAAGATGAGTATGCGGGCATTTTCCCCTTCTTTGAAGAAATCCAGACCGAGTTCTACAAAGTGCACATGCGTGTGTTTTATGCGCGTTACCGTGGGTATTCCCGCTGTCCGGAGTGCGATGGCTACCGCATCCGAAAAGACGCCCAATACGTGATGGTGAACGGCATGCACCTCGGGCAAATCTCGGAAATGACGATCGGACATGCCCGCGACTGGTTCGAAACGGTTACCCTCACTGAGTATGAGTCCGGTGTGGCCAACCAGATCTTGTTCGAAATCCGCAAGCGGCTGAAATACCTGAATGATGTGGGCTTGGATTATCTCACGCTCGACCGCCTCACCAATACGCTTTCGGGCGGCGAGGCGCAGCGCATCCATTTGGCCAACGCATTGGGAAGCTCGCTCATCGGAAGTTTGTATGTGCTGGATGAACCTACGATCGGTTTGCATCCCCGCGACAACGACCGACTCATCCGCATTCTCAAAACCCTGCGCGACATCGGAAATACGGTGATTGTGGTGGAACATGATCCGGAGATGATCGCCGCGGCAGATCACATCATCGATATCGGTCCGTTCGCCGGCAGTTATGGTGGAGAAGTGGTCTTTGAAGGGACGTTCCCCGAAATTCTGACATCCAACACATCGCTCACCGGAAAATATGTGAGTGGACGCAAGCGCATCCCCCATCCCGAAAAACGGAGGAAGGGAACTGGTGATTCCATCAAGCTGAAAGGTGCCGCCGAGCACAACCTAAAGCATGTGGACGTCGAATTCCCGCTCGGAATGCTGGTCTGTGTGACCGGAGTGAGCGGATCGGGTAAATCCACCTTGGTCCACGATACTCTGTATGCCGCGCTCATGAAAGAAATGGGCAATGCGGTGCAAAAAGTGGGTCGACATAAAAGCTTGAGCGGATATTCGTCCATCGTGAATGTGGAAATGGTGGATCAATCGCCGATCGGACGATCCACGCGCTCGAATCCCGCCACCTACACGAAAGCGTTCGATGGCATTCGGGATGTGTTTTCGGATACGCGCCAAGCCAAACTGATGGGTTACACGGCCGGACATTTTTCCTTCAATGTGCCCGGTGGACGTTGCGAAACCTGCCAAGGGGAAGGCGTTCAAACCATCGAAATGCAATTCCTAGCCGATGTGGTTCTTCCGTGCGAAGCCTGCAACGGCATGCGCTATCGCAAAGATGTTTTGGGCGTGAAATACCGTGGAAAAAACATTTTTGATGTACTCGAGATGTCCATCAGCGACGCCCTCGGCTTCTTCGAAGGCGATAACTCCATCACATCGAAACTTCAGGTGATGGAGGATGTGGGCCTTGGCTATCTCAAGCTCGGACAAAGCGGAACCACCCTATCCGGCGGTGA
Source organism: uncultured Chitinophagales bacterium (assembly GCA_964412365.1). GTDB lineage: Bacteria > Bacteroidota > Rhodothermia > Balneolales > HLUCCA01 > CAMTWZ01. The sequence goes on along the minus strand of CAYPOI010000010.1, from coordinate 9,448 downwards.
AGCTCAACGTGTGAAGCTGGCTCGTTTCTTGGCGCGAGAAAACGACGAACACACCTTGTATTTCTTTGACGAGCCCACGACCGGACTTCATTTTGAAGACACAGCGCGACTGCTTGTCTGCTTCAACCGACTCATCGATAACGGACATTCCGTCATTCTCATCGAACACAATATGGATGTGATTCGAGCCAGCGATTGGGTGATCGATATGGGTCCGGAAGGTGGTTATGGCGGTGGTACGATTGTCTGTACCGGTACGCCTGAAAGCATAGCCAAACACCCGACAAGTCACACCGGGAAGTTTCTCACCAAAGATCTGCCAGGATAACGCAGATTTCTTCCATCACGGCCTGGTCTTCTTTGCCGAAGCGGGCCGCGAGATGGGAATCGATGTCGAGTTCGCCGATGAATGTATCCCCTTTCATGATGGGAACGACGATTTCCGATTTCACATCGATGCTGCACGCCAAATAGTTGGATTGCGCGGTCACATCATCAATCACAAAGGTTTCGAGGGTTTCGGCGGCTTGTCCACAAATACCCGTTCCGAAGGGAATGAACACGTGGTCGGTCGGCGCGCCCACATATGGACCCAGCTTGAGCATGCGATGCTGGGATGGATCCACCAAATAGAACCCGACCCAATCGTAGGCGTCGAGCGAATCGTGGATGAGTGCCGAAACGGCTTGAAGTTTTTCGTCGCGGGTACCGGCGCCAACAACGATGTTCCGGACAGAAGAAGTCAGTGAATGAAGCATGGGTCTGTTTTTGCTTCAAAGATACGGCTCAAAACCATTACCTTTGGCGGAATGGATGCCTCCTCACACATCATTAGTCTACTGGTTGGGTATTTCATCGCCATCTTCGCGATTGTGAATCCCATCACCGCGATGCCGGTTTTCCTTGTATTGACCGAAGGAAACACCGCTGACGAGCGCAACCATCAAGCCATGAAGGCTGCGTTTTTCATGATTGGAATCTTGGTCAGCTTTCTGCTAGGCGGCACCTATATCGTCTCGTTTTTCGGAATCAGCATGGAAGGAATCCGTATTGCGGGTGGCATCATGATCACAAGTTGGGCCTTTTCGCTGCTCAATCCGAAAGAAGGTGGACGCAAACTCGATCGCGCTTCGGAAAACGAAGCCCGTGAAAAACCCGACATTTCGTTTTCGCCATTGGCCATGCCCTTGCTATCTGGTCCCGGCAGTATCGCCGTTGTGATGAGTTTCGCATCGCAGGAATTATCTATTACGAACTACATCCTCATCGTCGCGGCGATTATATTAACCGCGCTTGGTTCTTATGTGGTGCTTCGCTTGGCACCGAGAATCGTGCGGGTGCTCGGAAAAACAGGGATGAATGGGTTCACCCGCATGATGGGTTTCATTGCCTTGTGTATCGGCGTCCAATTCATCATCAACGGCATTCGCCCGATCCTGAGCTGAGGAATCACACATGTTAGAATTTCTCGAAACCAGTTTGGTCGCGTTTGGAAACTGGGCCTGGGGCACCCACTTGCTGGTTCTTTTGGTGGGGGGTGGTGTGTTTTTCGCGATCTCATCCGGATTCCGACCCTATCGGTACATCAAGCATTCCATCCAGATCCTGACCGGCAAATACGACGATCCGAATGCGCCCGGCGACCTGAACCACTTCCAAGCCTTGGCCAGCGCGTTGGCGGCTACGGTAGGGATGGGAAATATCAGCGGCGTGGCGATTGCGATCGCAACCGGCGGACCCGGCGCTCTTTTCTGGATGTGGGTGAGCGCGTTCATCGGGATGGCGACCAAATTCTATACCTGTACCCTTGCGGTGATGTACCGTGGCGAAGACAGTTCCGGCAAAATCCAAGGCGGACCGATGTATGTGATCCGGGAAGGATTGGGCAAAAAATGGCTTCCATTGGCGTATTTCTTCGCCTTTTGCGGACTGATCGGATGCACGCCCATGTTCCAATCCAACCAGCTCACTCAGATCGTGCGCGACTTGGTGTTGGTTCCGAACGGACTCACCGTTTCGGGCGATAGTTTCACCACCGATTTCATCACCGGGATGGTCCTGGTAGGCCTCGTCTCGCTGGTCATTTTCGGAGGAATCCGCCGCATCGGCAATGTCGCCGCGAAGCTGGTCCCCCTCATGGTGGTTCTGTATGGCGCGGCGGTCTTGTACATTGTGTTGTCGAACTACGCGTCCATCCCATCCCACATGTGGTTGATCGTGCATGATGCGTTCACTGGCCAAGCCATGATGGGTGGCGCCGTCGGTGAAGTGATTCGAACCGGCATCCGTCGCGCCGCATTCTCCAACGAAGCCGGCATCGGAACCGAAGCCCTCGCCCATGGCGCGGCCCGTACCAATGAGCCCGTTCGCGAAGGACTCGTGGCCATGCTCGAACCCGTGATTGACACGCTCATTGTCTGCACCATGACCGGCCTCGCCATCATCATGACGGATGCGTATCTAGTTCCCGGACTCGATGGCGTCACGCTCACCTCGTATGCGTTTCAAATCGGCATCCCGGGCACCATCGGCACCGTCATCCTCATGATTTGCGTGCTCATTTTCAGCCTCACCACCATGTTCACGTACTCTTATTATGGAACCAAGTGCTTGGGCTTCTTGATCGGCGCCGAGCGTCAACATTACTACAATTACTTCTACATCTTCTCCATCTGGTTCGGAGCGGTGACCTCCATCAACGCCGTCATCGGACTCATCGACGGAGCCTTCGCCATGATGGCCATCCCGACCATGGTTTCAAGCATTCTGCTTAGCAAAAAAGTAAGAGAAGCGCTCACGGATTACTTGCAACGAATGAAGCCATGAACCTCGATTGGGTCTTGGAGGCGTACAAATCCGGCGCCTTTCCGATGGCCGATTCGCGGGATAGTGGCGAAACCGATTGGTTCATTTCAAAACGTCGTGGCATTTTTCCGCTCGAGTCGTTTCATATGCCGAAGCGGGCCTTGCGTCATTTCCGGGTCCATCGATTTGAGCGCCGCATCGACACCTCCTTCCCGGCCATCATCGCCGGATGCGCGAACCGAAAAACCACGTGGATCAACCACGACATCGAAGCCCTGTTCAACGCGCTTCATATCGCCGGACACGCCCACTCCATCGAAGTCTGGCAGGATGATGAACTCATTGGTGGCTTGTATGGCCTCGCGATCGGCAAGGCTTTTTTCGCAGAATCCCTCTTCCAAACCAAGCCCGAAGCCATGAAAGCGGCGCTATGGTTCACGTACAATTATTTAATCGAAAACGGATTTGGCCTGTGGGATGTCCAATTTCAAAACGATTTCCTCAAGCCCTTCGGATGTGTGGAAATTTCCGAATCTGATTACAAGAAGCGGCTAAAAGCCCAACTCTAATTGTCCGCTGCGATCGGTTTTCTCCTCACGAGCTAGATCCAGATTCGACACCGAAATCCCCAATAATCGCACTTCTTTTACACCGGCTTCGGTCAATGGTAACACCGAAATAGCGGTGTCATATAGCGTTTCCACATCATTAACCATGGTCGGAAGGGAGACGCTTCTTGTCGCGATCTCGAAATCGGCATATCGAACTTTCAGAGTGATGGTCTTACCGGATGTGGGAATCTTCTTGAGGCGTCGCGACACCGTTTCCGCGATCGATAGAAGTTCGGTCCGCATCGACTCCATATCGATGAGATTTTCGGCGAACGTGTTTTCTGCGCCGACCGACTTCCTCACATGGTCGTTTTCCACTTCCCGCGGGTCGATGCCCCGCGAAATGTTGAAATAAAACCGGCCCGATTTGCCGAAGTGCTTCACCAAATCCACTTCTTCCCAGGTCTTCAGATCGGCACCATTGTGGATTCCCAAAGCGATCATCTTTTTCTCGGTCGCATCACCGATTCCATAAAACGCGCCAATCGGTAAGGCTTCGATGAAGGCTTGTGCTTTTTCAGGACGGATGACGGTGAGTCCGTCCGGTTTTCGATACCCAGAGGCCACTTTTGCCACAAATTTGGTGTCCGCCACGCCGGCGGATGCGGTTAGTTGCGTCTCTTCCAGAATGAGGCGTTTGATTTCCTTCGCGATGTCGGTCGCCGTTTCCATCCCCAACTTGTTCTCGGTCACATCCAGATAGGCTTCATCCAACGACAACGGTTCCACTTTATCTGTGAAGCGGTGAAAGATGTCGCGGATCTGCTTCGAAACCTCCTTGTAGGCCTCGAAACGTGGACTCACAAAGATCCCATGCGGACACAACCGATATGCCCTTGATGTGGGCATCGCAGAATGCACCCCGAATTTGCGCGCCTCATAACTGCAGGTCGACACCACCCCACGACTTTTGGGATCGCCACCCACAATCACCGGCTTGCCACGATATTCCGGAAAATCGCGCTGCTCCACGGATGCGAAAAAGGCATCCATATCGATATGGATGATCTTTCTCAGGCCCACCATTGCCAGGTTCGAAGCAAACAGATCACGGTTTTCGCATCGTTGATGATGCCCTCATGAACCCATTGTATGGCTTGCTCAAATGGAATCCGGAATGGCTCCACGAATTCATCGATATCGGTGTTGGTTGGAGCTTCGGAAAGTCCGGTGGCCGCAAAAATGTGAATGATCTCGTTCGAATACCCGATTCCTGGATAGAAATGCCCGATGTAGAAAACGGATTTGGCACGAAGTCCGGCTTCCTCTTCCAACTCACGAACGGCCGTCACATCGGCGGCTTCACCTGGATCTAATTTACCGGCAGGAACTTCGATGAACACTTGTCCAACCGGATAACGGAATTGCTTCAACAGCAGGATGTCGCCGTTCTCGAAGATCGGAACCACCGCGCTGGCACCTGGGTGTTTGATCCACTCACGAACCGACGTGCTGCCATCCGGAAGTCGCGCCACATCCCGATACACCTTCAGCAAAGCGCCGCTGTACACAGACGTCGATTCTACGTTCGTTTCCACCAAGGTTGTGACATTTCTCATACGTGTAAGCCGGTTCGGATTCGTTATTTTTGGCAAGCCAGATTGCCCTATGAAATTCAGACGCCGCAGGAATATCGATAAAGTGAGGATCAACGTCACCCATAAGGTACTGACGATCAGCAATCTGTTGTCGCTTTCCCGAATCGTATTCGCGTTTCTAATTATTGCAGCGCATGAAATCCATGGCCCTGGACTCTTATTCTGGTCGTTGGTTTTTGCTGGAATATTTACCGACTATTTGGATGGTTGGGCGGCACGAATCTTCAATCAGGTTTCCGAACTTGGGAAAGCCCTGGATCCGATTTCAGACAAGCTGATGGCCCTTATCCTGTTCATCTATGCGGTCTGGCTCGGACGCATCCCCGTGTGGTTTCTGGGCATCTCCGTATTCAGAGACTTGCTGATTTCCACGGCATCCTTGTACATCCGCACCAGAAGAGGAAAAGTGGCGATGTCGGTCACATCCGGCAAAGTATTCGTCAATCTACTGGCCATATATTGGATTGTGGTGATGGCGTTTCCGACCGAGCGCCGATTGGGCTACATTCTGTTGATTTCGACATGCACCCTGCTCGTGCATTCATCATACGATTATATCATCCGCTTCCGGGAAATCCTGAAAGGCGCGGAATTCAATTAGGGGATTATGGGATTTTTAGAAAAACTGGGTTTTAAGAAAGCGAAGCAGGAAGAACAGCTCAAGGTTGGACTCGAAAAGAGCCGTGAAGGATTGCTGGGACGATTGAGCCGCGCCGTTGCCGGAAAAGACACGGTTGATGCGGAGGTTCTGGATGACCTCGAAGACATTTTGATCACGTCGGATGTGGGTGTGAAAACCACGCTGGCCATCATCAAGCGGATTGAAGAGCGAGTGAAAAAGGAGAAGTACCTGAACAGCAATGAACTTCAGGGAATGCTGCGTCGGGAAATTGTTGACTTGCTCAAGGGGAACGAGAAAGAACGTCCGGCCGAGTTCGATGCTACATTTCCGACCACGCCCCATGTGATCTTGGTTGTGGGCGTGAACGGCGTTGGTAAAACGACGACGATCGGCAAACTCGCCGCGCAGTACAAGCAAGCGGGGCGCAGCGTGATTCTTGGCGCGGCCGACACCTTCCGTGCGGCTGCGGTTCAGCAGCTCACCATCTGGAGCGAACGCGCGGGCGTACCGATCGTGCAACAGGGGCAGGATGCGGATCCCGCTGCTGTGGCCTATGATACCGTTGCGGCAGCCAAAGGGCGCGGCGCGGAGGTGGTGATCATCGACACGGCCGGGCGCCTGCACAACAAAACCGCGCTTATGGGCGAACTCGGCAAGATCAAGCGCGTGATGGGGAAAATCGTAGAAGGCGCCCCCCACGAAACGATTCTCGTGCTAGACGCCTCCACGGGTCAGAATGCCATGCAACAGGCCAAAGCCTTCACCGAAGCGGTGCAGATCACCGGCCTCGCCCTCACCAAACTCGACGGCACCGCCAAGGGCGGCATTGTGATCGGAATCTCATCCGAATTGGATGTTCCGGTCAAGTATATCGGCGTGGGCGAAGGGATCGACGATCTTCAGGTCTTCGACCGCGATGCGTTCGTCAATGCCCTGTTTGAGGGTTGACCACCAAGTAGGTCGCCGTCAACCGCTCCATCGCTTCCACAAAGTATTGTTCTGCGGGCACGGTGCGGTCATAGGTCAGACTTTTCAGGATGTCGGGTTGTGCGATCAACATCAGCGCAACTCCGGCCTTATACCGAACTCGGTTGGCATCGGCGGATGTGCTCAAGAATGTGAGTTGTTGACGGATTTCGGCAATCGGCTGAGCGGGATCCGCTTTCACCAATTGAAGGACATTGTAGATGGCGGATTCAACCACGCCCGTGTTCTCTGAACGCAACCCAACCAAATAATTTTGGCGGGCCGATTTCAGATCGATGGACTGGGAAACCAATGGGGCCGGCACGGTGGCCAGCGTCAGCATGAGGAAGAATAGTATTTTTTTCATACCCCAAATTTACGCACAATCGCATTAAATCCACATTTCCATACATTAATGTATTATTATCATATTACTTTTTCATCACTTCCAATAGCGCTTCCATAGTGATTTCCAATTTGGAAAAGCGTTTTCATAAGCCCGGTTGCCTACTAAAAAATAATTGCTATTTTATGTTCGAAAAGCGCTTCCAAACTCTTTAGCCGTTATCATACACATGGAAAATTTCAAGTTTTTTGAGCAGGTAAACCGCAATTTCGACCGTGCAGCGAAGTATGTGAACTACCCGCAAGGCCTGCTCGACCAGATCAAATCGTGCAATAGTGTCTACCATTTCACCTTCCCTTTGGAACGTGACAATGGAAAGATTGAGGTGATCCATGGCTGGCGAGCGCAGCACTCATCCCACAAAACCCCGACCAAGGGCGGCATCCGATATAGCCTGATGGTGAACGAAGACGAAGTGAC
>CAYPOI010000010.1:0-1920 GCA_964412365.1 uncultured Chitinophagales bacterium | reverse complement strand
GGCCTCGATGACAAAACGGTTGTCGTGCAAGGACTCGGAAACGTCGGCTACCACGCCGCACGTTTCCTCATGGAGGGCGGCGCGACCATCGTCGGGCTGTGCGAGTACGAAGGCGCCATCCACAATCCGAAAGGCCTTGATGTGAACGCCGTGATGGCGCACCGCAAAGAAACTGGATCCATACTCGGGTTCCCGGGCGCAACCAATCTCCCCGATTCCGCTGCCGGGCTCGAACTCGCATGCGACATCCTGGTGCCCGCCGCGCTTGAAAACCAACTCCATGTCGATAACGCACCCCGGATCCAAGCGAAAATCATCGCAGAGGGAGCCAATGGCCCGACCACGGCCGATGCGCACGACATCATCAAATCACGCGGGGCCCTCATCATTCCGGATAATTATCTGAACGCGGGCGGGGTAACGGTTTCCTACTTCGAATGGCTTAAAAACCTTCAGCATGTGCGCTATGGCCGCATGATGGAAGGTGGCGATGAACGGAAAATCGTGGATACCGGACTCATGAACACCATGTCCACCGCGTACCAGGAAATACGCGAGATTCGCGACCGGCATAAAATCGACCTACGTACCGCCGCTTTCGTGAGTGCGATTGAGAAAATCGCACGGAATTACAAGTATTCCGGCATTTTCCCATAAAAAAAGGCCTCGTCCCTGTTCAGGGGCCGAGGCCTGGGTCTTAGTCGTCAATAGATGTCCTAATTTACGAATTTCCCCAGGCCTCTGCCCCAGCATTTCATCACATTTTGATGCTATGCCTTGGGCGCCTTAGGAGCTTTTGGCGCCGCTTTCTTCGCAGGAGCTTTCGCTGCTTTTGGAGCCTTTTCCACGTTCTCCGCTTTAGGCGCCTTTGGCGCTTTAGCCGCTTTGGAGGCCTTCGGAGTTTTTTCAGTTTTGGCCGCTTTTGGGGCTTTGGGGGCCTTCGAGGCTTTTGGTGTTTTCGGAGCCTTATCGCCCTTAGTGAGCTTTTCCACTTTCTTGGAAAGAGCCTCGAGGCGCGAGCTAAGGTCTTTTAATTCCTTCTTCGAGGTTTTTTTGATTGCGGCACTCGTCTCTTTCATATTATCGGCCAAATCATCCATCAGCGATTTGACACGTTTTTTCCCTTCTTTTTCAATGTTCCGACCTTCGTCTACCAGTTCTTCGAATAGGGCTGTTCCTTCTTCTCTTGCTTTTTTCAAGGCACCGAGTCCGGCGCGGTAGATATCATCTAATTTTGACATAGCTGCATGTTTTAGTGTTCGGTTTCATCGTGCTGACCAACCAATTCGCTGATCAGCCGCTCTAGTCGTTCTATCTTTTCTTCAAGTTCGTCCATATCCTGCTGGCGCACATCCTCCTGCAATTCCGAAATCCCGCGTCGCGCTTGATCCAGCCCCAGCTCAACGGATTTCGATCCATAGCGGATCATCTGATGCAGAAGCGCTTCAGACAGTCCGGTCTGCCGCAGCACATTGGCCAAAACGGTGTTCGTGATGTCGTTTTCTGTGTCGTAATCCAACACTTGCACGGTTTGTCCATCCCGGATCATCGCGCCGATATCATCCGTCGTCACATAGCGACTACGCTCCACATCGTAGAGTTTTCGGTTCTGGTAGCGCTTGATCACAGTCTTCATCAGACCATCATGATAACGCATTGCGTCATGAGGGACAAGTCCTGGCGAAAAACTTAACATTGGAAATCGTATCTTGGCCTCATGAAATTGATCTTATTCGGGCCTCCCGGTGCAGGAAAAGGCACACAGGCCAAATTATTGGAATCTGCCCTTGGCATTCCCCAAGTCTCAACCGGCGACATGTTCCGTGCCGCCATCAAAGATGAAACCCCTCTCGGACTCGAAGTGAAGGCCATCATGGCATCCGGAAAACTGGTCGGCGATGATGTGGTGATGAAGCTCGT
>CAYPOI010000009.1:0-52840 GCA_964412365.1 uncultured Chitinophagales bacterium | reverse complement strand
TCACGTTCAGGATGGTCGAGGATTCCGGCCCCAAAGGCATCCAAATCGTAGACAAGACCCATCCGATCCCGATCAAGGATGCATAGACCGGGATGTTGCCGTATTTCGATTTGACGGACGGCTTGCGACGCATGATGAGGTAGGCCACGGCCGGAATCAGCAACAAGGTCACTACAATGGCTGCGATCAAGGCGAAGGATTTCGTGTAGGCCAACGGACTAAACAGTTTCCCTTCCGCCGCTTCCAGAAAAAAGACCGGAATGAAACTCAGAATCGTGGTGCCGACTGCCGTCAGTACGGCCGATCCCACTTCTGCCGCGGCGTTGTAAATGGTTTCGAGGCGCGATTGTCCGTCGGGCGCTTCATCCATATGACGGATCATGTTTTCCGTGAAAATCACGCCCATGTCCACCATCGTACCAATCGCGATTGCGATGCCAGATAGGGCCACGATGTTCGCTTCGATACCGAAGAGTTTCATGAGGATGAAGCAGGCCAGCACGGCAACAGGCAACAAACCGCTGATCAATAAGGAAGAACGCACATTCATTACCATCACCACAACCACTAAAATGGTGATGAGGATTTGCAAGAGCATCGCGGTTTCGAGGGTGGCGATGGTTTCGTTGATGAGTCCGGAACGGTCGTAAAACGGTTCGATGCGGACTTTCGAGACGGTTCCATCCGCCAAGGTTCGTTCGGGTAGACCGGGCGCGATTTCAGCGAGCTTTTGCTTCACATTCTCGATCACCTGCAATGGATTGGCACCATAACGCGAGACGACCACGCCTCCGACCGCTTCGGCACCGGTCACATCCAAGGCTCCGCGACGTTGGGCCGGACCATATGCAACGCGAGCGACATCACGGATCCGGATTGGCGTATCGCCTCGGACAGACACGACGGTGTTTTCGAGATCCCCAAGTGTTTTGATGAACCCGATGCCTCGCACCAGATATTCTACACGATTCAGCTCGATGGTTCGTGCACCCACATCCAGATTCGATTCTTTGACGGCGGTGTACAGGTCGGTGATGGTGAGTCCGGCCAACAAGAGTTTTTCCGGGTCGGCATCGATCTGATATTCATTCACATATCCGCCAATGGAGGCCACTTCCGCTACGCCTTCGGCGGATGCGAGCGCATATTTGACCTGAAAATCTTGGATGGATCGGAGTTCGTGCAGATCCCATCCGCCATCATGTTGAAGCGTGTACCAGAATACTTGTCCCAGTGCGGTGGCATCCGGACCCAGTGCCGGTTTCGCATCTGGCGGCAAGACTCCTGCCGGCAACGCATTGAGTTTCTCGAGGATGCGGCTGCGACTCCAGTAATACTCCACGTCCTCCTCAAACAGGATATAGATGCTGGAAAAGCCGGTCATCGATGTGCTGCGGATGGTTTTCACACCCGGCACACCCAAAAGCGCGGTGGTCAGCGGATAGGTGACCTGGTTATCGATGTCCTGTGGCGAACGGCCGGGCCATTCGGTGAACACGATCTGTTGGTTTTCGCCGATGTCGGGGATGGCGTCGACCGAAACCGGCTCACGAGGCAGGAAATCCGGCGCCCAGGAAAATGGGACGGTCATGAGTCCGCCGACGATCAACACGATCAACAGCAGGAACGCGATGAGACGGTTTTCTAAGAAAAAACGGATGATGGAATTGAGCATGATGTCTGAATCTGAAATGAGTAACGCAGGTGCGGGGTGCCGGCTTGTCTCAGATCAGATAGACGCTCAACATCGACAAGCGAATGCGTGTCGATTGGGGTAAGGGAGTAAGGGGTAAAGGGAGGTGCGAGGTGCGAGGTGCGAGGTCAGAGGGAGCCTGAACAATGTGGGTGGCATAAACAGGATCGAATGTCTGTGGGGATGGGATTACGACTACATTCGCAAGATCCGCATCGAGGGGCATGGCTTCGAAGCCGCAGACGCACTCTGCGCAAGGCTCGGAACAACAGGACGAAGCCATCGCTTCAACCACACATGTGGAGCAAATGGTCATGGTCATTGTCAGGACCAAGACCGTAGCCAGAAACTGTCTAATCAAGGACATTCCGGAATGGTACGGGATTATCCCGTAAAGACCACGAAACCCAAGACCAACAGTACGGCGAGCTTTAATAAAATCGGGCGCCAATTCCGCATAAACACGACCACCACATTTGTTAATAACTTGTGGAAAGTAGTCATATTTATGAACACGTAGCAAGAAAAATGTGGAAAAGTTTGTCATTTAATTCTTAAGGAGTTAGCGACAACACTGACAGAGCTTAACGCCATGGCTGCGCCGGCGATCATCGGACTTAAAAACCCGATCGCCGCCAAGGGAATTCCAATCGAATTGTAAACAAATGCCCAGAAGAGATTTTGCTTGATGACGGTGTACGTGCGTTTGCTGATGCGCATGGCCTCAGCCACTTTCATGAGATTATGTCCGGTGATGGTGATGTCGGCCGAGCTCACCGCAAGGTCTGAACCTGATGCCAGCGCGATGCCCAAATCCGCTTGAGTCAGCGCCACGGAATCGTTGATGCCGTCCCCGACCATGGCCACATGCTTGCCTCCTTCTTGGAAGCGTTTGACCACTTCGGATTTCCCGGTCGGACTCACTTCCGCCACCACTTCATCAATTCCTAACTGCCTTGCAACCGCATCCGCCGCGATTTGATTGTCGCCCGTGAGCATCACCACATGCAGTCCGTCTTCTTTGAATCGGGTGATCACGTCTTTCGCATCTTCCCGTAGTTCGCTTTCCAACGCGATCATCGCAGCGGATTCACGGTTGATGATGACCGCGACCAACGTGCGTCCTTCGGCCATTTGTTCGTTCGCCCAACCCCATCCGGAATGGTCGGACGGTAGCAGTTTCATGGATCCGATTTCGACGGTAGTGCTTCCCACAAGTCCGCTCACTCCGACCCCGGCTCGGGCTTCCACCTGTAGTGCCGGACTCGGTTGGATGTCTTCTTCTTTCGCCGCTTTCAGCAAGCTTCGTGCGATCGGGTGATCGGATTGTTGCTCCACCGATGCGACCCATTGTAATAATTGTTCTCGGGAATGGGACCCCAACATGTGGATATCCTGCACTCTCATGGCACCGGTTGTGAGTGTTCCGGTTTTGTCGAGCAGAATTGTGGATATCGTTCGAGCCGCTTCCAAGGAAACCGCATCTTTGATGAGGATGCCGGCTTTGCCTGCGCGTCCGGATCCGACCATGATCGCCGTTGGCGTAGCCAGTCCAAGCGCACACGGACACGCGATGATCAGGACCGCCACCATATGCAGCAAGGCCACATCCACCGTCGCCGTGACCATGAAATAAATAAATGTGATGAGCGCGATTCCGAGAACCACGGGCACAAAAACCGCCGCGACTTTGTCGACCAAGCGTTGGATGGGAGCTTTGCTTCCCTGTGCGTGCTCCACCGCGGCCACGATTCCAGCTAAAGCCGTGTCGGACCCGATTTTCTCCGCTCGGAATGTGAAACTGTTGGCTCCGTTTCGAGTGCCGCCGATCACGGAATCGCCGGGGGCTTTGTCGACCGGCATGCTTTCGCCGGTCATCATCGATTGATCGATGCTGGTGTTTCCTTCTTCAATGTTTCCGTCGACCGGAATCGATTCGAAGGATTTCACCAGCAACAGATCGCCAATCCGGACTTGCTTTAGGGGGATGGTGTCGATCTCGCCGTTCTCGCGCTGCACATGTGCCTGCTTTGGTACAAGTTCGAGGAGTCCGCGCAACGTATCACGGGTGCGGTTTTTCGCACGATCTTCCATCCATTTTCCGACAAGGACGAACGCCACGACCACGGCCGCCGTGTCGAAATAGACATCCGGGCGACCTTGTATCACGGCATAGAGGCTATAGAGAAAGGCCGAACCTGTTCCGATTGCCACAAGGGTGTTCATATCGGCCACCCCATGACGCGCGGCTTTCCATGCCCGTTCGAAGAACATCCCACCGGCGCCAAACAAGACAATCCCGGTCAGCACGGCTTTGATGGCTTGAACGACGAGCGAATGTCCCCAATGCCAATCAAATAGCATGGGCAGCATTTCGAGCAGGAAAACAGGCACGGCCAGACTCACACCGAGGAGGAACCTGGCCTTAGCGCTCTCCCCGTTTGGGGTCCTCCTGCGAATCGTCTTCGGTACGCACCGACGCGGCGTACCCGGCATTTTCCACAGCACGGATCAGCGCTGCGGTGTTCACGTTATCGCCATGAACCGTTGCGGCTTCCGTCGCGAGGTTCACATCGGCCTGACTTACGCCTGGCACAGATTTCAAGGCTTTTTCGACATGAAAGACGCAAGATGCGCAGGTCATGCCTTGGATGGAGATGGTTTGATTGTTCATGGTCTTAGGTTACGCAGACCATCCTCCCCGATTTGTACAACGTTTTAGCCATGTTGTATGGATTTCGAATCCCATTTCATTCTCTGTCCGGGCGATTCTTTCCATTCGGATAGGGTTTGTCCGGTAACCTGATGAAATTGGGTCGACAAATGCTGCGTACTGCTGTACCCGAGCCGATCAGCGATTTCGGCGGTGGTGAGGCTGCCATTGGATAACAAATCCTTCACCCGATCGATCTTCAAAGCGATGACATGGTCTCGGATGGTCTGCCCCGTCTGCTTCGAGAACAACGAACTCAGACTCGCATACCCTTGATGGAGCGATTTTGAGATCACATCCGACAAAACCCCGGGTTGTTGACCCTCTTCCAATGCCCGGATATAAGCGATCACCGTCGATTTGATCTGCGTGACGATGTGCTCCTCACGGGAACGAACGAGCTCGAATCCCTCGGCTTCCAGCGCGTCGGCAATGGCGGATTTATCCTTCATTGCCACATGTTCCACAATCGTGGCTTCACCGAGGTCGATCGCCTCGACCGAATAACCGAGTCCGGATAGCGTGCGAGCCACCGAGCGGATGCATCGGTCGCAAACCATGTTGGTGATGTGGAGGGTGGTGGGCATTCTTGGGTAGTTGGTAGTTGGTAATATGTGCTTATTTCGAAATTAATATAAACGCGTCTTAACACTAACCCCCAGCTTTAGCTGGGGGAAGCCACGACACTCTCAGGTTAGGTCCTTCGCCGCTGCGGGGCTCAGGACGCGCATTCATCATTTTAATGATGTCCTTTTAATCAAATCCGTACAGTTTCAGCTTTACATCCATCCCTAAGTTTAAAAGTGGCAAGGTACTTGCGTATTTTATCCCATCAAGAGAAAATGAACTGTCTATATAGAAATCATACCCAAGTCATATGTGTGGAATTGTAGGTTATATCGGTCATCGTCCGGCATCGGACGTCATCATCAAAGGTCTGAAACGTCTGGAATACCGCGGATATGATTCCGCCGGCATCGCCCAGGTGAACGGGCAACTCGACATCAAGAAGGCGAAGGGAAAAGTCGCCCTGCTCGAAAAATTGGTGAATGCCTCGCCTTTGGACGCCACTCTCGCTCTCGGACACACCCGTTGGGCCACGCACGGTGAACCGAATGATGTGAACGCACATCCCCACACAGGCGGAAAGCGCAAATTCGCGCTGGTTCATAATGGCATCATCGAAAACTACAATGTGTTGAAAACCTCGCTCGAGGCAAAAGGCCATGTGTTCGAAGGCCAGACCGATACCGAAGTGCTCGCGCATCTGATCGAAGAAGTGGATGCCGTGAATTCGGGCAATTTCGAAAATGCGATCCAGATGGCGCTGCAACAAGTGACGGGCACCTTCGGCATCGCGATTGTCCATGAAGATTTTCAGGACACGTTGTTTGCCGCTCGCCGCGGATCCCCATTGCTGGTCGGCGTCGGAAAAGATGAGTTTTTTGTGGCTTCGGACGCCTCCCCCATCATCGAATACACCCAGCATGTGGTGTATTTGGATGATGATGAAATGGCGGTCATCACCCGAAACGGATATGAGGTGAAAACCATCCGCAATGTGGCCATTTCAAAGGAAGTGCATCAGCTCGCGCTCAATTTGGAGCAGATTGAGAAAGGCGGATTTCCGCATTTCATGTTGAAGGAGATTTATGAGCAACCCCGTGCCTTGGCCGATTGCATGCGCGGACGATTGAACCCGGAAGCCGGAACCATCACTCTTGGCGGACTCGAGCCTGTTATGGACAAACTGCTCGCCGCCAAACGCATTGTGATCGCCGCATGCGGAACGTCGTGGCATTCGGGATTGGTTGGCGAATACCTGATTGAATCGCTGGCCCGCATCCCGGTCGAGGTTGAATACGCATCCGAATTTCGGTATAACAATCCGATCATCGGAAGCGATGATGTGTTGATCGTGATTTCCCAAAGTGGCGAGACCGCCGATACATTGGCCGCGCTAAGAGAAGCGAAAGAGCGTGGCGCAACGGTGATCGGGGTCGTGAATGTGGTCGGCTCCACCATCGCGCGTGAAACCGAAGCAGGTGTCTTCATTCATGCCGGACCCGAGATCGGGGTCGCATCCACCAAAGCCTTCACCGCGCAAGTGACGGTATTGGCGATGATCGCCTTGCTGCTCGCCGAGAAAAAAGGCACGATGAAAGATGCCGAGCGCAAAGCCATCCTTCGAGATCTTCACGCCATTCCAGGGAAAATCACCGAAATTTTGGCGAAAGCGGATGAAATCAAGGAACTGGCCAAGGTATTCACCTATGCGCCGAATTTCTTGTATCTGGGACGCTCTTATAATTTCCCAGTGGCCTTGGAAGGCGCGCTCAAGTTGAAAGAAATCAGTTATATACACGCCGAAGGGTACCCGGCTGCGGAAATGAAGCACGGTCCTATCGCGCTCATCGACCAGCACATGCCAGTGGTTGTTTTGGCAACGGCCGATCACACCAACGAGAAAATGGTGAGCAATATCGAGGAAGTGCGCGCGCGTAAAGGCCGCATTATCGCCGTCACGACCGAATCGAATGAAGAGGTGCTGAGGCTGGCCGAATTCTCCGTCACCATCCCGCAAACGGCGGATTGCTTGGTTCCGTTGCTGGCCGTCATCCCGTTGCAACTACTTTCTTATCACATCGCGATCAATCGGAAATGCGATGTGGATCAACCTCGTAATCTTGCGAAAAGCGTGACCGTCGAATGAACATCCTGTTCTATGAAGACACCTCGCTGCCGAGATTTTATCCGAATGCGCTGACGCGTCCGTTGGATGATCTGCGATTCGGCATCCTAACCATTGGCGAAAAGTGGAAACGCATTACGAAAAGCAAGAAATGCAGCCGATTGCTACGTCCGTGGTTGAAAGGCGTGTTTGACGATCCGACGCCGGATGTATCCGAAACCTGGCTCTGGGTGAATTCCCGATTCGTGCCGTTCGACTCTCTGGGCGCTGAGCTCTCAGCTCTAGGCATCGGTGAAGGAATCACATTCGAAGGTGTTCCCATCGCCGTCCGATTAAGTGGCAATGACACCTTGCGCTTCTACAAGCAACAGGCGTCGTATGTCGACCAATTCTGGAGCGCGTTTGATGTGAAACACACGCCAGAGGACCCCATCCGCCATAAGCACGTGGATGTGAACTTCCGCGACATCTCATTTTCTGAAACGACGTCCGGAATGCTGTTGCACCATTCCTGGGATCTGACCCATCACAACGCTGAGGAGATCCGTCGGGATGTCCCTCGAATCAAGCACGAAAAAACCCTTGCAGAACTCGGTTCTCAGCCCTTCTATTGCATGCGGTCGGACCAAGTGTTTCTTGGAAAAGACGTGACGTTGGATGTGGGCATCATTTTGGATGCCTCCCAAGGTCCGATTGTAATCGGAGACCATGCGAATATCATGAGCGGCGCGATGATCCGTGGTCCTGTGGCCATCGGCGAACATTCGACGGTTCGGATGGGGGCGAAAATCTACGAAGGAACCACCGCTGGACCTTGGTGCAAACTCGGCGGAGAAACCAGTGCGGCGATATTTCAGAGCTATTCCAACAAAGCGCATGATGGGTACATCGGAAATTCCCTCATCGGCGAGTGGGTCAACATCGGCGCCGATACCAACAATTCGAACCTGAAAAACAATTACTCGGCCGTAAAAGTATACAACTGGGAAACCGGTGAACTGGAAGATTCAGGGCTTCAATTCTGCGGACTCTTCCTGGCCGACCACTGCAAAACCGCCATCAATTCGATGCTCAATTCCGGAACGGTATGTGGGGTCAGCAGTTCGGTTCTCACCAATAACTTCCCACCCAAATACATCCCTTCCTTCGGGTGGGTGACCGATGTGTCGATCGATGTGTTCGCCCTAGACAAAGCCCTGGAAACCGCCTTGGTGATGATGGGTCGGCGCGGATTGAAGATGTCGCCTGCTTACGAGAGAATGATGAGGTATCTGTATTCGGTAAGGGATGGAAGAAGATAGTGTATGGTGTATGGTGTATGGTGTATGGTGTATGGTGTATGGTGTATGGTGTATGGTAAGTTGACTTTTTTAACGACCTTGGTATTTAGAATCAGCAAAAAACTATACACTATACACTATACACCATACACCATACACGTGAAACAAATATTCCTTCTAAGCATCGTATTGATTCTCGCATCTTGCGCTAAAGAGAGTCAAGAAATGACACCGAGAGATGCATGGTTCGAGGCCTTATCCTCACATTGCGGGAATGCCTATGCCGGAAAGCTGACGTATGAGCCCGAGGGAGACGACATGTTGACGGGGACGGAGACGTTGATTGTTCATTTCCGCGAATGTTCGGATAGTTTGATCAAGGCCCCCTTCCACATCGAATTGGAAGACGCGCAAGATTGGAACCGGTCGCGTACGTGGGTGTTCACGCGTCATGAAGACAACCTCGAACTGCGTCACGACCACCGGAATCCCGATGGCACCGACGATGAGGTGACCATGTATGGAGGATTCAGCGAAGGCGAAGGAACCGCGATCCGTCACGAATTCAAGAGCGGGCCGCGCAGTTTGGAGAGTGGAGTCTTCCGCGGATGGCGCATCGAAGTGGTCCCGAATGTGCGCTACACCTATGGCACCATCCAGGATACGACCTGGACCTGGCGGATCGATTTCGACCTGTCTACGCCTATCGAAGCGCCTCCGGCGCCGTGGGGACATTGATAGGTAGGTCGTAGGTGGTAGACCGTGGACCGATGGACGATGGACGATGGACGAAATTAGAAATCGGTGAAGAGAACCGATCACCGTTCCTGATCCCCGATAACAAAAAACCCCGCTTCAGCATCGCTGAACGGGGTTTTTTTAATGTGCCGAAGGCGGGACTCGAACCCGCATGAGATTGCTCTCACACGCCCCTGAAACGTGCGCGTCTACCAGTTCCACCACTTCGGCAGGGATGCAAATATACGGTTATCGGGGATTCTTCTGCAACCAAGCTCGCATATCGGCTTGCATCGCCTTTTCCGAATCGGTTTTGGCAGGTTCAGTGATGCCGGCCTGATACAAGATTCGGGTTTGACGTTTGTCTCCGGCTCGGTCCAAGCTTCGACCCAGCCAGTATCGGTTTTGGATCGACGCATCCAATCGGAACGCCAGCTGAAAATGCATCATCGCGAACTCGGGAGCTTTCGACACATCCGCTTCCGTGGCCATTCCTGCGAATAGGGATGTCACCCATCCCAAATTGGCCAATTCCGAATACCAACGGCCTAGAATATGATGCGCTGTCGGGTTCCTAGGATCCGCATCCACAGCCGCTTGGGCATAGATCCGCACGGAATCTGCAAGTCGTACTTGTCCCATCAACCCGGATTGATTCAGCTTGGCCGCGAACGCCGTGGCCATGATTTCATTGGCGACCGAACTGTTCGGATTCTGTTTCAAGGCTCGGCGCGCATTCGCGAAACCGGATTCCAGCCACGAAGACCGACGCGCACGTCCCACCGGATCTTCCGACAATTCGATGTACCGGTTCGCCACTTGAGCCAAGAAGGGTACGGAAGGCTCACAGCCCCGCATACGGGCTTCCAGTACCCGCATTTCTTGGATGCGACCCTGTGTACGGCGAACCCGGTCGGCTTCGTCGAGGAAGGAATCCGGACAGGACGAAACCAGTACAAGCAGGAGCCAGAACATCAGAATCCGTAGCTGAACCGGAAATCGACGAAGGTCTCACTTGGGATCTGGGTGCCCTTCAGCACACGTGTATCGGCGATGCCCAGCGCGAACCGGATGCCCCGAAAGGGCTCCGTCACCACATCGAGTTCAAGCAACCGCCGGTCGTGCACATCGGCACCATCATATATCGGCACGGAAAGAGTGTTGAGGCCGTTCAGCAGGTCGCCTCCCACATTTTCTCCAGGTGGATTCATCCCTTTTCGGATGAACCGATACCCCGCCATGATGCGGGTTCGATAGGGCAAGCGGGATGTGAGCCGGATGGCATATTCCTCGCCGTTCGGACCCATGGAGTGTCCCAACGCCCGATTCACGTTCTCATAGGTATTCAGCCTCATGTAATGCGTGTACATGTGAGCATCCGACCGGGTGTAGCTCATTCCCAGTTGAAGATTCGCAGGCAAGCGCTGGTGCATCCCCACCGTGAAAATCATCTTCGTCGAGTCGAGTTTCACAATCTTGTCGATGCTCGGCATATCGTCGATCAGCAAGGATCCGAAGAGTTCCGTTCCGGGAATGGGACGGGCCACGACATCCGCCCCCAACAAGTTATTATCTCGGTCGCCGCTGTTGTACTCCCCGAAGATGTATGGGAACATGGGATTCAGGTAGTTGAAATCGAGCCCTCGGCTGCTGTAAATGACCGTTTCGTACAACCCGAAGGTGATTTGCGGAACAGGCTCGATGGTGAGACGATGCATCGTCATCCATCGTTCGGGCGAACGCTTCACAGTGATGGTATCGCCCATGTACATCCGGCTGCTGAAACTCGCTTCCGAAAACAGATGACCATGCATATAGCTGAACATCAGTTTCGGTGTGCCGATATCGTATCGGAAGGATGTGAAATAGGGCGCATCCTCGCGGATGATCAACGGCTCCGTCACATACGGTCCCAACGAAGTGGCCCCCGAACCGAAATGGATACTCAAATACGGTCGCTGATACGATATAAATCCTTCATACCGATAGGATGTGGAACTTGGATTGCCAGCCCTTGTGGTCACATCCTGTTCATGCGTGTGGCCCCATTGCGGGTCGTAACGCAGCAATGGGATGTTCTTATGGATGGAGGCGTTCTCTGCTTCGATGTGCATGCCGAATCCGTTGCTGTGGTTCAGAAATCCTTTCATGGCCACGGTAGAGATGGGTCCGTTGCGTTTTCCGGCATCATCCGTCAAGATGAAATTCCCGAAGGTGTATTGCACATAAAACGAGCCATACAAGACCGAATCTTGTGTGATGGGGGCGAACAGATGGGGATCGCGCCGAGCCGACATCCCCTGCGGGACCGAATGAGAAAACCACCCGATCGCATCTTGAATGAAGGTTCGATTGTGACGGAAGCGGCGAAAATCGAACTCGTTCAGAAAATCATGCAGGAGCAATTGGTCCGTCCGGCTTAAATCAGTTTGGTTGCTTTGCGCTTGATTCAGAAAACCGAGCACATCGCCCCTCGACATCGGCCGTATTTCATGACGGTAACCGGTCACAACCCCATTCACTCGCTGGGCATGAAGCCATTCGTACACCGGATGATGCGCGGGCACGACCGAACTCTGCGCCTCAGCAATCGATGCCATACTCAAAAGCAACAAGAACAGGATCGCGGTTTTCATCATTTGTACTCGATGCTGTACCCAACGCCCATCCATTTGATTTTCCGGGTGAACAGGAACGATGGTGGAAGAATGGCGATGATGAACAAATGATAGAATTCCAGAACCCATACATAACGGACATGCTTTTTGAGTCCCATCCGACGCCTTTGCTGCATCATAAAGAAGGCTTCGGTGAAGGCTTTCCCTAAGATGAACGTGAGCCACGCCTGCCAGCTGATGATCCATCCGAAAAACAGATACACGACAACGCCGAACCCCCACCAGAACGAAAAGAACAGAACCAGCTTATACAAGATGCCATGCGAGATGCCACCACCGAACCAACGACGTTGCTGGCTGATGAGATGTTTTAGGGACGGCACCGGACTGAGCGTGGCTGTGGTTTCTTCGTCCAGATAGCTGTCCACTTTCGCGCCTTTGTCGACCACCATCTGAAGCAAGGCAAGATCTTCGGCCACTTTGAACGTGGCGTTTTCCAAACCACCGGCTTCCACATAGATCGAGCGGCGGATCGCCATGTTGGGTCCGAGACAGGCGAAGGAAACCCCCCATCCGGCCATTCCCATGTTGAACATCTGCACAAAGGCCCATGAGACCCGTTCGATCACCCCGATCCACGAATCAGGCCGTACCACCAAGGACCCGCCTGCCATGCCGGTTTCAGGCGTGACTTTCCCGAGCGTATGACGGATCCATAGCGGATGTACGGTCGCGTCGGCATCCGTGATCATCACCCAATCGCCGGTTGCGACCTTGAACCCATGAGCGATGCCGCGCGCCTTCGCCTCAAGGCCGTTGGGTGGCAACGCGTCGGTATGCAGAACCTGTACGTGCGCATGCTCCCGTGCCACAGATTCCATGATCTCACCGGTACGGTCCGTCGACATGTCGTTGACCAGCACCACTTGAAGCTTGTCTTTCGGGTAATCGAGCCGCATGATGGCATCCAAACACAGCGAAAGATCTTGCTCTTCATTTCGCGCGCTCACCAAAACGGTCACCGGCATACAGTCTTCATCTTTCAGCGGAACGGAGCGTTTCAGGCGGCTCAGTCCGATGATGAGAAACCACATCAACACAAAATAGAAACACACCCAGGTGCCGACAGTCCAATCGAACCAATTCCAAGAAGCGATGAAATCAAGCATGTGTCAAGTCTTGAGGATGGATGCGATGCAGACGAATCCGTATCCGATGAATAGTATGCTGTGAAACGGGACCAACGCGATCACTCCGATGGAAACACCCATCCACACTCCGGTCACGAAATATAAGGCCATCGCTCCTTCCGCCCATGTGCTACGACTGATGCCGTGCGTGGCGAAGCGCCTCGTTTTCCATTTCGCGCCGAGGTCGTTCACATTGTATTTGAGCGTGGAGTGGAAGACAGCGGATTTACCGGTGAGTCCGTCGATCAACGCGGCTGTGGCCAACGGCGCCATGGCCAGCAAGAGTGGAAAGAAAGCCGGAAAGGATCGCAGCCATTCTTTCAGGGTTCCAAAAAGTCCCACACCATAATGACGCATGGCGGCGAAGGTGAACAAGGGCAATAGGATCACATTGATCTGAAGCAACATGAACACGGTCTGCAATGCAGTGGGGATGGGTTTGGAACTCGAAAAAATGAACCAGAGGGAGGCAAGAGCTAATGTTAATCCGGCGGGAACGGCGAAGATATTGAGCATGTCCAATAAGGCATGACCTTTCACTTTGAACGTGAGATTCGCATTCCACAGCGATCCCAATGTTTTGCGGATGACCTGCGCCCGCCCTTTCGCCCAACGATACTGTTGGATCTTCACATCATTGACCGACACCGGAAGTTCTGCTGGGACATCCACATGGATATCGAAAAACAGCCTCCATCCCTTCAATTGCGCTCGATAGGCAAGGTCCATGTCCTCGGAAATGGTATCGTGCTGCCATCCGCCCGCATCAACCAAGGCTGTGCGGCGCCATATACCGCCTGTGCCGTTGAAGCGGATGAAGCATCCTGCCGCGTGACGCGCTTGCTGCTCTACCAGATAAAACGCATCATGCAGCAGCGCTTGGGCCAGGGTGAGCCAGGAGAAATCACGGTTCATATGTCGGGGGCGGGTCTGCACGCAGCCGATGGAGTCGTCACGAAAACGGGGCATCACTCGGCTCAGAAAATCGGGTTCGGGAGCGAAATCGGCATCGATGATGGCGATGAACGGGGCATCGTCATGCATCAATCCATTCGCAAGATTTCCGGCTTTGTATCCGGTTCGATCGGGGCGGCGAAGCACGTGGATCGTGGTTCCGGATAGCCGCGCTTTGTCGACGGCTTTCGCGATCAAGGGTCCGGTTTCGGTGTCATCCGAATCGTCCAAAACTTGTACCCGAAATCGGTCTTTCGGGTAATCTTGATTGGCGCATCGATCAATCACCCGCTCGGCGACAAACACCTCATTATAAATGGGAATCTGGATGACGACCTCGAGGTGTTCACCGGCTTCAAAGGGCTTGGCTGGAGGTGTTTTTTTGAGTCCGTATCGCAGATACAGATAAAACAGATGGAATTGGCCGACAGAAAACGCGAGAATGATTCCGACTGAGGCCAATGCGAATACCAACAACACCATCGAGACCCACGGGTTCTGAAACACGCTCTGCCAGAAGTCGATCATAGATGATGTATCATTTTTGCCAAGATAGCTGATTCCTGTTTATTATGCGGTATCGTAAACCTAATCTTTGGCATACATGAGCCATCCCCAAATCACCCGGGAAACAGCGACCATCCGGTTCGCTGGCGACTCCGGAGACGGAATGCAGCTAACCGGATCGCAATTCACTAACACCACCGCCTTGCTGGGCAACGATCTGAGCACCTTCCCGGATTTCCCAGCCGAAATCCGCGCTCCGGCAGGCACGGTTGCCGGGGTTTCGGGCTTCCAGATCCAGTTCGGAAGCCGCGCCATCCACTCTCCGGGCGACGCCTGTGATGTCCTGGTTGTGATGAACGCCGCCGCCCTGAAAGCCAACATCAAACACTTGCGGACCGGTGGCATCATCATCGCCAATTTGGACGGATTCGGAAAAAAAGACCTTTCCTTGGCCAAGTACAACGCTGAGGCCGATCCACTGCTCGAGGTTCAGACCACAGGTTTCACCGTTGTTCCGGTGGATGTGACCAAACTCACCCGTGCCAGCCTGGTCGATTCCGGACTCACCGTCAAAGACATCGACCGATGCAAAAACATGTTCGTTCTCGGCATCGTCTATTGGCTGTATAGCCGGTCGATGGATCCCACCGTTGATTTTCTGACCAAGAAATTCGCGAAGCGTCCCGATTTGGCGGATGCGAACATCAAAGCGCTCAAAGACGGATACACGTATGGCAACGCCACTCAGCTTTTTTCGGAACGATACATGTTGGAGCCGGCTCGCATCGAGTCGGGCACGTATCGGAACATCACCGGAAACGAAGCGACGGTTCTGGCCATCACTGCGGCCGGACAAGCCTCCAAGCTTCCGGTTTTTCTCGGTTCATACCCCATCACGCCGGCATCCGACATCCTTCATGGATTATCGAAGATGAAGCATTTCGGGGTCACCACGTTCCAAGCCGAAGACGAGATCGCGGCGGTCACATCCGCTATCGGAGCGGCCTATGGAGGAAGTTTGGCGCTGACCACGAGCTCGGGTCCGGGCATCGCTCTCAAAACGGAAGCCATGGCCCTAGCCATGATGTATGAACTTCCGCTGGTAGTGATCAATGTGCAACGCGCCGGTCCAAGCACCGGCATGCCAACCAAAACCGAACAGGCCGATCTGCTTCAAGCCGTATATGGACGCGCCGGCGAAAGCCCGATCGTTGTGCTCGCGGCCGCCTCGCCTGCCGATTGTTTTGATGTGACCTATCAAGCCTGCCAAATCGCCTTGGAACATATGATTCCGGTGATGATGCTGTCGGATGGATACATCGCAAATGGAGCCGAGCCATGGCGTTTTCCGAACTCCGCGTCGCTTCCGCCGATCAACGTGACGTTCGCCAAACCAAGAAAAGAGGAAGACGAACCTTTCATGCCGTACAGTCGGAACGAAGCGTTCGTGCGTCCATGGGCCATTCCCGGTACGAAAGGATTGGAACATCGCATCGGTGGACTGGAGAAAGAACATGGGACTGGAAACATCAGTTATGATTCCGACAACCATCAGTTCATGACCACCATGCGTGAGAACAAGCGAAATGCCGTTGCCGACCGGCTTCCCCTCCTTCAAATGGAAGAAGGCGAACCGACCGGCGATCTGTTGGTGGTTGGATGGGGCGGAACCTTGGGTTCGATCAAACAAGCCGTGATGGAAGCGCGTGCATCCGGTCACAAGGTGTCGCAAGTGCATCTTCGTCAACTCGCTCCGTTTCCGAAGAATCTGGGCGAGATCTTAGGTAGATTCAAGAAAATCCTGGTTCCGGAGATCAACAGTGGCCAATTGGTCCGCCTTCTGCGCGACCAATACCAGGTCCCTGCAAAAGGATACAACCGTGTGAGAGGCGTGCCTTTCACCGTCGAGGAATTGAAAAACGCATTTATCAACGAGGTGAATTGATGGAAGCCACACTCACAAGCAAAGATTTCGCATCGGATCAGGATGTTCGCTGGTGCCCGGGATGCGGCGATTACACCATCCTCAAACAAGTGCAATCGGTGATGCCGGATCTCGGCGTTCCCAAAGAGAACATCGTGTTCGTGGCTGGGATCGGTTGCTCGAGCCGCTTCCCATATTACATGAACACGTACGGGATGCACACGATTCACGGGCGTGCGCCGGCGATCGCAACCGGACTCAAAATCTCTCGACCCGATCTCAGTATTTGGATGATCACGGGTGATGGAGATGCGCTATCGATCGGTGGCAACCACATCATCCATGCCTTAAGACGCAATGTGGATTTGAACATCCTGCTGTTCAACAACGAAATCTACGGGCTAACCAAAGGTCAGTATTCTCCGACGTCCCGCACGGGATCCGTCACCAAATCGACACCGATGGGTTCGTTGGATCATCCGTTCAATCCGCTCTCGCTTGCACTCGGTGCCGACGCCGGGTTCGTGGCCCGCGCCATGGACCGAGACCCGAAACACCTCAACCAAATGCTGCTGAGAAGTGCCCAGCACGAGGGCACATCCTTTTTGGAAATCTATCAGAACTGCGTGGTGTTCAACGATGGCGCGTTCGAGATGTACACCGACAAGGTCTCGCGTCCGGCTTCTGCTCTGTATCTTGAGCACGGAAAACCGATGATTTTCGGCGAAAACAGCGACAAAGGCGTCCGCTTGGATGGATTGAGACCCGAAGTGGTCACTTTGGGGGATGGGGTTTCGCAAGACGACTTATGGATCCACGACGAACACGATGCCGTGAAAGCCTACATCCTGTCCAGATTCTTCGCGGTGGGGAATGAAGACGGATTTCCACGTCCGTTCGGAGTGCTGTTTGAGAGCCATCGTCCGGCGTACGATAAGCAAGTGGCCGCGCAAATGGCCGCAGCCAAAACCCGATATGGCGCACCGGATCTCGACGCCTTGCTCAAAGGCGACGAAACCTGGACCATCGCATGACCGATACCTATCATTACACCTTTACATTTGATGATGGAAGTCGAATCAGCTTGGATGTGATCTTGGATTCGGTGGATTTGGCCTACCAAAATCCACCACCTGTGGAATTGCCGGAATGGACGAGGTTGGAGTACATGCAGTGTTTAAACTGTCCGCTGGATCCAACCGTTGTGACGCATTGCCCCGTAGCGGTGAATCTGGTTCAAGTATCGGATGCCTTCAACGAAACCGTGTCTCACCGGAACGCGGTGATTACCATCCGTACCAAAGAACGCACCTACATGAAAGAATGCGGCGTTCAGGAAGGATTGGGTGCCCTTTTGGGAATCGTGATGGCCACGAGCGGATGTCCCGTGCTCGACAAACTACGACCCATGGTTCGCACCCACCTCCCGTTTTCCACGTTCCGCGAAACCCTGTATCGCGCCGTGTCGATGTACATCATGGCGCAACAGTTTCGAGAGAAAAAAGGCTTGGAAGCCCGCTACGACCTGAATGGACTCCGCGACATCTATGAAGCCGTTTCGGATGTGAACCATGCCATGAGCAACCGGATGCGCGCACGGTTCGATCAAGACGCCAATGTGAATGCTCTTGTTGTGCTCAATTGCATGGCCCAATTCACGGCTATCACTTTGGAAGACGACGTGCTCGACGAACTCGATGTCCTATTCAAGGCCTATTATTCCTGAGTCGTTTTCAGAGGGTTTGTTCATACGCTTATCGACCGGTGTGAGAAGGATGCGGGACGTATCCGCATCCAAGAGCATGTCCAGATGGTCCCGAACCGAAATGTCGTTGTTCAGCCAATCTTTGTGACGCGATGTCGTTAGCATCACCGGCATCCGATGATGCCAATGCGACATCGACTCGTCCGCTTCCGTGGTGATGATGCTATATGAAAACACATCCTGCCCTTCGGGCGAAGCCCAGCGGTCCCACAATCCGGCAAAGGTCATGATGGCGCGGTCTGGAAGGTGGATGTACACCGGTTCCTTGGCTTTGTCGTCGGGTTTCCATTCGAAGAATCCATTCGTCGGAATCAAGCACCGCCTCCGCTCCAACAATCGACTGAACGCTGGTTTTTCATGAAGCGTCTCGCGCCGGGCATTGATCATCTTATATCCGATGTTGGCTTCTTTGGCCCACGAAGGGATGAGGCCCCAACGGAATATGGGGATGACCGGCACCTTGTCTTTCCCGATGGCCACGACTGGCATCATCGCGCCCGGCGTCACATTGTAATTCGGGAATATGGACCCCTGCTGTGAGACCAATGCCTCGAAGAAGGATTCCAAATCCTCAGCGGTTGTGAAAAAGGTGTATCGGCCGCACAAAGTGATTTGTTGTTAGTTGTTTGTTGTTTGTGGTTCGTTGCGCGACGTGCGACGTGCGACGCAAATTAGCACCAACCACGAAATTTCTGATTTCTGATCACCGATTCCCGATTCCCGTCTGCCTTCTTTTTTCCATACATTGCCAATTGCACTGCCAAACCATTAATGCGCCAAATGTATCGTTAACATGCTAGACATCGTCATCTTTACACTGTATATCCTGACCATCATCGGGTTGGGACTGTGGGTCTCCAGAACAAAAAAAGGACATCAGACCAACGTCAACGATTATTTCCTTGCCGGAAAAACCTTGCCGTGGTGGGCGATCGGCGCCTCCTTGATCGCTGCGAACATTTCAGCGGAGCAATTCATCGGCATGTCGGGTTCCGGTTTTGCGATCGGCTTGGCTATCGCTTCCTATGAGTGGATGGCGGCGTTAACACTCATCTTGGTCGCCAAATTCCTGCTTCCCATTTTCATTGAGAAAGGGCTGTACACCATCCCTCAATTCATCGAACAGCGTTTCAACGGCACTCTCAAAACCATCTTGGCGGTGTTCTGGATCGCCCTGTTCATCTTCGTGAACTTGACTTCGGTTCTGTACCTCGGCGCGAAAGCGATCGACACGATCGTGGGGATTGGAGACGGCGCCTATCTCATGCCGGGAATCTTGTTTCTAGGCCTCTTGGCTGCTTCCTATTCCTTGTATGGTGGCTTGGCGGCTGTAGCGTGGACCGATGTGGTGCAAGTGGTTCTTCTTATTGTCGGCGGACTCCTTACCAGCTTCATCGCCCTCGACGCGCTAACTCCCAATGGTGGAGTAGTCGCTGGGTTCACACACATGATGGATGTGGCTGGCGACAAATTCCATATGATTTTGGATAGAGGTCATCCCGAATTCAACAACCTTCCCGGCATCGGGGTGCTCATCGGCGGGATGTGGGTGGCCAACGTCTACTATTGGGGCTTCAACCAGTACATCATCCAGCGAGCGCTTGCTGCCAAATCCTTGCAAGAAGCTCAAAAAGGTCTTCTGTTCGCCGCTGGCATGAAGATGATCCTTCCGCTGATCGTGGTTGTTCCGGGCATCATCGCCTATGTCATGTTCATGGCACCGAGCGGAACCGCTACCATCCCAGGTGTTCAAGACGCCTTCTTGAACAGCAATGGCAGCATTCAATATGACAACGCTTATCCATGGCTCGTGAAAAGCTTCATCCCAGCCGGCATCAAAGGCTTGGTGATCGCCGCCTTGGTGGCCGCCATCGTCTCGTCGCTGGCATCGATGCTCAACTCGGTGTCCACCATTTTCACGATGGACATCTACCAGCCCTACATCAAACCCGATGCCACCGACAAACAAATGCTGTTCACGGGTCGTGCCACTGCGGCTGCCGCGTTGGTCATCGCCAGTGTGATCGCACCACTTCTTGCCGGACAAGCCCAGATTTTCCAATACATCCAGGAATACACGGGCTTGGTGAGTCCGGGCATACTGGCTGTGTTCCTGATGGGTCTGTTCTGGAAGAAAACCACGGCCAAAGCCGCAGTGATCGGCGTGGTCAGCTCCATCGGTATCGCCTTCCTGCTTAAACTCCCGGCCGTGGATCTTCCCTTCCTCGACCAGATGTTTTACACCGCCATTCTGACGATGGTTTTGATGGTGGGCATCAGCCTTACCACCAATGAGGGCGATGACGATCCGAAAGCGATCCGCCTCACCTCGGAAACCTTCCGCACCACCAAAGGCTTCGCCATCGGATCTTATGTTCTGATGGTGGTTCTGGCGTTGTTGTATACGGTATTCTGGTAAGACCGTAGACCGTAGACCGTGGGACGGGGGACGGGAAGAATCACTTCAAAGAATTCTTCCCGGTCTACGGCCCACGGTCTACCACCTACGGATTTATCTCTCAAAAAAATGCGTCTTCCCTTCCACGTCGTGCTGCTCGGCGGCGCGGATGATGGTGTCGATGCCGTATCGGTTGTTGATGCCGTCGATGGCTTGATATAGCCCGCTCAGGCCCTCATCCTCCCGGAAAAAGAGCTCGGTCTGCCGCCCGATGGTCAGGTCGATGGTGTGCAGTCCGATGCCTCGCAATCGCATCCCTTCTTTGAGGAAGCGGTTCACCAAGGGCATCGCACCTTTCAGACATCCATCCAACACATAATCGTCGAGATTGGTGTGACCCGGCGTGTTGAAGATGAACGAAACCCCTTTCCAGTCCACATCCTGAAACCGGATGTACCCGGCGTATTTCATGGCTTTGCGCTGGTAGCCGCGCATGCGGTAGCAGAGCTGGGTCACGGCTTTATTGATTTCGCCTTCGATGGTGATGGGGTCGCGCGTCCAATCTGAAAACGTATGCATGTAGCTGATTTCCTTGGGCACGTGCTCGGTGGGGTCTACCACCTTGGCGCGGTCTTTCCCGGCCACGGTTTCGAACAGCATCTTCCCGAAATAGTCGCCGAACAGGTCCTGAAACGCCCCTGGCCCCTGCCGCACCGCATCCGCGATGGTGTTCAATCCGCGGCTCTGCAACTTCGCGAAGCGCCTCGACCCCACGCCCCAGACCTCCTTGAGCGGAAGCGGATGCAGCACCACACGGGCGTCTTCCTCGGTGAGCACCAGCACGCAGCCGTTGGGTTTGCGCAGGTCGGATGCCAGCTTGGCATAGGTCTTCGAAAACGAGACCCCCACCGAGCTGATGAGCCCCGTTTTGCGATAGACCGTGTTTTTCACCTCGTGGGCCAACTTGCTGATGTCGGCCGTGGGCAGTTTGCGCCAATGGGTCACATCCAGAAAAAACTCATCCATCGAATAGCCTTCCACATCCGGTGAAAACGAATCTAGCGCGGCACGGATCTGCTTGGAAATGGCCTGGTACTTCTCATAATGCACCTGCATGAACACGATGTACGGACAAATCTGGGTGGCCTCGAACGCGCTCATCGCCGTTTTGATGCCCAGCTTGCGAGCCTCGTAGCTGGATGTGGCCACGATGCCGCGTGCCGTGCCATTCTCCTTGCGCCAGCCCCCCACGATGATGGGGATGCCGTACAGATCGTACGACAGCTGCTCCACTTGGGCGTAGAAACAGTTCATGTCCAGATGCAGATACAACCTCGGCCGGACATCCACATGCTGCTGGCTTGCGGATATCGTGTTGTAAAGGGTGATCCGATGAACATTTCGGTTCAAGTCATAGGCCATACGGTCTACCGCTTACGGTTTACCATCTACGGTCAAAAAACCTTCTTCGATCTCCAGCACGCACAGCCATCCCATTTCTTTGCTGTCGTACACGATGTCGAAATAGCGGTTCTCGGTGGTTTTCACCACGAAATGCACGTGCTTCGCATCGCCCACCACTTCGGTATAGCTTTTGCGCACCGAGGCCACCACGTGCACGTCGCCATTGCGCATCATGAAGCGGTGAGGCACCAGGCGACGCTTCTGCTTGTCTGTGGTGAACGCCGCGAAGGACGCGATGACATTGATTTTTTCGAGGGAGGAGTGTTGCATGGGGCGTAGACCGTGGGCCGTAGGTCGTAGGTCGTGACTCTTAAACGGTCTACGACCTACGGTCTACCGCCACGTATCTTACACATATTTCACACATATATCAAGCGGTATCAGCGCTTCAGCAACAGCTTTTTTATCTCATGATGGAGGTCTTCTTTGTCGAACGGCTTGGCGATATATCCGTCAAATCCGGCGTTCAAAAAGCGGTCGCGATCGCCCGATTGCGCATGGGCGGTGATGGCGATGACCGTGGGCTTCTGCAACTTAGGAAGGTTGTGGATCCGCTCCAGCAAGCGAAAGCCGGCGTCTTCGGTTTCCATGCGGATGTCGGCCAAAACCAGATCGATCGGCTCCACCGGAACAATCTCGAACGCCTGAATCAAAGTCGATGCCACGCGGATGTCGCAAAACGAGTTCAACAGGCGCGATAAGGTCTGCCGCGTGTCGGCATCATCGTCCACGATCAAGATATACGGACGATCTTTGATCGCTTTGAAGGCCTCATCCACCGCTTTGTAAGAGATCCGCTTGTCGTGCGCCACCGCGTCTTTATGCATGGGGAAGCGGACCGTGATTGTGGTTCCGTGCCCGCGCCGCGATACGATGGAGACGTCACCACCCAAGTGGCGGATGATGCCCGCGGCGATGGTCAGCCCCATGTCCACCTCCGGCGAATCCAGCATCTTGGCCATGTTCTCGTCCGAAAATCCGATTCCGGTGTCGGTGATGGCCACGACGGCCAAGCCTTTTTCCTCATCCACACTCACGGTCGCGCTCACACTTCCTTTCATGGTGTGCTGCATATGGAACCGGATCAGATGCAGTAACGATTGCCTCACCCAGCGCCGGTCGAGGAACGAGTTCCCCGGATCCTGTTTCACCTGCACTTTCAACCGTAGTCCTTTTTCAGCGGCCAGCGGCGCATACGTTCGAACCGCCTCATTCAACACGCCCACCAATTCCAATCGCTCGGGCTGCAAAACGATCTCGCCTGATTCGACCTTGGCCAGATCCACGATCGATTCCATCGTCGCCAACAATCGCTTGCCGCTGATCACGATCTGCTGCGCCATTTCGAGCTGCTCACCATGCAAATCCATCTCCAAAATGGACCCGATTCCGAGGATGCCCGTCAAAGGCGTGCGCATCTCATGGCTCAGACTCGCCAGAAAACCGGCCTTAAACTTGTTCACTTGACGTGCTTTCTCTTCAGCTTTGGCCAAGATGTCGTCGGCCCGGGCCTGACCCGAAATGTCGCGCGCGTTCAAGATCACTCCGATATGTTTTTCGTCCCAGCGATTCGCCGAAGCGATCGTTTCGAGATCCACCAGGCTCTTGTTCCGATGATGGAACCGGATGGTGAGGGGTTTCGACGCCCCATCCTTCGCATACGATTGCGACAGCATCATGCGCAGCGCCGGACGATCGTCGGGATGGATGAAGGCGAACAGGTCGCGTCCCTTCAAGTAATCCGGATTGTAGCCGATCAGGCGTTGCGAGGCTGGGTTCGCAAACAGAATACGTCCCTCCATATCCACTTGCCACAGCAGGTCGCTGCTGCTCTCGATCACCTGCCGAAACGTAAGCTCGTTTTCACGAAGTGCGTCTTCGAGCTTGCGACGGTGGGTCATGTCCGAAAACGTAACGACGACGCCAAGCAAGAAGCCCTTGTCCGATTTGATGGGTTGCGCGGCGAATCGGACGGGAGTCAAATGTCCGGTCAAGGATTTGAGCATCACATCCCGATCGAGGTTGATCTGCTTGCGGGTCTTCATCACATCGTTCACCGGATCGGGAACCGCCACGCCACTGATCTCTTCCACCGCACGAAACACCTCGTCAAAATCATAGCCCATCACCGATGCGGCATCCCATCCGGTCAAGGTTTCAGCGGGCTTGTTCATCAGACGGATCTGGCCTTTCGCGTCGGTGGCGATGAGCGCCTCGGCCACACTGTTGAGGGTGACCGACAACCACGCCTCGTTCTCCCTCAGTTTTTGTTGAAGACGGCTTTTCACCAAGGCCATTTCGACCGTGGTTTGCAGATCGCGGTCTCCGAACGGCTTGAGGATGTACCCTAAAGGCTCGGCCGATTTCGCGCGTTGAATGGTGGCTTCATCCCCAAATCCGGTCAGAAACACCGAACCGATGCCGAATTGCTCCCAGATCATTCGTGCCGTGTCGATTCCATCAGGCAAGCCTTCAATATGGATGTCCATCATCACCAAGTCAGGCTTTTCCGTGGCGGCCAACGCAATGGCGGATGCGCTGTTCCGAGCCAGGCCCACAATCGTCAATCCGCGCTTTTTTAACCGGATTTCAAGCTCTTTGGCCAGAATCGGTTCGTCTTCAACTATCAGGATGCGGGCCGATAATTCGTTCATTTCGGATTGCGATTGGAACGATGATGTTCAGTGAACGCCTGTTCCAACCGACCCACCACGTCGTTGGCATCCGGCGGAATGTACATACCTGTGGTGATGGGATCTCGGAAGGTGTCGGGCTGCATCACACGAACTCCGATGCGTCGGGTCGATGCCACATTCGCGCCACCCGGCAGACTATTGGTCCGCCCCAGCAGATGATGCATCGCCCAATGGAACAAGATGCGCGTGGGCTTTGGCCGACGCTCCTGCTCGAACGCATGAATGATGCCCGCAGCCGCAGCCAACCATCCGAGGTCCTCATCACGACGCTTCCAGGCCATATGAGCCGCCGAGCGGCTCATTACGTGCAAGTATGGCCGCGATGGCCCACCAATCGGAACCGGCGCCAACAATCCGTTCGTGGCTCGCAATAGCATATATCGAATCGCATGGTTGGATTGTGCGAACCCGGTTGTTTCTGGCCAGATGGAGTCGGTTTCGGCGATGGTCAATTCGGATGTGCGTTGAATCCAGGCCGCTCCCAAGCGCTGCAAATCCGGATCATTCGCCATAATCGGGGCCGCTTCTTCAAGAATATCCCCCATCAACACATGCCCTACTTGTTCGATCTGCGAAGGGATTTGCCAAGCGGATGTGAACCGTCGCAATTGGTCGAGAATCCACGTCCGCCCCGCGATACGCCCCAATCGCAACGGCATGGTATTTTGCGGATGAAGCGCCCCGATCGCGGATGTGGTCCGCAATATGGTTTTGGCCATCCCGGTATACTGGGCCAGTGGGTGATGATGATTCGGCACCAGATCCACCGAACGCGAGATGAGTTTCACAACCGCTTCGCTATAGACGATGGCGCGAATGGAATCCAAACCGAGTGCATCGACCGATTGGCCCGGAATGGCGCACACATCATCCACCGGTCCATCCAAAAACCGTTCTTCTTCGATTGTAAAATCTGGTGCGGGTAACCCCAGAACCGCGTTCCAATTCGGTTTTCCCGAAATGAGTTCGGCGACGATCCTATGCTGCATAAATGCAAACTACTATCTTGAGAGGTCATTCACCAAACCTTATCCGCCTCCGATTTATGCTGTTTCGCAAAACCACGTTCCTGCTTCTCACTTTGCTCTTCGTCACCGGAGCACACGCGCAACAAACCTTCACCTCGCTTGATGAGGCCCTGAACGCCCGAACCATCTTCAGCGGCGCGAACGGTCCGCAAAACATCCTATGGATCGATAACGGAAGTCGGTTTTCGTACAACCAATTCAACCGCGAAACCGCGAAAAACGAAATCCGGTCCTACAATCCGGCCAATTCCCAAGACGCATTGGTGTTTGATGGGACGGGCATCACGTTTCCGGGCACATCTACCCCCTTCACATACAACAGCTTCAGCTGGACGGCCGATTCGAAGTATCTCTTTTTTGCCAGCAATTTCAGAGCGATCTACCGTCGTTCCGGCATCTCCGATTTCTACGTGTACAGCATCGCCGACAAATCCCTGAAATTGGTCGCTCGTGATGCGGGAACTGCGGAACTCTCGCCAGATGGCTCCAAAGTCGGCTTCCAACGCGGAGGGGACTTGTATACGTACACCTTCGCGACCAATAGCGAAACCCGATTGACCCACGACGGATCCGAGCACGTGTTCAATGGCCGTTTCGGATGGGTGTATGAAGAAGAATTCGGCTTGGCGCAGGCTTGGTCTTGGTCGCACGACAGCCGTCACATCGCGTTCTGGCAGGAAGACGAAACCGAGGTCCCGATCTTCCAAATGACCGATTACGAAGGTGCCGGTCAACCACAATATGTCACCCTCCGATATCCTAAAGTGGGACAAACCAATCCCACCATGCGCATCGGTGTGGTGGATGTAACCTCCGGCGACGTCCGGTTCATGGAAACCGGAGAGAATCCCGACAGCTATATCCCGCGGATCTATTGGACATCCGTTCCGGGCCAACTCTCCCTCATCTGGATGAACCGCGAACAAAACCACCTCAAGATGTACTTTTTTGATGTGGCCTCCGGTGCGAAGAAACTGGTCTTAGAGGAAACATCCGATACTTGGATCGATGTGTATAATTTCTTCGAAGGCATCGATCATCATGTCATATTCCCATCCGATTCGAAGGATTTCTTCTGGATTTCGGACCGCGACGGATTCCGCCATGTGTACCAATACGGATATGACGGGAAGCTCATCCGTCAAGTGACCACCGGCAAATGGGATGTCACAAACTTATACACCTACGACGCAAAGGCCAAACTCCTGTATTATGGATCCACCGAGGCGTCCCCACTCGAACGTCATTTGTACGTGATCGGAACGAATGGTCGTGGGAAGCAGAAATTGACGACAGAAGCGGGTCGGCATACGATCGATATGGGTCCGAACGCGGCGTTTTTCATCGACCGCTATTCGAACATCGACACGCCACCGCAAGTGTTGCTGAAAGACCGTCGCGGACGCTTGGTCCGAGCGCTTGAAACCAACGAGGCCGTGAAGGAAGCCGTCAAAACCAACGCCTATTCGAAACGGAATCTGTTTTCGTTCACAACCAGTGAAGGCGTGACACTCGATGCGATGATCTTGTACCCGCATCCTTTCGATCCCACCAAGAAATATCCTGTCATTCTGGATGTGTATGGCGGACCAGGTTCTCAATCCGTCTACAATCAGTGGGAAAGCAACAACTGGCGCCAATACCTCACCCAGCAAGGGTACATCATCGTTTCCGTGAACAATCGTGGCTCGAGCGGATATGGACGTGATTTCGAGAAGCAAGTCTACTTGAGACTTGGAGAGCTCGAAGCCATCGACTTCAAAGAAACCGCAGATCATCTGTCTACCCTTCCCTATGTGGATGGAGATCGAATCGCCATCCGTGGCCATAGTTATGGCGGATACATGGTCCTGTATGCCATGACGGCGCATCCGGGTCGTTTCAAAGTCGGCATCTCTGGCGCACCAGTCTCGGATTGGCGCTTGTACGACACCATCTACACCGAGCGCTACATGGGCTTGATCGGACAAAACGAAGCGGGATACGTGAAGAGCAGTCCCACAACGAGAGCATCGCAAATGAAAGGAAAATTACTTCTTGTGCATTCGTCCATGGACGAAAATGTGCACGTGCAGCACACCTTCCAATTCGCCAAAGGACTCATCGACAACCGCATCGATCACGACCTACGAATCTTTCCCCCTGGCGCGCATGGTGTTTGGTACAATCGAGCGTCCTATCTGTATTTAATGACTCTATATACAGACTATTTGGGAACCCACTTGTAGGAATTCGGGTTCGTTGTTAACATCTTGCAGAACAAACCAACGTCTTCTAAACAATTCAAATGGGCTATAAAATCAGTATGCTATGTCTGATGGGGCTGACGCTTTGTGCGACTACGTCTCATGCGCAGACAATATCCGCCGGCGTGTTCAATCCGTTGCCCGGAACGTTTTCCGGCGACGGACGAAGCATGAGCGGTGTGATCAGCGGTGTGAACACCGGCAATTCCAGTGGAACAGGAGGCTCCCTCAGCGGCGGCTTCGCCTATACGACTCCTGGAACAGTGGTATCGATCGACTCACCCGACAAACCCGAAACACCATTGGTCACGCGTTTGGATGGAAACTATCCGAACCCGTTCAACCCAACGACTGTTATCCGTTTTCAGTTATCGGTTGCCGGTAAGACTCGACTGAGTGTGTATGACATACTCGGTCGTGAAGTGGCTGTGCTTGTGAACGAGGACCGTGCCGCAGGCCAGTATCAGGTCAACTTCAACGCCTCCGCGCTCAGCTCCGGCGTGTATCTGTACCGCATGCAACTCAATGGCGAGGTGATCTCCACCCGCCGAATGACCTTAGTCAAATAATCCAACCATTATGATTCCTATGAAACGACTCCTATCCATGGGCATGTGCGCCCTTTTTGCTGTCAATTTGTCCGCTCAAGATATCGAGCCCATCCTTACTGGTGCCCAGTCCGCTTTCAAAGCAAGTGCTCCAAGCATTGCGAATGTGGCGGTGCCTCAAGGTGTGAGTTATCAAGCAGTAGCCCGTAACGCCTCCGGCGAGATTCTAGCCAATCAACCCGTCGGTCTTCGCGTCTCGATCTTGGCAAATTCTTCGACTGGGGATGTACGCTATGTCGAAACCCATTCCGTGACCAGCGACGCCTTTGGCGTACT
Organism: uncultured Chitinophagales bacterium; assembly: GCA_964412365.1. Classification (GTDB taxonomy): domain Bacteria; phylum Bacteroidota; class Rhodothermia; order Balneolales; family HLUCCA01; genus CAMTWZ01. Next base: position 24,050 of record CAYPOI010000009.1, on the reverse strand, counting down.
TAGCTTTGTGATCGGTGGAGGAACACCAGGTGATGGTGCCTTCTCCGACATCAACTGGAACGGCGAGGCGATCTACGTGAAACTGGAAGCCGATTTCGCGGGTGGCACAACCTATTCGGATCTCGGCGCAAGTCGGGTCTGGTCGGTACCCTTCGCATTGGCGGCAGGCAACTCGTTCGACCCAAGTATACCGCGCATCATCAATTCAGATGAAGGCGATTCCGCCATCGTGACCCGTGTGAGTGGAAGCAAATCCGCATTGGCTTATCAGAATTTTGTGACCACCAACTCCCCGTCTGCAGGTGGCACCTTCACTCATGTGACACCGGCTGGCACGACTCCCACCTTTATTTATGGAACCTACAGTCGTGTGACCGGTCAAAATAACGCAGCCAATGCCACTGGAACAGGATCTTATGCCAGCTACAATGTGTCGGAAGGCACATCGAAAATCACAGCGGGATCCATCGGATTCTCTATTGGCGCCGGCTCCGGCGAAATTGTTCCTTTCGGAGATCCAAAAGAGGCACAGGGCAACTTCGGATCTATCAACTTCGGCTTGTATGGAATAGCAAGAAACAATTCCAACCTGAACACGGGTGTCTTCGGCTTCGCTGGTGGAACTGTGGGTGGTGCACGAGGCAACGTGGGCGTTGAAGGTCAATCGTACACGACCAGCAATACCCATAACCTTGGGATGGTTGCTTCCGCTGGCAACTCGTCGGTTCGTAACTTCGGGCTCATTGCTAGAGCCAACACAGCCACCGCCGGCGACAACATAGGCGCTGAAATTTTTGTGAATAATGCGTCTGGCAATAACCTAGGACTGATTGTGAACGCCAATGGCACCAACGCCACCGCCATCATTTCCAATGGAAACATGACCGTGAACGGCAACATCACCCATTCCGGAACCATCACTCAATCCTCCGACCGAATGTTGAAAGAGGGCATCGCACCACTTTCATCAACCCTGTCGAAGTTGATGAACGTGAACGTGTATTCGTATCAGTATCGCAACGATACTGGGTTATCGCTTCCATCCGGCACGCATTTCGGTGTGATCGCTCAAGAGATGGAGACCTTATTCCCGAATCTGGTGCACAACAACCGCCAGATCGTATCGACAGGGGATGCGCTCGGCGCGGGTCCATCCGCCGAGACATCTGTCGTCGAATTCAAATCGGTGAACTATACTGAAATGATTCCTGTTCTCATCAAAGCCATACAAGAGCAACAGGATCAGATTGACGCCCTCAAGGCTGAAATCGAGCGCTTACGCAACGAATGAAGAGATTTAATCTCCTTTAACAGTTTAAACGCTGATTTACTGATAGCTTGGATATGGCCTCTTATTTCATATCCAAGCTATTTTTGTTTTGCATATCCAGTCGCGATTTTTTCTGTCCATCGGTCTCCTCGCCTCGTTCGCTTGTTCGTCTGAAGATCAATCCAATTCCGGTGGTCGTGAGCGAACCACCCCTACCGTTGAGGTAACCCAAGCCCGTCATGGCAGCCTTCCGTTGGAAGAACGATTGAGCGGGGTAGTTCGGGCTCGCAATCAGACCGAGATTTTCCCAGAGGTGCCTGGTGTCGTGGTGGAAGTTCTTGTATCGGATGGTCAGTATGTGCAAAAAGGGCAAGCCTTGGTTCGTCTGCGCGATACCGAAGCCCGTGAGCGACTACGCCAGTCCCAAGCCGGCCTCGAGATCTCCAAAGCCCAAACCATGCAAGCGCAGGCTTTGCTGAACCAGCGTCGTGGCCAGCTCGCTCGTAGTCGCGCCTTATCGGCGCAAAACATGGAAAGCGTGGCCGAGCGCGAAGCTCTCGAGGCTTTGGTGGAACAAGCCGAAGCCGGTCTGATGCTCTCCCAAGCTCAAGAAAACCAAGCATCCTCGGTCTTGCGCGAAAGCCAGACCGCCCTCGAAAACACGGTGGTCAAATCACCCATCGGTGGGACGATCGGTCAGCGGAATGCTGAAATCGGCCAAGTGGTGAACAACAGCACCCGTATGTTCATCATCGGCGACCTGAGCCTGATGCATATCGAAGTGATTCTGAATGAACAGATGCTCAGTCGGGTCCGCATCGGCATGACGGCTCTCATCACATCCACCGCGTTTCCCGACACGGTGATCGTCGCCTCACTCAATCGCATTTCTCCGTTCCTGAATCCTGCTTCCTATTCCACTCAAGGCGAGCTGGATGTTCCGAATCCAGGACGTCTCATCCGTCCAGGATCATTCGTTTCTGTCGACATCCTCTATGGCGAAACCGAGCAAGCCACGCTGATTCCAAACAGCGCTCTGTACAAACATCCGCGTCAAGGTGTGGAAGGCATTTTTGTGGCACCGACGATGGCTCGCGAAATCACGTTCGCGGATGAACCAGGAACACGCACTCCTGAATTATTCGGTCCCACACCGGTCGAGTTCCGCCCGGTCCGCATCATTGCAAAAGGTCGGGAAATGAGCGCTATCGCCGCATTGGATTCAACCGCCTGGGTGGTGACACTCGGCCACCAGATGCTTATCAATGATGCGAAAGAAGCCCGTGTGCGGATGGTGGAATGGCCCCACATCCTGAATCTTCAACGCTTGCAGACGCGCGACCTGATCAATCTGATCAAAGACAGATCCAATTCCTGATGCCTATCACTCAAACCTCCATCAAACGTCCGGTCGCCACGGCGATGGTTTTCCTGATCGTGATTACGCTGGGCATGATCGGGTTCCGAGAATTACCGGTCGACCTGTTGCCACCGATCGAGTTTCCACAACTCACGGTCTATGTGAACTACGACAATGTGGGTCCGGAAGAAATGGAACGGCTCGTCACCGAACGGGTTGAAAACGCACTTGCCGGCATCCCGAATGTGGAACGCATCAGCTCCAACTCAAGTGAAGGCAACAGCCGGGTGACCTTGAATTTCCGACAAGGCATCAATCTGGATGAAGCCACAAACGATTTGCGAGCCGCTTTGGATCGACTCAGAAGCGCGTTGCCGGATGAAGCGAGTCCACCCGGAATCTGGAAGTTCGACCCGAACGATTCCCCGGTTGTGGTTCTTGGCGCCCGCTCCGACATGGACATCGCCAAGCTTACACGTCTGATTGAACGGGATTTGGCAAAACGATTCGAGCAAATACCTGGAGTGGGGTCGATCGATGTATGGGGCGGCGTATCGTATGAAGTGCGCGTGGAAATGCTTCGCGATCGTATGGCTTCCGCCGAACTTACCGCGCAAGACGTGGTTGCCGCGATCAGCGCGGAAAACACCAATCAGCCCGGTGGCAATGTGAAGGACGGACTCAGCGACTTGTACATCCGCACACTGGGAGAATTTGAAACCGTTGAAGACATCGCCAATACGGTGGTCCGTGTGGTGGAAGGCGCTCCGGTTCGGGTGCGGGACGTGGCCAATGTCAGCTATGATTACCAAGACATCGGTCGATTCATCGAGGTGAACGACCTTCCGATGGTTCGCTTCGGCATCCGTAAGCAGACCGGCGCCAACACCGTGGACGTGTCGAATCAGGTGCTGAAGGAAGTCGAGCTCATCAATTCCATGCGCGAAGATTTGGATCTGATCGTCATCCGAGATCAAAGTGTGTTCATCCAAGATTCCATCAACAATGTGCGGAACTCAGCGGTTTGGGGCGGCATCTTGGCCGTCATCGTCTTGTTCGCATTTCTGCGGAATGGCTCGACCGTATTGGTCATTGCCGTTTCCATCCCTATCTCCATCATCGCCACGTTCGCGCTGATGTATTTCGGTGGCATCACCCTGAATCAGATGAGTTTCGGCGGACTCGCCCTCGGTGTCGGCATGATCGTCGATAATGCGATCGTGGTGCTCGAAAACATCGTTCGAGCCCGATTGGGCAAACACGGTCGCAAGGAAGCGGCCATCATCGGCACCAAAGAAGTGACCGGCGCCGTGATCGCCTCCACCATCACCACTTGTGTGGTGTTTCTACCCGTTGTGTTCATGCAAAACGTGATGGGAATCCTGTTTCAGGAATTGGCCACCGTCGTGGTATTCGCCCTCATCTGCTCCCTGTTGGTGGCTCTCACCCTCGTTCCGATGCTGGCCAGCCGGTTCATGAGCGTGAATGTGGATGAAAATGGGGATGAGGTTCAGACACGCACACAGAAGATCTTTTCGCGCTTGGAAAATCGCTACGAGTTGTTGCTCACCAAAGCCCTGCAGAACAAGAAAACCATCGTGTTCGGTGCGCTCAGTTTATTGATGATTTCCACCTATGCCGTTCGAACCATTTCTGTGGAATTGGCCCCACAATCCGAAGCCGACGAAATCCGAATCCGCATGCGGATGGATGATGGCACCAACATCTCCGTCGTGAAAGAATACTTGGAAGAATTGGATGGCATCGTGCGAGAGATCATACCACCAAATGTGGTCAAGTATTACTCCACCGAACTACGAAACGGTCAAGGTGAGATCGAATTGGCGCTGTATCCGCTTTCCGATCTGTCCATTTCTCCGAACGAGTTGACAGACCAGATCCGCAACCGCATTACAGGTACCATTCCGGGTGCGGAAATCGATGTCCGTGCTCAAAGCGGCATGTGGATTTTCCGCCGCATTTTCGGTTCCGGCGGAGGGGATGAAGCCCTGCAATTGCAGATCCGTGGCTACGACCTCGAAACCTCAGCACAACTGGCCCGGCAAGTGGTATCGCGCATCGAACCTTTGCCAGGCATCGTGGATGCGCGTGTGGGCGAACGCGACGGCCGTCCCGAACAACGTATCAAGCTCGATCGCGAGCGTATCGCTCAGTTGGGACTGTCTTCTCGTCAGGTCGCAACGGCCATCCAAACCAACGTAGGTGGATCCAGAGCCGGCTATTATCGGATTGATGGGGAAGAGATTCCGATCAATGTCCGCCTCCGTCCCGAAGATCGACGCAATCTGCTGGATTTGGACAATATTTCGATCAAGGTCCCATCCGGACAAGTGATTCCGATTTCGACGGTGATTTCGTCGGAAGCCGGACGTGGCCCCACGAACATCGCCCGCGTGAACAGCCAACGTGTGACGTATATCACGGCCAACCTTCAAACGGGTGTCCCTATCGGCGACGCAGTGAGCCGGGTCCAGGGTGCGTTGGCCGGAATGGAGTTTCCGGATGGCTATTCTGTCTATTTCGGCGGCGAATACGAAGAGCAGCAAAAAGCACAAGCCGATTTCAACTTGGCCATCCTTATGGCTCTCGCTCTGATCTATATGGTGATGGCGGCACAATTCGAACGGTTTTTGGATCCGCTCATCGTGATGTTCTCGGTTCCGCTTGCGCTCATCGGCATCGCGCCCGTAATGCTTCTCACCGGCACCACATTGAACATGCAAAGCCTGATGGGCGTGGTGATGTTGGTCGGAATCGTGGTAAACAACGCCATTCTGATTGTGGATTACATCAACCTGATGCGTCGCGAAAAAGGACTCCCATTGGTGGAAGCCGTTATCGCGGCCGGAAAGCTACGCCTTCGCCCGATCTTGATGACCACCCTCACAACGGTTCTCGGTCTGCTTCCCCTTTCTTTCGGAATCGGATCGGGTGGCGAACTGCAAGCCTCATTGGCCCGAGTGGTGATCGGAGGCCTCACCGCATCCACCCTCATCACCCTGGTTTTCATTCCGGTTGTGTATGTGACCCTCACCTCCCGTGTGGAACAATGGAGAGAAAACAGGGTGAAAGCGCTAAGTCTACAAGGTATTGCATTTAGCGAAACTACTCGTTAGATTGCCACTTGGTACATTCTATATATGAAGAACAACGGTAACATATTGATTTTGAACACGGACGAAGTGTCGCTGGGAGAACTGCGCGACGGACTCGTACCGTATTTCAATGTGTTCACCGCCTCCGATACACGCACTGCAGCGCGTATTTTGAAGGAATTCGACATGCATGTGGCGTTGGTAGCCGATCGGTTGCCCAATATGAGCGGCCTCCAATTCTGTGAAAGCATCCACTCCACATTTCCCCAGTTGCTTTCGATATTGATGACTTCTGGTCAGGATTTGCACGCCGTCAAAGCCGCCGTCAAATCAAAAAAATTATTCGCCTACCTTAAAAGTGGATTCGACTTCGATGAAGCTCAAGTGGTGCTTAGTCTGGCTGTACAACAAAGCAATTTGATGGAAGACAACAAATCGTTGTCCATCGAATTGAAGAAATCTGTCGACGAACAGACCCGTATTTTGGAATTGTTCAAGCGCTATGTGCCCGAACAAGTCGTATCTCAAACGTTGTATCGAAATGAAGACGACATGATGATGGGTGAGACCCGCGTCGTATCCGTTCTCTTCGCCGATATCCGGAATTTCACCCGCTTCGCTGCTCGTGTGAGCCCAAGCGACGTGGTCTCCTTTTTGAATGATTTCTGGTCGATCATGACCGAGCCCGTCCGCAAGAACTTCGGTTCTGTGAACAAATTGATTGGTGATGGCGTCCTAGCCGTCTTCGGTGCTCCAAACAGCTATCTGGAAAACCAAGAAAACGCTGTTCAATGCGCGCTTGATATGATGGAAGCCCTCAAGAAAGTGAACATCATGTATCGCGATGTCTTGGGTGAAGAAATTAAGATCGGAATCGGTATCAACACCGGCGAGGTGGTTGTCGGAAATGTCGGCACCATCGATCACATCGAATACACCGTCATTGGTGATGCCGTGAACGTAGCGTCGCGCATTGAATCGATGACGAAGAAAAAACCGAATTCCATTCTCATCAGCGAAAGTACGTTGGTCGAAGTCGACGGCGTATTTGAGACATCGGAATTCGAATCTTTGGAAATGGCCGGTAAAAAAGACCTCATCCGCTTGTACGAGGTAACCGGACGTCGCAAAGCCAACATCCAACCCTTGACCAGATCCGGCACGCACCGAGGCTACTGAGTTGAGGTTCTTAAAGTGGGTGTTGATCTGCGTGGGGGTTCTCTTCACGCTTCCCTTGGTTCTGACGGTGGCTTACCGTTGGATTCCACCGCCCATCACTGCATTCATGGTTCTTCACGTGATGGATGGAGGCGAACTGAACTACGATTGGGTGCCTATGAAAGACATTTCCGATTGGGTGCCTAAGGCGATGGTCGCATCCGAAGACCAGTTATTTTGGGACCACGACGGATTTGATGTGAAGGCGATCAAAAAGGCCTTGAATGATCGTGAACGCGGACGACGAGTGCGCGGTGCCAGTACGATTTCCCAACAAGTTGTGAAAAACCTGTTTCTATGGCCCGGACAAAGTTGGTTTCGCAAAGGCCTTGAAGCGGGTTACACCGTTTGGTTGGAACTCGTATTGCCCAAGAAACGCATCATCGAATTGTATGTGAACATCGCCGAGTTCGGCGAAGGCGTATACGGATCGGAAGCGGCCTCGCAGCGGTATTTCAAGAAACCGGCGAAGCGAATTACGGCGAGCCAGGCTGCGTTAATGGCGGTGGTACTTCCCAATCCGAAGCGGATGAAAATCAGCAATCCTGGTCCCTATGTGCGTGGCCGCCAGCAATGGGTGTTACGCCAAATGCTGTAAGGCGAGAAGCGTGATGTCGTCTGATGGATCGGCGCCTCGGGTGAACGACAGCACATCGGCCATCGCGCCCTTTACCAGATGTCCTGGATTGTCGTTCGCAGGACGTGCCAGAAACTCTTCGAAGCGCGGTTCCTCATACATCTCACCGTCCGGATCCATCGCTTCGGTGACCCCATCCGTGAATAGCACAATCATGTCGCCTTTGGCCAGTTTCACCTTTTTCACATCGTACTCGATGTTCGGGATTTTGCCCAACAACAGACCTTCGGTGGCTTCAAGTATCTCGACACGTCCGTCGACGCGACGGATGTAGGGGAGATTGTGTCCGCCATTGCAGTAGCGGATTTCACCCGTGCGGGTGTTGTACACACCATAGAAGACGGTGACGAACGTGGTCATTTCGCTTTCCGGAATGAGCATCATGTTCACTTTGCGAAGGCATTCGCCCGGATCGACCACTTGCGAGGCCACAGCGCGGATCATGGTCCGGCACACAGCCATATAAATCGCGGCAGGGATGCCCTTTCCACTCACATCCCCGATCAGGAAAGCGAGGCGATCTTCATCGATGAAGAAAAAGTCGAAGAGGTCGCCTCCCACGTCTTTTGCGGCGACCATGCTCGCAAAAAGATCGAACTCTTTTCGGTTCGGATAGGTCGGATAATCGCGCTTGAGGATCTTCTGCTGGATGCGGGCCGCCGTGTCGAGCTCGAAGCGGATGCCCGAGAGTTGCTCTTTCGCTTTCATCGCTTCGCGGATGCGACCCACTTCGTCGATGGTCTTGAGCATCGTCGTTTCGAGATCCGAGAAATCAATCGGCTTCGTGATGAAATCGAAGGCGCCGCGATTCATGGCGGTGCGGATGTTGTCCATGTCGCCGTATGCTGACACGACCACGGTTTTCAAATCGGCCCGCTTCTGGTCACCCAGATGGCCCAGCAACGTGAGGCCGTCCATCTCCGGCATGTTAATGTCGGTGAGCACGAGCGAATAATCGGGATTGTCTTCAACCATACGCAAGGCCACGGCGCCGTTTTCAGCGAAATCGAACTGATAGGCGCCATCACGGATTTGACGCCTGAATTTCTGAAGCACCAGCATCTGAAGATCGGGTTCGTCGTCGACAACAAGGATTCGGTTGGTCATGCGGCCGTTATGTTTTTGAATGGAAGCAGAATCGTGAATTCCGTGAACTCGCCTTCTTTGGTCTCGACATCCAGCTTGCCACCGAGCGTCTGAACGATGATGTCGTAGGTCATCGACATGCCGAGTCCGGTGCCCTCGCCCGTAGGTTTGGTGGTGAAAAACGGTTCAAAGATCTTTTTGCGGACCTGATCCGGAATGCCGGTTCCGTTATCGTGGATGCGGATCTGGATCCCATCCGACATCCGCTTTGTTTTCACGATCACGGTCGGCTTCACGCCCTCGGCGAATCCACTGGCCCGTTTGCGCTCGTTCACCGCATAACAGGCGTTGTTCACGATGTTCAGAATGGCTCGGCTCAAGTCCTGCGGAACCACGTTCAAATCTCCGACATCCGGGTCGAGTTCGGTGCGGATGTCGACCGAGAACGACGGATCTGTGGCACGCATGCCATGATACGCCAGATTCACATACTCGTCGACCAGGCCGTTGATGGAGGTCTTCTGGATGTCGCCCAATTTTCCGCGCGAGTGCATCAGCATCCCTTTCACGATCTTGTCGGCGCGGGTGCCGTGTTCGTGGATCTTCTTCAGATTGAGGCCGATGTCGGCGAGGGACTCACCTAATGTTGAAGGTTGAATGTCGAATGTTGAAGAAATTCGGTCAACCTCTTCTTTCGCTTCCTCCACCATTTCCAAACTCACGCTGGCGAAATTGTTCACGAAGTTGAGCGGGTTTTTGATCTCGTGGGCGATACCGGCGGTGAGCTGACCCAGCGATGCGAGTTTCTCTTGCTGCACGAGTTGCTCTTGGGCGGCTTTGAGATCCGACACGGCCGAACTGAGTTTGCGATAGGCTTCCGCGTTCTGCAAGGCCACACTCACATTCGCCGCGATGGTGGCCAACAGGCGCTGATCGTTTTCATCGAACCGGTTTTCTTCTTCCACGCTTTGAATGCTGATCACACCCACGGCTTCGTCACCGTAGATGATGGGAACACCCATGAAGGAGGATGTTTCGCGGCCGATGCGCTTCGATTTGAGCGATTCACGCACTTCCGACAAATCCTTATTGATGAGCAGGGGTTCTTTGCTCGTGATAATCTTCTCGGTGAACCCGTTGCCGAACTTGCGAGGGGCGTTCTTGTCGCCGTACTCATAGGGAAAGGTGATCATGCCCGAATCACGGTCGTACATGGCCAGATACACGATGTCGGCCTTGAAGGTGTCGCGCATCTGCTCGCCTACCATGTTCATAAGCGCATCAAGCTCCAACTGAGACACCAATGCTCGGCTGATGCGGTTCACCGTATCCATTTCCGCAGCACGCTGCGTGGTTTCATTAAAGAGACGCGCGTTTTCCAGGGCTACGCTCATGGAATTGGTGAGGGTGGTGAGCAAGCGCACATCCGACTCGCTGAAGGCGTTTTCCTTCTCCACATTCTGCAGACTCACCGATCCTACGACCAGATCCCCCACCATCATCGGCACAAAAACGGCTGATTTTGGAGGAAGTCCTTTGGTGACAGCAGAACCGTTCATGCGGATGGCGGTCAGCTCATAGTCTTGATTGATGAGCAGGTATTTCTTGGTCTCCACCAGAATCTTGTTCGCCCAAATGAGTGGGCGCGGAGACACTTCGATCTTCTTTCCTTTTTCCACCGCATACTGCCAATATTCCATTCCCACTTTATGATCGAACGTGCGGATGATCAAGGTCTGGGTTTTGAGCACATCACAAATCCGCTCACCAACCAGATTGTAGATGGCTTGCATGTCCATTTCGCGCACCAAGCCGTCTTGAACGCTGTTGATGACAGCCAATTCCGCGTTTCGTTGTTCTGTTTCAGTGAGGAGACGTGTGGTTTCGCTGAAGAGCCGCGCGTTTTCCAAGGCGACGCTCATGCTGTTCGTGAGCATGGTAAGCAAGCGCACATCCGACTCGGAAAAGGCCTGCTCACGGTCCAAATTTTGCAAGGTCACATACCCACGCACCGAATCGCTGGCTAACATGGGCACATATAGCGCCGACTTCGCTACACGGGTTCCGGGCACAGGTTTGTGCGGTTCGCCATTGATGTGGGAAAGCTCTTCAGCCGCATTCTCATTGAACAGCAACGGGGTGCGTTCTTCGATGATCTTGCGGCGGACCTTGTCATAGGCCCGATCGCGCGGGTAGAGCCGGTCTCCATCCTCATACAAATAATTGAAATGCTCGCTTTTTCCCTCATGGTTGAAGGTGACGATGGCGGTGACCTGCGAATCGAACAGCTTACGGATGCGCTCTCCGACAAGCTCGTAGATGCCTTGCATGTCCATTTCCGCCACGAGCCCGTCCTGCACGCTGTTGATCACGGCCAGTTCGGCATTACGTTGCTGGGTCTCATTGAACAGGCGGGCGTTTTCAAGAGCAACGGTCATTGAGTTGGCGAGCGTGCTGAGAAGGCGCACATCCGACTCTGAGAACGCCTGTTCGCGGTCCAGGTTTTGCAGACTCACGTACCCGCGCACCATCTCGCCGATCACCAGCGGTACCAACACCACCGATTTGGGAAACACCGTGCCAGGAATGGCAACGGGCTCCTCACCTGTGATCGTTGTGTACGCTTCGGCGGCGTTTTCGTTCATGAGGATAATGCGCCGGGTCTTGATCAGACGCAGCCGGATCTTGTCGAGCGGACGCTGCGCAGGATAATGCCGTTTTCCATCCTCAAATGCGTACTTGAAATACTCCATTCCCTGATCAGGGTCGATCGTGGCGATAATCACCACCTGCGCTTCAAACAGATCACGGATCTGATCGCCCACCAGATCGTAAATACCTTGAAGGTCCATCTGCGCCACCAAGCCTTGCTGCACGCTGTTGATCACGGCCAGCTCGGCGTTGCGCTGCTCGGTCTCGGCCAAGAGGCGTGCCGATTCGCTGAACAGGCGGGCGTTTTCGAGAGCCACGCTCATGGTATTGGCGAGTGTGCTGAGAAGACGCACATCTGACTCGCTGAACGCATGTTCCCGATCGATGTTTTGCAAACTGACGTATCCTCGAACCTCATTTTCAACGGTCAGCGGTGTGAAAATAAGAGACTTCGGCAATCGGGTTCCTGGTATGGCTACCCGTTGACGCCCGGTAATCTCTACGGATATCGCATCCGCATCCTCGTTGATCAGAAGTGTCTGCTTCGTTTGAATGATCCGTTTTCGAATGTTGTCAAACGGCCTCTCCGAGGGGTAGAAGCGTTGGCCATCCTCAAAATAATAGTTGAAGTGCTCGACACTATTTTCAAAATCAAACGTGGCGATAAACACCACTTGAGAATCGAATAGCTCACGTATCCGCTCACCGATCAGCGCATAAATTTCACTCAATTCCATGCGCGAGACCAAGGCCTCTTGAACCGCGCCAACCACCGCCAACTCCGCCTCCCGTTGGGCGAGCCTGGCCGTAACGTCCATCAGATTCGCCATGTGCTATCCCTATTTTGCATGAGGTAAGTGAATCAGGAATTCAGTGAATTCCCCCTCCTTAGTTTCTATATCCAGTTTACCGCCTAAGGTATGCACGATGATATCGTAGGTCATGGATAATCCAAGTCCTGTACCTTCTCCGGTTGGTTTTGTCGTGTAAAACGGTTCAAATATCTTCTTACGAACCGTGTCTGGTATACCCGTTCCGTTATCGCGGATACTAATGAGCACGCTGTCTTTCAACATCTTGGTCTTCACCACAACGGTCGGTTTCACACCTTCGGAATACCCTTTTCCGCGTTTGCGCTCGTTCACCGCATAACAGGCGTTGTTCACGATGTTCAGAATGGCTCGGCTCAAATCCTGAGGCACGACGTTCAGATCGCCCACTGCGGGATCCAGTTCGGTCTTGATATCGACTGAAAATGAAGGATCGGTGGCACGCATTCCGTGGTAAGCCAGATTCACATACTCGTCGACCAAGCCGTTGATGGAGGTCTTTTGGATGTCGCCCGATTTGCCGCGCGAGTGCATCAGCATCCCCTTCACGATCTTGTCGGCACGGGTGCCGTGTTCGTGAATCTTCTTCAGATTCAAGCCGATGTCTGACAACGTCTCTTCGAGACGGGTTTTCAGTTGTCTGTTTTCGGTTGTCTGTTGGGAGTCTTCACCGTTCGCCGAAAACTGAAAACCGATAACATCCTGCCTGGCCTCTTCAATCAATTCCAAGCTCACACTGGCGAAGTTGTTCACAAAATTGAGCGGATTTTTGATCTCGTGCGCGATACCGGCGGTGAGCTGACCCAACGATGCTAGTTTCTCTTGCTGCACAAGCTGTTCTTGGGCGGCTTTGAGTTCGTTCAAGGCTGAATGCAGCTTCTTATAGGCCTCGGCATTCTCCAAAGCTACGCCCACGTTCGCCGCAATGGTGTTGAGCAATCTCTTGTCGCTATCGCCGAATCGATTTTCCATCTCTGTGCTTTGAATGCTGATTACCCCGATGGCATCTTCGCCTGCGAGAATTGGCACACCTAGGAAAGACGCCACCGATTTGCCACGCTTCTCCGCATTCAGTGTCTTGTACGCCGCATCGAGGTCTTCATTGACCAAAATGGCTTGCTTTGTGGTGATGATTTTCTCCGTGATGCCGTTACCGAATGCTCGCGATTGGCTCACATCGCCGTGATAATAGGGGAAGTGGATCCAGTTCGTCTCCCGGTCGTGCATGGCCAAATAGACGATGTCGGCATTGAATGTCTCTCGCATCATATCTCCAACCAGTTTCACCAAGGCATCGAACTCGAGCTGGGCAACCAAGGCGTTACTCACACGGTTCACTGTGTCCAATTCGGAGGCGCGCTGATTGGTCTCACGCAAGAGCCGGTTCGTTTCATCGAACAACCGAGCGTTTTCCAAGGCCACACTCATGGAGTTGGTCAGTGTGGTGATCAGGCGCACATCCGATTCGCTGAAGGCGTGTTCTCTTTCCACGTTTTGGAGACTCACCGAGCCGACCACCACATCTCCGACAATCATCGGGACGAATATCGCCGATTTCGGAGCCAATCCCTTGGTAATCGCTGTTCCTTGGGCTCGAATGGCGATCTCCTCATACTTTTCGTTAATCAGTAGGAAGTCTTTCGTCTCGACCAAAATCTTGTTTGCCCAAATCAGGGGACGCGGATTCACCTCAATCCGAACGCCCTTCTCCACCGCGTATTGCCAATGTTCAAGGCCGGTTCTGTGATCGAAGGTGCGGATGATCATGGTTTGCGTGTTCAGCACGTCGCAAATGCGTTCACCAACGAGGTCGTAAATAGCCTGCATGTCCATTTCGCGAACCAAGCCATCCTGTACACTGTTGATCACCGCCAATTCGGCATTTCGTTGTTCGGTCTCAGCCAAAAGACGTGTTGTTTCGCTGAACAAACGAGCGTTCTCAAGAGCCACACTCATGGTGGTGGCCAGCGTGTTGAGCAACCGAACATCCGAATCACTAAAGGCGTTTTCACGATCCAGATTCTGCAGACTCACACATCCTTGGACCTCATCGTTTACAATGAGTGGCACAAACACCAACGATTTGGGAAGTCGCGTGCCAGGTACAGGCAGATGCCGTTCGCCGGTGATCTGAAAGACCCCCTCATCCGCATCTTCGGTGATGTTCAAGATGGTTTTGTTCTTGATAAGCCAATAACGGATGGCGTTCAGCGGGCGATGATCCGGATAGAGGCGTTCCCCATCCTCGAAGAGATATTGGAAGATTTCGAGTCCACGGGCTTGATCGAAGGTGTAGATGCCGGTCACCTGTGCGTCGAAAAGACCACGAATGCGCTCGCCGACGAGGTCGTAAATACCTTTCATGTCCATGGCGGCAACCAGACCGTCTTGCACACTGTTGATCACGGCCAACTCGGCATTTCGTTGTTCTGTCTCGTTGAACAACCGGGCGTTCTCTAGAGCGACACTCATCGAATTGGTCAACATGCTGAGCAAACGCACATCCGACTCGCTGAACGCGTGTTCCCGATCCAAATTCTGAAGGGTGACATATCCACGGACCTGATCACCCGCGATCATCGGTACCAATAGCACCGATTGAGGAACCCGAGTTCCAGGTATGGCTTTGAAGGGTTGACCGTTGATCTTGGAAACGATCTCTGTTGTGTTCTCATTAAACAGCAACGTGGTGCGTTCATCGATCAGTTTCTGGCGCAGGTTATCGTAAAACCGATCGCTGGGAAAGAGGCGATCGCCGTCCTCGTAGTAATAGTTGAAATGCTCCTTCTTCTCGTCGTGCACGAATGAAATGATGCCTGTCACTTGTGAATCGAATAACGTGCGGATGCGTTCTCCTACCAGATCATAAATTCCTTGCATGTCCATTTCCGCCACCAAACCGTCTTGCACGCTGTTGATCACGGCCAATTCGGCATTGCGTTGCTCGGTTTCATTGAACAAGCGGGCATTCTCCAAGGCCACACTCATTGAATTCGCGAGAGTGTTGAGCAAGCGCACATCCGACTCGCTGAAGGCGTTTTCCTTGTCCAGATTCTGCAAGCTGACATAACCGCGCACATGGCTACCGATAGACAACGGCACAAAGATCATTGACTTTGGAAATTCCGTACCTGGAACCGATTTTGGGGCTTCGCCTGTGATTGTGGTAAAGGCTTCGGATGAGTTTTCATTGATCAGAATCATCTTCTGAGTTTTGATCAACCGAAGGCGGATCTTATCTAACGATCTGGGCGAGGGGTAGTGCCGTTTACCTTCCTCGAATAAGTATTTGAAAATTTCGGATTGTTGCTCATGGTCGAAGGTAGCCACTGCAACAACTTGGGCATCGAAAAGGTCACGGATCTTCTCACCCACTAAATCATAAATAGCTTGAAGATCCATCTGGTCGGCCAAGCCTCGCTGCACACTGTTGATCACGGCCAGCTCAGCATTACGCTGCTCGGTTTCGGCCAATAAGCGAACCGACTCGCTGAAATTATGCGCGCTTTCCAACGCCACATTCATGCTGTTTACCAGTGTGCTAAGCAGACGGACATCCGACTCGCTGTAGGCGTTCTCTTCATCCAGATTCTGCAAACTCACACATCCCTTCACCTCATTGCCAACCACCATGGGTACGAACAAAAGCGATTTGGGCAGCCGAGTTCCAGGAACGGATGTCATTGGTGTGCCTGTGATGCGCAACACCTCATCTTGGGCATTCTCATTCACGTGCAAGATGGACTTGTGCGCAATGAGCCACTTACGCAAATCGTTCAATGGACGTGGTTTCGGATATACCCGTTCCCCATCTTCAAACAGGTACTGAAAATGCTCGGTACCTGTCAACAAGTCGAACGTATAAATGCCGGCTGCCGGCGAAGCGAACAAGTCGCGGATCTGGTCGCCCACCAATGTGTAGATATCCGCCAAATCGCGCTTGGCAGCCAGGGCCTCTTGAACACTGCCGATGACCGCTAGCTCGGCTTCGCGCTGAGCGAGCATAGCGGCAAGCTCAACCATGTTCCGTGCCATTAGGCCTCCTTATCGGAATACTGGCGGATCTCCTCTTTCAGCTTCTCAAAATCGATAGGTTTGGTGAAAAACTCTTTGGCGCCAGACGTCATCGCATTTCTCATGTTGTCGTCATCTCCATAGGCGGAAATCATGCTGACATGGATGGATGGAAATTCCGCTTTCACCTGTTCGAGCAATTCGATGCCGGTCATGCCTGGCATGTTGATGTCGGAGAAGATGTACATGACATCAGGCGGATCCGTGTTGCGGAGAACTTTAAGGGCTTCATCGCCGGAAAAAGCGAATTCAAGGATGAGATCTCCAGAGCGGACCTCTTTGCGGAAGTGTTGGCGAAACAGCATTTCCACATCCACTTCATCATCGACAACCAAAAATTTCAGCATTCTAGACTCATTGTTTTAAAGGCAATTCTATTGAGAAACAGGATCTTTCCGAAGAACTCGACACGGTCATTCTCCCACCGTGAGCCGTAATAATATCCATTGTAAGGTTCAATCCCAATATAAAATACTATTTCCGCCAGTCCTGCTCTACCCCTGGTTTGTTATCTAATATCTCTTCAATCCGTTTCATCACGTCGTCATCCAGCTTGTCCACAACATCCATGGCACTCAGGTTCTGTTTCACTTGCTTCACGTTAGATGCACCGGTGATGACTGTGCTGACGTTCTTATTCTTCAGGCACCATGCCAGAGCTAATTGCGGCATTGAGATACCGAGGTCATTGGCGAAAGGAGCCAACTTCTTCACCTTTTCAAGTTTGGCACGCCCATCGTTGCTCTCAAGAAGATTCTTTTTCAACCAGCCGTACTTCTCAAGGTCAAGACGGGATCCCTTTGGAATCCCATCGTTGTATTTTCCAGTAAGTAGTCCGCTAGCCAGTGGGCTCCATATGGTGGTTCCGAGCCCAATATCCTTATAAAGCATGGCGTACTCTTTTTCCACACGGTCCCGATGGAACATGTTGTACTGAGGTTGCTCCATCAGGGGCGGACGTAGATGCTCTTGCCGAGCCACATCATACGCTTTACGAATCTGCTCTGAACTCCACTCACTGGTTCCCCAATACAGCGCCTTCCCTTCATGAATCATCTGATTCATCGCCCACACGGTCTCCTCAATGGGTGTGTACAGGTCGGGGCGATGACAGAACAAAAGGTCCACATAGTCGGTCTGCATCCGTTTGAGTGATGCCTCTGTACCTTCTTTGATATGCTTAAACGAGAGGCCTTTATCGTTGGGTCCGGCGCCTCCCCAGAAAATCTTGGTGGATAGGACCAAATCCGATCGCTTCCACGCTGCTTTTTGGAGCACGTTGCCCATGATCACCTCAGACTTTCCGCCCTCATAGCCTTCTGCATTGTCAAAAAAGTTCACCCCGGCGTCATATGCGGTCTTCATCTGGTTGTAGGCAAGGTCTGTGTCTACCTGCTCCCCGAATGTGACCCATGACCCGAATGAAAGTGCCGATACCTTTAATCCGGATCGTCCTAAAAATCTGTATTCCATTATCTATTAAATTTGATGGTAAAAATCGTTTGCCCCGGTTGTGAATGAATGTCCATGCTACCGCCATGGGCCTTCACGATATCGTGGGTAATGCTCAGCCCCAACCCCGTACCCTCCGTGCCTTTCTTCGTGGTGAAGAATGGCTGAAGGATCTTGTCTTGGATGTCGGCAGGGATGCCAGGGCCGTTGTCTTCCACTTCAATTACGATAGCACCTGTGGTGCGCTTCGTTCGTAGTATTAATGTTGAAGTTTGAATGTTGAATGCTGAATTCGAAGAGTCTGACGTCGCACCTTTAATATCGCGCATCGCTCGATCCCGAAGGGCATCAAACGCATTATTGCACAAATTCAGGATCACGCGGGAGAAATCTTCAACCACGAGCGGGATGGAGCCGGCTTTTGGGTCGAGCTCGTAGCGGATGTCGACATTGATCGGATTCTTCGCCGCCCGCATCCCATGAAATGCCAGATTCGCGTATTCCTGGACCAGCGCGTTGATGTCGGTCGCCTCTTTCTTCCCGCTTCCGCCACGCGAATGCATCAGCATCGACTTGACGATCTTATCGGCACGAGTGCCATGTTCGACGATTTTATGCAGATTTTGGTCGATGTCGCCGAGTGTTTCCCTCAATGTTGAAGGTTGAATGTTGAAGGTTGAAACAAGACGCTCTACCTCCTCTTTCGCTTCAGACACCAACTCCCGGCTCACACTCGCGAAGTTGTTCACGAAATTGAGCGGGTTCTTGATTTCGTGCGCGATGCCGGCGGTGAGCTGACCGAGGGAGGCCAGTTTTTCTTGCTGTACGAGCTGCGCTTGAGTGGTTTTCAATTCCGTATAAGCCTTCTCGATCTCTTTGGCTTGGGCCAATTCGTGTTCTTGGGTGCGCTCACGCTCTTTGCGGATGAGTCGGCGGCGCTGCACACGGTCGACTCCGAACGCCAGCCCGATGAACATCCCAGCATAGAATGCATACGCCCACCACGTTCTCCACCACGGCGGTAGGATGCGGATGGAGAGCTGAGCCGGCACCTCCGACACCAATCCTTCCGCATTCGTCGCCTTTACCAACAAGATATACCGACCCGGAGGCAGGTTCGTGAACTGGATGAGCCGCCGAGTGCCCGCATCCACCCAGTCGTCATGATAGCCTTCCAACATGTACGAATAGGTGGTTCGGCTGGTATTCCGGAAGTTGATCGAGACGTATTCGATGCTGATCTCGTTGTCGGCCCAATCGATGGAGACGTCTCCGTTCTTTGGCCGGGGCTTGCCAGCCACGTTCACATCGGTGATGAGGATTCGTGGTGCGGTGGATAAATCGCGGATGGATGCGGGATGGAAGATGTTCACACCCCCGACACCACCGAACAGGATTTCCCCGTTTTTGCGCAGTAACGCGGATCCGCGGTTCATCCGAAACGGACGCAGTCCGTCTTCCTTCTCGAAGTGGCGGAATCGTTCGGTTTTTGGATCGAATCGCGAGATGCTGTGTTCGGTGGTCATCCACAGAAATCCGGCTGCGTCTTCGATGATGGTGTACACGTTGTAGTACGCGAGCCCTTTCGATTTGTCGAACAACGTGAAGGTTTCGGTTGATGGCACGTAGCGAAGCAAGCCATCGCTCCGGCCAAACCAGAGGGTTCCATCACGCGATTCGATGAACCAACGGACAATCCCATGCGCGAGGACGTCCCGATACTGTTGCGTGATGACGACAGGTTTGAACTGGTTGGAATTCAGATCCATCCGCCCCAAGAGATTGCCGCGGAGGGTTGAGGTCGAGTCAAGCAATCCGTTATAATCCATCGCCCAAACGGTGCCGGTAGGACCTATCTCAATAAGATTCAGAGTCGTATTCACCTGCACCGGGGTCGCTTTTTTCGTAATCGGATTGTACTCTTTCACCCCTTCGGACGAGGATATCCACAACGTGCTGTCGGGCATCCATTCCAAGGCCAAGAGCGAGGATGTCTGAAAATTCGGGCTGATCGGAAACAAGGGTGTCGTTTTCAAAGTCACCACATCGATGCTGGAAAAGACATTGTTCGCTGAATTGAACCATACGGTCCGTTTCCCATCGAACACACCCGCTTGGCGGCCGGTGTTCGTGCCCCGGGTGTCGGCCATAAGGATGGAGCCTTCAAACGGGAGCGTACGGATGGCCCCAGTCGTCCGATTCCATTCGAACGCATCTAAGCCGTCGTTACTGAACCAGAAGACGTTGTCGCGCACTTCCAAAATGCCGTAATGCAGATTCAGAAAATGAAACGGGTCTCCCGGAATCGCGGTGAACGCATCCAACTGAAGCCGTGCGCGGTCCGACTTGGCCAAGCCTCGCGAGGTGCCCACCCACAGGATTCCGTCTATGTCTTCATAGAGCGCCGTGGCGTAACTCCAAGGCAGGGAGTTCGGGTTTCCGGATTCGTAGGTGTAGATGTGGAAACCGTCCGATTCGGGCATATATCTTGCCAAGGAGATGACGTTTCCAGCGCTGTTGGTGATCCAAACCACGCCATCGCTGGTTTGCCGGATGTCAGAAAGCAACACCCACCACGCCGGTTGCCGTGCACCTTGATACGTGTAGACGCGTGTCTCGCCGGTTTTGAGAAAGCGGCGGAAGAGTCCGGATTCCGATCCGATCGGTGGAGATTCGAGCTCGGTGACAAAGCGCGCCCGGTAACCGACCCACAGCACATCGTCGCGGTCCACAAACAGCGAGCTGATCACCATGTTGGGGATGGATTCGGGGTCCGATGGATCCGTGATCCAATGATCCAGACTCCTTCCGGTTTGGGAATCCATCACGTGAATGCCGCCACCATCGATACCGACATACAAGCGGCCGGCGGAATCTTCGGCAAGGTCAGTGACCACATACGTGCCCGTTGCATTCCGGCTGTACCTTGTACGATCGAGCGGATGCCGAGTGAAGCGACCCGTCGCGATGTCCATCGACGCCAGTTCGCCCGTATTCATCCCTACCCAAAGTGTCCCGTTTCGGGTTTGATACATGCTTCCGATGGTTCCGGATGGCAACGTCGTGGAATCGTTCGGATCATGGCGATACCGGTAGAACCGGTTCTCATCGGAATCATAGCGATTCAGTGCATTCGCAGTCGCGATCCAAAGCACGCCGTTCAGATCCGTGATCACCTCCGATACGCTGTCGTTCGACAGACTGGTCGAATCGTCGCGCACATGAGTGAACGTCTTGAACGAGTACCCGTCGTAGCGGGAGAGTCCGGCTTCGGTGGCAATCCACAGATACCCGTCTTTGTCTTGGGTGATGTCGCGAGCCCAGTTGCTGGGCAATCCATGCTCCACTCGGAATCGCTCGAAATGCATCCGATCAAGGCTTTGAGCTTGGGTTTGAAGCGGCAACACGGCCGCGGTGATGAGGAAAGTCAGTGAGGCGAGGCGCATCAGCATGGTAGGGTCAGAATGAATGTGGTTTTGCCGGGCACCGAGTCGATCGACATCGATCCACCGTGGGCTTGAAGGATGTCGTTCGAAATCGACAATCCCAACCCGGTTCCCTCCGTGCCTTTCTTGGTGGTGAAAAACGGCTGGAGAATCTTGTCTTGGATGTCGGCGGGGATGCCGGAGCCGTTGTCTTCGACCTCGATGGTGAGGGTGCCGGGGGTGCGCTTGGTTCTCAGGACCAATGTTGAAGGTTGAATGTTGAATGCTGAATTCAAAGAGTCTGACATCGCGCCTTTAACGTCGCGCATCGCGCTATCCCGCATCGCATCAAACGCATTGTTGCACAAATTCAGGATGACGCGGGAGAAGTCTTCGACCACAAGCGGGATGGAACCGGCTTTTGGGTCGAGCTCGTAACGGATGTCGACCGTGATCGGGTTCTTCGCCGCCCGCATCCCGTGAAACGCCAGGTTCGCGTATTCCTGAAGCAGGGCGTTGATGTCGGTCGCTTCTTTATTCCCGCTTCCACCCCGCGAGTGCATCAGCATCGACTTGACGATCTTATCGGCGCGGGTGCCGTGTTCGACGATTTTATGCAAGTTTTGGTCTATGTCGCCGAGAGTCTCCCTCAATGTTGAAGGTTGAATGTTGAATGTTGAAATAAGACGATCCACCTCTTCTTTCGCTTCCGACACCAACTCCACGCTCACACTCGCGAAATTGTTCACGAAATTGAGCGGATTCTTGATTTCGTGCGCGATGCCGGCGGTGAGCTGCCCGAGGGAGGCGAGCTTTTCTTGTTGCACGAGCTGGGCCATGGTCGACCTGAGTTGCGCGGTGGCTTCGGCCACTTCCTTCTCGAGTTTTTGATTCCGCTCACGACTCAGTCGTGTATACCCCAATGTGATGTGGATGAGCATGCCGATCGGAATACTCAGATAGACGAGGGAAAAATTGAGAAACTCGGTAAAGACATTGGTCAGCATATTTGGGATGTATGCGGCCATCACGCTTTGCACCAAGGCGATGACCACCAGCATGATGGATATCAGGATGACCCATCCCTCCTGTTTCATCAACGTCCATTCGTTCACGACGCGCCACACGACCAGAACGCCGGCAAGCAACACATAAGCGATCAACGTAATCAGACCGTATTCGGTGGAGTAGATCAGATAGATGAAGAATATCCAAACGAACCCCATCCAATACACGATTTGCGGCGGTCGCTTACCGATCACGAGGTTCATGATGATGACCATGATGGGTATGGCGAAACCGATGAATATGTCGAAGAAGATCTGCGTGATGGTGTAGGTGTAGAAATCCACTCTGAAGAGGTCGGGTAGAGAACTTGCCAACTGCGCCGCAAGCAGAAGTATGGTGAACAAGAACGTGTAGCCAATCAAATGATCATGACGGTTCAATAACCAGAAAAAGAAAAACACCAAAGAAAGCAGCGCCATGGTGGCAATCCATGATAGGTTCATGAACAGGCTTTCGCGAGACGAATCCAGTAGGAACTGGGCATACATGGGCTTGGCGAGTCGGACAAGCGGATCGATATTGCTCGGTTCATTGAGCCATCGAAAGACATCGGGTTCTTGTTTGTTTGCGTAGCGAATGGCCAACGTGTACGTGCGTCCTGACTCAAGACGGACAGGGGGCACTTGGGGCAGTTGGTTCAGAGGATAGTCGTGGATGATGGAATCGGGATTGGCATGTGGTCGACCCCAGGAACCATGTTCCAAGCCATCTACAAAGAGAGTGACACCACCCCAAGTGCCAACTCGCCACAGGAGCGGTGTGTTTGCCAAGGTGGAATCGATGGTGAATCGGAATCGGAACCAGCCGATACCGGACCAAGCGACGGAATCGGGAGCGTCGGAGTCGAGGCGGATCTCGCCAGGGGATGTGGGAAACCAGGCCGAGTCGTCAAATGCGGGATCGGCATAGGCGGGGTCGTCGCCTGGCATGTAGGTCCATCCATCGAAATCGGAAAGAAAGACCACGCCTGTGGTGGGATCAAAGAGCGAATCGGAAACGACGGACGGGGGCGCACTGACAAAGAGCGCCAGGATCCAAGCTATTGCAAACATAGGTGTTATTCGAAGGACTAAGTGACAACCAAATCAATATACTAATGCGGCGTCACGCGTCAGCAAGGCATGATCAGGATGAATGTGGTTTTGCCGGGTACCGAGTCGACCGATATTGTGCCGCCGTGGGCTTGAAGGATGTCGTTCGAGATCGACAATCCCAATCCCGTGCCTTCGGTGCCCTTCTTCGTGGTGAAGAATGGTTGAAGGATTTTGTCTTGGATGTCGGCAGGGATTCCGGGGCCGTTGTCCTCCACGTCGATGGTGAGGGTGCCGGGGGTGCGCTTGGTTCTCAAGACCAATGTTGAAGGTTGAATGTTGAATGCTGAATGCTGAATTCGAAGAGTCTGACGTCGCACTTTTAACATCGCGCATCGCGCTATCCCGAAGGGCATCAAACGCATTGTTGCACAAATTCAGGATCACGCGGGAAAAATCTTCGACGATAAGCGGAATCGTTCCGGCTTTTGGATCGAGTTCGTAGCGGATGTCGACCGTGATCGGATTCTTTGCCGCCCGCATCCCATGAAATGCCAGATTCGCGTATTCCTGGACCAGCGCGTTGATGTCGGTCGGTTCTTTGGCGCCCGATCCACCGCGCGAGTGCATCAGCATCGACTTGACGATCTTATCGGCGCGGGTGCCGTGTTCGACGATTTTATGCAAGTTTTGGTCGATGTCGCCAAGGGTTTCCCTCAATGTTGAAGGTTGAAGGTTGAATGTTGAAACAAGACGATCAACCTCTTCTTTCGCTTCCGACACCAATTCCACGCTCACAGAAGCGAAGTTATTCACAAAGTTGAGCGGGTT
>CAYPOI010000008.1:54623-55826 GCA_964412365.1 uncultured Chitinophagales bacterium | reverse complement strand
TTCGGACACGCTCACGGTGAGCGAAGCGCAAAGCTTTGTGGCGGGGGAGACGGTTTCCGTAGACCGGAATGACGATGGACGTGGGACGATGGACGATTTTGTTCTTGAACAGAACTTTCCTAACCCGTTCAACCCTTCAACGGTTATCGGTTTTCGTGTGGGGACGCGAGATTTTGCGTCCGTACGTCTCACGGTCTACGATCTTTTGGGTCGTGAAATCGCTGTATTGGTGAACGGCCCGAAAGCAGCTGGAACGCATTCGGTTGAATTCGATGCGTCCGAGCTGGCAAGTGGCGTGTATATGTACGAACTGGTGGCCGATGGAACGAGGATCACCCGGTTGATGACCCTCGTCAAATAATCTACTTCATCAGAAGCATCCGCATGGTGCGTACGTGGTTTCCGGCTTGAAGCCGGACCAGGTACACCCCGGATGCCAGATTCGATCCGTCGAAGGTGGCTTGATGCGATCCAGCCGACATCATCCCTTCTGCCAAAACCGCGACCTCACGTCCTAAGATATCGTATACCGTGAGACGTGTGACGTGTGACGATTGAAGAGAAAACCGAATCGACGTTGTTGGATTGAACGGATTCGGATAATTCTGTTCGAGTGCGAATTCGTCCATCGTCCCACGTCCATCGTCCTTCGACTCAATGGAAGTCGTCTCCGACGTTATACTGACAAACCGGTAATCATCGATATAAATCTCACCGGATGAGGCTCCATTGAGCCCGTAGGTCATTTGAAAGCTATCGGTATACAAGGTGCCGTCGAGTACGCCATTTGCACCGCCAACCCAAGGCACGGATTGACCTGAGCGCATGTCGAACTGAACACGTTTCCATCCGAGCCAGTCGATGGTGGTCCAGGGGCTGCCTTCGAGATGTCCGTTCGCATCCTTCACCATGAATCGGAACTGATTTCCACTCGCATCCCCGAAGATGTAGGCTTCAAGCAAACCAGCTGTAGTGATGCGTGGGTTGTTTCCAGTTGGAGTGGGCGGAATGTATTGGCGGATGAGCCAATTTCCGGCATTGGGTATCCATCCGTAGGCCAGTTTCATGGATCCAGTGGAACCGGTGATCGGGTTCGTGAGGGTGGTTTCAGCCGTGCGAGAGGTTTGCTCTGTAACGATTCCGGTCGTGCTACCGCTTTCTTGCGGGACCCACCAAGCCGCTACGCCCGCATCAAACGATGCC
>CAYPOI010000008.1:0-54613 GCA_964412365.1 uncultured Chitinophagales bacterium | reverse complement strand
GGATTCGCCTGTGACAAACACATGTTCCAGCGCAGATTCCAACTGGTTTCCGGCCAAATCAAGCACGGCCGCATTCACAGTCATATGGTGGGGCGTATTTCCCACCAGGGCGACACTCGGAAAGAATTGGATAACACCCCGAGTCCCGCGCTCGAAATAACGCACAGTGCCAACAATAGGGCCGGAAGGACCTTCCAAAGTGACTGTTGAATCGTTGATGGATGTGGGATCAAGTCGTTCGTCGAACTGAAACGATAGAATGGGTTGCTGCTCCACACGGTAGGAATAGTTGACCGGGAACGAGTTCACGATCGTCGGTGGCGTCACATCCAATGGCGCCGTCAAGAACGTCATCGAATAGGGGGATGCCAATTTGTGTTCGTACCGGTCTTCGGCGGATGTGCTGATGGACACCGTGTATTCGGTATCATTCTGGAGGTTATCTGCTTGCCCGCTCAATGTCCGATCGTCAATCCACGTGAAGTTGATGTTGAGAACTGGCGTTATGGACAAGGCCAGCAGGGTGCTGTCGCGATGCATCGGACGGCTGAATCGGATGACCATAGGCGTGCCGTTCGCCTTCGGTTCGCTGAACGACACGATCGTAGGAGGGACGGATGAGACCAGCGGCGCATCCATGAATGTGAAGGTGGTGTCGTTCAGATTGACGGAGCGTTGGATGAGGTAGAAGCCAGGTGCGGCGATGGACACGTCTAACGAAGCGCCGGGAACGAAGTCTTCAAGGTAGTAGAAGCCGTTGGCGAGTTGGTTCGGATCGGTCGAGTACTTGTTGAAGAGGGTTTCGAACGTATCGGTGGTGTAGGTTCTGTCGCCAACGGTGATGGTGGCTCCATTGATCGGTCGTCCTGATTCCACATTGCTCACGATTCCGGTCAAAATGCCGACTTTCGGACGGCTCAGCCCGTGATACCGCAAAATCGACCAAAACGCGGACTGCGCCTCCAACTTCTTCCATTCCGCATTCAGATTCCGTTGTTGTTGGGTCGGATTCGTGTGGAAGCCACCTTCAGACAAGACCGACGCCATGTTCGAATTGTTGTTCACCCACAAATAAGGTCTGGTTCGGGAGGTAGCACCATAGAACGGAGAATCGGCGCGAGATCCGATGGTGGGAATCCGCATCGACGCGGTAAGATCCTGAATCATGATGTCGCCCATTTTCTTCCCACCGGCGGGCGTTTTTTCCACTCCCTGTCCGTCCGCTCCCCATAACATTAAGGTATTGTTCGCGGCGGGTGCACCTGCGTTGGAATGGATGGAGTAGTAAAACGACGCACCCAAGAAATTGGCAAGGTCTGTGCGTTGTGACAGGCTCACTTGGTCATTATCCGACGATCGAGATACATAGACGGTGTCGATATCGGTCTGCTCGAGCAGCATCTGCCGGAGGTGCAACCCGATCCGGAGCACTTTTTCCGCCTCGGAATAATTGTACAGACCTTGGTTCTCTTTTTGGGAATGACCTTGGTCGAGGAAAATCGACCAACCTGACAAACCCGTCACCGGTTGACTAATTGCAGTGGTTGTGATGACAACCATGAAAAAGAGGAGGGAGATGGATTTCATTGAAGCACCTCCAAGTAGTAAGGTGCGTCGGCAGACAGGCTGTAGAATAGGAGGCGGCTCCCATCCGACGAAAATACAGGATCGATGGGGATCCATTGAGATGAAATGAAGACAGGTTTATTAATGGCTCCATCCGCGGAGGCCATGTGGATGGCGGCCGATTCGATCTCGTGATGGTCGTTTTCCGTAATGGTCATGTAAACCAAGTGGCGTGAATCGCGCGCCCATTTGGGGCGGTGACCTTGGCCCAAATCAGTCATCGAGCCCGTGGCCGAATCCCATACAAACAAATTGGATCCATACAGCTCGTAAGCAACGAAACGGCCGTCAGGCGAAGCGATGGCATTCAGAACATGACGTTTATCCGCCCCAGGTAAATTTTTTGTCTCAATCGGCACAATCGAATGAGCCTTCATTAATGTCCACTCGGATGGCGGACTAGGAAGGGGTGTTGTGCCAAAGCGAGGCTGCGCAATGGCATTATTTATCAATAGGATAAAGGGTACGAAGTAGAAAATAAGTCGCATGAAAGACAGGATCGTGGTGTAGATGATTGTATGATAGAAGGTAATCAAAATCACTGGAAGGGCTTTTTTAAATGCTTTGACAAACCCGGTCAAAATGAATAGTTTAAAACTTCAACGTGTACCGGCTATCCACAAGTACCAATCTATGACGTCTTTTATACGGACTCGTTTCCTTATACAATCCAGTGTTCTCTTTCTTCTGACCGGGCTTTTGTCCATAGCCTCCGCCCAATCGGGCCGTTTGGAAGGAACCGTTCGCGACGCTCGAACCGGAGAACCGCTCACCGGGGTGAACATCATCATTGAAGAGCTGACCATCGGTGCGGCCAGCGACCTTGATGGGTATTTCACAGTGATCAATGTGCGGGCGGGAACCTATACGGTGAAGGCAACCTACATCGGGTTTACAACCATCACGTTCACGGATGTTCGAATCAATATCGGGCAGACTACGACCCTCGACATCCGCCTTCGCGAGGAAGTCTTTCAAGGGGAAGAGGTCACCGTCATTGCGGAGCGTCCGGTTGTCCAACGGGATGTCTCGTCGAGCCAAGTGAACTTGAGTGCGGAAGAAATCCGGAACCTACCGGTCACCACCGTTACAGGAGTGGTCGGTTTGCAAGCCGGTGTTCAAGGGTTGGGCGTTCGTGGCGGTGCCAGTGATGAGATCGCATTCAATGTGAACGGTTTGACACTGCGCGATGACCGCGACAAATCGCCATTCACAGCGGTCTCCATCACTTCAGTGGCCGAAATTCAAGTACAAACCGGTGGATTTAATGCCGAGTATGGAGACGTGCAGTCAGGTATTGTCAACGTGGTGACCAAAGAAGGAAAATCGGATCGCTACGAATTCGATATCTATTACCGCCACGATGCGCCTGGTCGCAAACATTTCGGTGAAGCGATCAACAGTACGAATTCTTACTGGATTCGTCCGTTCGTCGACCCCGATGTTGCATTCACAGGCACGGGATCATGGGATCCATGGACGCGTCGTCAATATCCGAGCTTCAACGGGTGGAATGTGGTCGCAGCCAATTCGTTGGCCGATCCAAATCCCAACTTGCATTTGACCCCAGAAGCCGCTCAACAAGTCTTTCTGTGGCAGCATCGCAAAGACATGGCACCTTCGCAACCTGATTATGTGCTGGATGCCGGCTTCGGTGGTCCACTCCCATTGTTGAACCGTGTATTGGGTAACGCTCGATTCTGGGCATCCTACCGTCGCACGCAGAACATGTACATGATTCCGCTGTCGAAAGACCGTTATACCAACGACCTGATGTCGTTGAAATTGACAAGTGATGTCCGTCGTGGCATGAAACTATCGGTCGAAGGCTTTTACTCCACTGAAGCCGGAACCAATAGTAACAATTCAGGAAACCCTGGATTTTTTCAGAGTGCATCTGGAATCGCAGGGGCCGTGGTATCCCGCAACAGTTTTGGTAACTCGCGCATCTATTCGAGCGATTATTTCGCTCCCAGCCAAGTCGACCGATACATGATCGGGGGCAAATTCACTCATACACTGTCTGCCAAAACCTTCTACGAGATTCACGGCAGCTTCTACAACACGGCGTATTCCACCAATCCGGCTGGACTTCGAGACACCTCCATCATCCGATATTTCGGTAATTATGGAGTGGATGAAGCTCCATTTGGTTTCTGGCCCTTGCCGTCGAGCGGCGTGGGTTCCGGTCTGAGGATGGGAGTGGGAATGAGTAATTCTAGGGATTCCAGCAAGCTCGGTACCTTGTCGCTTCGCTACGACCTGACCAGCCAGGTGAATCGCTACAACCAAATGAAGACCGGTGTGCAGTTCGTGCAAATTTTCAGCGATGTGAACTATGGTTCGGTTGACACCTACCTGCCAAGCGGCCGATCCACCACCAAATGGAACAACCAACCGATCCGTGCGGCGGCCTACATCCAGAACAAATTCGAATACGAAGGGATTGTAGCCAACATCGGACTGCGTTTGGATTATTCGAATGCGAACACCGATTGGATCGTGTATGAAACGTTCGATCCGCTGTTCAACCAACCGATCGATGGTGAGGTGACGGATGTGTTTCCATCCGAGTCGGCGACCCAACACCTGGTATTGAGCCCACGTATCGGTATTTCGTTTCCGATCACGGTAGCCAGCAAGTTGTACTTCAACTACGGTCATTTCCAATCGTTCCCATCGACGTTCAGTCTGTACAGAGTGGAAACGTTCGTGGAAGATTCGAGGATCAGCTCGTTGGCCAATCCGAACTTGCCCCTGCAAAAAACGGTTTCGTACGAGCTTGGCTACGAACAATCTTTGTTTAACGAGTATCTGATTCGTGTAGCCGGTTACTATAAGGATGAGACGAACATCCCGGTGACATCGAACTTCATCAATTCCCTCAGCCGCACAGTCTACCGCACCCAACGCGCTGATTCCTATCGCGATACCAAAGGGTTGGAACTGACACTGAGCCGCCCGAGAGGCACGTGGTTCTCCGGATTTGTGAACTATACCTACATGATCCGCTCAAGTGGTCGATTCGGATTCACCAACGTATACGAAACCAACAAGCAGAACCGCGATTACGAACGCCAGATTTCCGCGAACGCACTCTCTAAGCCACGTCCGCAGCCCTATGCCCGTGCGAACTTCGATGTGTTCACACCCGATGATTTCGGTCCAGATCTCGCCGGAATCCACCCGCTGGGCGGCTGGAGGATCGGATTCCTCGGTACTTGGCAGGCCGGATACTATTTGACATGGGCAGGTGGCGGATCTATTCCCGGTTTGACCAACAACGTTCGCTGGAAAGACGCCTACAACTTGGATATGCGCCTGACCCGCACATTCCGCGCTGCTGGAACGAGTGTGAATTTCTTCGCGGATTTCAACAATGTGTTGAATGTTCGTTACATGACACAAAACGGCTTTGTGGATGGGGATGACTATAACGACTACATGAGATCGCTTCACCTTCCTGCCAAGACGCTTGAACGCTTATCCGGTTCCTACCTGACTGTGCCCGGAGACGACCGTCCCGGCATGTTCCGCAAACCGGGTACCGCCTATCAACCGATTGTGACGGTTCGCAAATTGGCGGATGTGACAACACCGCATGTGTTCCCGTTGTACTTCAACTATCAGGACGAAACATACTATCAGTTCGTCAATGGTGCATTTGTGGAGGCCGACGCCAAATTGGTCAAGCGCACTCTGGATAACAAAGCATACATCGATATGCCGAACTATTCGAGTTTTACCTTCTTCAATCCTCGAAATATCCTCCTCGGCGTTCGGGTATCCTTCTAACATCACACCCATTCTAACCTCACTATGATGAAACGGATTTTGATCGCCCTCGCTTTGATCATCCCTGCGCAGCAAGGCTTGTTCGCACAAGCCGAAGCACGTTGGCTCGGCGCCGGCTCGTTACACAACTTCTACATGAGCTCCGGTATGGAACGGGAGCACGCCTTGGTCGCCTCCCAGCAGTATGGGTTGCGTTGGCCGGCTATCCATTCCTATCAGGATATGCAAGCCGCGAAAGGATTCTGGATTGGCACAACCAATTTCACAGACGCGGGTGGCAACAACTTCGCGTTCAAAGTTCTCCACGTGGGTCCACGTGTGTCCGGTTTGAACGAATTTTTCCCTCTCGAACACAAACTCATCAGCCGATTTGACCCAGTGGAAGTGGTAGTGGACGATGAACCCTCGTTCGATATCCCGAAAGAAGTGGATGAAGTGGACCCGACACTGGTATCCGATCGAATGATTGTGAACCGGCTGAATACGGCGATTGGGTTGTCGATGGAGCGCAAGATTTACCAATGGTCAAACGAATACCACGACAACTACCACATCCAAGAATACACGTTCACCAATACGGGTATCATCGATGGGACCACAAACGTCGCGTTCCCGACCAAGACATTGACGGGCGTTATGTTTTTCTGGCAGTATCGTTACTCGGTGGTTCGCCAAACCCGATACATCATCGGTAACGGTACCGGATGGGGGATGAACGCCATGACCGACCGCTTCGGCGATGGTGTTGGACCCAATTACGGAGCCAGTGCCGGCCTCAGAGGTCACTTCACCTGGCATGGTCGCTTTCCTTTGTTCACCTTGTACGATAACATCGGTGGACCAATCTTCTCTGCATCCGGTTCCCAAGGGTTCGTTCTACCGTCCGATACCACCGGTCGTTTGGGTGCCTATCATTTCGTTGGCAACGCAACGCTTTTCGCTCAGCAATCGACTACGAATAATGTTGATGATGTGTCGCAACCATCGACCATGACTGAAACGGAATCGGATGATGGTCTGAACTCATCCAACGACCAATTCAATCGCGACAAGATGACCGAAGAATACAATCGGTTCATGCTTGCGGGTCGTACGCAACGTCATGCATATCGGGTCGAGCCATCTGGTGATCCGGGGTTCAAATCACCGACCGGTGATCCGACACTTGGTAATTCAGGCGGATGGTCGGCAGCCAGTGGATTTGGTCCCTATACGATCGCTCCAGGTGAAAGCATCCGGATCGTATTGGTTGAGGGTGCATCCGGTATCAGTCGCTCCTTGGCTGAAACGACCGGTGCGGCGTTCAAGCGAAATCAAATTACTCCGCTTCAGAAAAACGAAGTGGTGTTTCAAGGACGCGACTCCCTGATTCAGACATTCGAACGTGCCAAAGCAAACTTCCTGTCCGGATACGCGGTTCCACGTGAACCTGCTCCACCTACACGTTTTTCAGTCACTTCAGGTGGCGATCGCATTTTCATGGATTGGGATTATGATGCGGCTGAAGAGGCCAACATCACTGGTTTTGAGATCTATCGTGCGCGCGGCAATTCAGATTCCACCTACACGAAGGTGGCGGATCTACCTGCATCCGCTCGTAATTTTGATGATGCCGATTCCAATCCGATTGGCGGACCTGTCCGTGGGTTGGACTACTACTACTATATCGTGGCTCGCGGCCAAGCCGCCGATAATACCGGTGCAGCCATGACCCCACCGGGTGCGTTGCGCAGCAACCGGTATTACACCCAGTCCTATGATCCGGCTCGCTTGCTTCGTCAAGCCGGAACAAGCATCGATCAGGCTGTTGTGGTGCCCAATCCCTACATCTACAGCGCTCAAGGCGGGCTGACATTCGGTGGACGTTTGCAAATCGCCTTCTTCGAAATTCCGGGACGGTGCCGTATCGATATTTTTACGGAGATCGGCGAACGCGTGAAAACCATCATGCACACCAACGGGAGTGGTGATGAATATTGGGATCTGAATACGGATGCTCGCCAACGGATCGCCAGCGGTATCTACATCGCACGAGTCGAAGACCTCGATACGGGCGCTGTCACTAACATCAAATTCGTGGTTTTACTTTAATCATGGGAGTATCTGTCGTGAAACGAATTCTTACACTCACCTTTTTGGCTGCCTTGATGGTGGTGTCGACCGCTTCGGAGGGATTCTCTCAGAAGAAGCGTGCACAATCCGTGATGAAGTTCTTATCTGTCCCCATCAGTGCAAGAGCCTCAGGCATGGGCGATGCACTGACTTCAATTGAAGGAGGGGTGGAGTCGATATTCTATAACCCAGCTTCCGTGGCATGGGTACGTAATAACGGAGAAGTGACATTCGGGCAGGTTAGTTGGATCGCCGACATCAACTACCAATACACTGGCGCTGTGATCAGTCCTGCAAACGGGCTTTATGGCGTATTCGGGGTATCCATACTCAGTGTAGATTATGGAGACTTCACCCAAACGGTGTTCAATGAGTCGGCGCCTCTGTCGTACGACATTCTAGATCCATACAGCCCGAATGTAACGGCATTCGGACTGACATATGCCAGGGCGTTGAGCAATCAGTTCTCCACGGGTGCGAATATCCGGTTCATCGATCAAAATCTGGTCAATGGAATCGTTGAACGGGATGCGAATGGTGGCTATGTTCGCGAACAATTGGGTGCGGAAACGGTCGCCATCGATTTTGGCGTGTTCTTCAAAACCGGCTTCGAAAGTCTGAATCTGGGTATGTCGCTTCGTAACTATGGTCGCGAAATCACCTACCAACTGAACAGTCAGGAAATGCCGCTTACGTTCCGTATGGGAATGTCCATGAATGTGCTCGACATCATGAATGTCGACCCGTCCAAACACTCCCTTTTGGTGAGTCTGGATGCGAACCGCCCTCGTGATTTTCAAGAGCAACTGATGATCGGAACCGAGTATACGTTCTTGAACCGATTGGCTTTGCGTGGCGGATTGATTATCCCATCCGAAGAGCAAGGCTTTTCATTCGGTGCGGGCGTGATTCAACCCATCGGCCGCCGATATGGAATTAAAGCGGATTACTCCTACACCTCGTTCGGTGTGTTCGACAGCGTGAACCGCATCGGTATTCAACTCATTTTCTAATGATCATTCGTATGAAGAACGCTTACTCATTCGCATTTTTGACCGCATTCCTTCTGGTTCTGAGCAGTTGCGACACACCCGGATCGAACAGCCTGTTCCGAGAAGATGTGACCTTCAAACCTTCACCGACCATCACGGCCGTTAATCCGGCGTCTGAATATTTCGCCGGATTTCAAACCATCACCCTCAGTGGAACCAATTTTTCAACCGTAGCTGGCGAAAATCATGTTTGGTTTAACAATGTCAAAGCAACGGTGGTATCGGCAAGTGCCACTCAGTTAGTGGTCAATACACCGAATTATGTAGCCGATTCAATCGGAATCAAGATCAATGTGACTGGCGCGTTGGAATACAGCAACTCGATCACCTATAAATTGACAGCTCTTTTCGAGGACGCGACCGTCATGCCGCCCAACACAATTCCATTTGGAGCAGGGATTGATGCCAGCGGATTGCTTTATGTATCATTGATCGGAGCCGGTGTACCTGCCGGTGTCAGTCGTTTTGATGCGGATGGGGTCGAAACGCTCAATTATGTACCCGTTCAAGGCTGGTCGTACCGCGTCGTTAAAATCGGTCCGGATGGTGGTGCCTATATGCTTCGAGTGGCCGGTGGTGTGCCTCTCGTCTATCGGTCGCCAAGCGGCGGTGGTGCCACCACGAACTGGGGTACCTCGGTGGGAAGGGCAGAAGATTTTGATTTCGATGAAGACAACTTCATGTGGCTCGTAGGGGCCAATGAAACGAACTCGGCTGTCAACCAAAGCATCGTTCGAATTCAAGACAATGGCGCAACCCGTTCCTACGTGAGGTTTCCGTTTGTGGCCAATGGTCACGCGGTCAAAGTGTTTGGTGACTTCCTCTATATTGCTGGCACGCGTGGTGGAAACCCATTCGTATGGCGTTTTCCAATCAACCCAGCCGACAACACATTGGGTGCTGAAGAGGTCGTGGCGAATATTGGTACTGCTTACAGCACGGATGTGGTTCCAAGAGCGATCACGCTCGCCACGGACGGCACGGTATTCGTCGCTCTGAGTGGCGCCACATTTGACGTGCTCCCAAGCACATCGGCATCCATGCTAACTGTTTCACCATCGGGTGTGGTATCTGAATTTTACCCCGGCATCATTCCAGGTATCATCATGAAAATGCATGCCATACCAGGAACTCAAAAGATTCTGACCACGATAATCCCCATTGCAACGGGACAAACACAACGTCTGATCACCTTGAATGTTCAGAAAAATTTAGCCCCCTACCACGGAATTGAATGATAACCCTTCAATCGTTACATTGTAACAACCTAACAACAACATCTCAAACAAGGAGATTAAACATGACGAAAGCAATACGAATTCTTATAGCCATCCTGTTTGTTCCGGCTGTCGCTTCGGCGCAGTGGACGTATCAGGGTGTGTTTCCTGATTCAACGACACTTGTGAACACCGCACACGGTATCGCGGTGGATGGTGAAAACAAAGTTTGGGTCGGCCCTTACAATAGCTCGATACTGACACCAGCAAGCGAAGGCGTTTTGGCCGTTCGCCGCAACGTGGTCCGTGTATTTAATGCGGATGGAACCCAAGCATCATTCTCACCGATCGTCGGTGCGATGGATGGCGATTCCCTTCGTCGTTTCGGTCCAATTACGGGACTAAGCACCGACAATGCGGGTAACATTTGGGTATCATCGCACGGTTTCCGGGTAAACAGTGCGACTGAAGATGGTGGAAGCTGGCGCCAAACCCGTACTTGGATCTACAAATTCAGTCCGTCTGGCGTACTTCTTCAAAATCGTGAAGTCACCTTCATGAGAACGGAAACCGCGTCCCACGCACCAAACCGTGTTGCTGTGACCGCAGATGGCGACATCGCTGTTTCTTTCGTGTTCCCAGCGTCCCCAATCGTTCTCTACGCAGGTTCTGACTTGGCTCCGATCGGTACGGTCACCAACGACAAAGTTGGTTTTTCCCGTACGTTTGAAATCAGCGCGGATGGAAATACCATCTACAATCCATCGTTCGACAAGTTCTACATCACGCAGTATAAGTCGGATGGTGGCGTATTTGGAACCTATACCCTGTCTACCGACACAACGTTGGCCGCAGGTATGGCTCCGGGTGCCGTGCATCGTTACACCGCTGGTGCGAATCCGATCTTGTACGTTGCCGCAGCAGGCGGTGGTAACGATCCAGTGGCGAAAGCGCCTTGGAACAACACCCGCGTTTACGGTCTGTCTGTCGCAAGTGGAAACGCAGTGGATAGCTTGGCTTGGGATTATGGCACACGCACCGCGTTTGCGATTCCTCGCTCAATGGCCATCTCCGCAGATGGATTGACCATGTACCTCGGTACCTTCTCGACCGGCACACCTGCCGTTCAGAAGTTCACCCGTGCCCAAGTGGTCAGTGTGGATCGCGACGATGTTCGTGCCGATGGTTTTGCTCTCAGCCAAAACTACCCGAACCCGTTCAACCCAAGCACGTCCATCTCGTTCGTTCTTCCTGAAGCCGGCGTCGCCACACTCAAAGTGTACGACATGCTTGGTCGCGAAGTCGCAACATTGGCCAATGGCGTATTCGCTCAAGGCGAACACTCCGTTCGCTTCGAAGCAGGCAACCTCAGCTCAGGCGTCTATCTGTACGAACTGCGCTCGGGCAATACCCGCATCACGAACAAAATGACGTTGATGAAATAATCATCCGTCTTTCTCTCGAGTTCTAAGAGGCACCAGCACCTGCGGGTGCCTCTTTTTTTTGTCTATTCGCCATTCATTTACACATGACGCATTTCTACAGAATCTTCTTTCTTTTCATCGCTCTTGTCTTGCCATTGTCGATTTCCGCCCAAAGTACTCCGGATCCCAAGTTTGAATTCCGGTCGGTATGGCTTACCACGGCAGGTGGACTCGATTGGCCGAAGTCCACTGACCCCATCGAACAACAGAATTCCCTTCGAACCATCATCCGCCAAGCGAAAGCGATGGGCTTGAATGCCATCACGTTTCAGGTAGCCTCGCGTGGCGATGCGTATTACAAAAGCGACCGACTTCCATGGTCTTCGCAACTAACTGGAACCATTGGCAAAGACCCGGGTTGGGACCCGCTCCAATTTTTGATTGATGAATGTCGTCTTCAAGGCATGGAAGTCCACGCCTGGTACAATGCCCTGAACGTGGGAGGTGCTACCGTGACCGAGCCAGGCGCGCCATTGCACATCACGCAGACGAATTCGAGCTGGGTGGAATCGAGAAACGATGGTAATTTTCTGAATCCTGGATATCCAGGTGCAAGGGATTGGGTCGTAGCGAACGTGCAAGAATTGGTTGATCGTTATGATATTGATGCGGTCAATTTTGACTTCCTCAGATATCCGACCAATGGATTCACGAATGATTTCGGACTTCACTTGCAGTATGGAGGTGCCTACAACAACATCGGTGAATGGAAGCGGTTCAATGTGACCGACATCACCAAGCGCGTGTCGCAATACATCGCCCAAACCAAACCCTGGGTGAAAGTCGGTTCCGCACCTATCGGGCATTACAAAACCAGTGGTGGATGGCCTGCTCTCTTCGCCTTTAGCGGAGTGTATCAGGATTCCCGCGGATGGCTGAGGGATGGTTGGAACGACTATATCATGCCTCAGATTTATTGGAAAATCTATAGTGGCCCCTTTACGAATTCGCCTGAGCATTCCTGGATTGTGAAAGATTATGCCAGAGAAACGTACGGACGACACGTCTATGTGGGCATCGGTGCGTATGTGGATGGAACCATTCAACAGCTGCCTGCGATGATTGATACGTCACGTGTAAGCGGACTCAAAGGGCAAGTGTATTTCCGCTGGGGAAACATCCACTCCTTCAATGTGCAAACCGGATCGGTTGGTCCTCAGATTCAATACCGCAGACCAGCGATTGTACCGTCGATGCCGTGGCGCAGCCAAGTGGCTCCGGCACAGCCGGCCAATACTGCTGGCAGCAAGAACGGAACCGTGGTGTCGCTGCAGTGGCAACGCCCGAGCCATTCGGACAATGGCGATACCCTGATCCGCTATGCGATTTACCGGACAACAGGAACCGTCGCCCCGAATCCGGAAGATGTGGTTGCAAATGGGGCGAATCTGATTGGAATGACGGGTAATTTGTCGTTACAGAACACAGCACCCGCTTCGGATCTGAATTACTACTATGTGGTAACCGGTCTTTCCCGAAACAATGTGGAAGGCATGCCTTCGAACGTGGTCACGATTCTAAGCCCGACTTCCATTGAATCGGATGATGAATTGGCTGCTGCAATCCGCCTCGAGCAAAATTTCCCAAATCCTTTCAACCCAAGTACGGTTATCGGTTTTCATGTGGGGACGCAAGATCTTGCGTCCGTACGATTAGCCATCTATGATGTACTAGGTCGCGAAGTCTCCGTTCTGATCGACGGCTACATGAACGCCGGGGAACACACCGTTACCTTCGACGCGGGAACCTTGTCGTCCGGCGTCTATTTATACGTACTGACGGCAGGCGACCAACGCCTCAGCCGCACCATGACTCTAATCAAATAACAAGGCCTCTATGAAACGCCTACTCATACTACTCCTGGTTCTGTCGCCGATCTTCAACCTCGTTCAAGCGCAGGAATTCCGTGGCGCTTGGGTCGCCACGGTCGCCAATCTGGATTGGCCAACATCACGAACCGCATCCGTTGCGGATCAAAAAGCGGATCTGATCGGACTGTTGAATCAGTTGAAGGCCGCCGGGACAAACGCGGTCTTGTTTCAGGTGCGTACGGAAGGAGATGCCCTCTATGATTCCGAGATCGAGCCATGGTCGTATTACCTGACCGGCGTGGAAGGCCAGGCGCCCAATCCATACTGGGATCCGCTTGCGTTTGCTGTTGAAGAAGCTCATAAACGTGGGATGGAATTGCATGCGTGGCTCAATCCCTACCGCGCCGACCGCGTTCCAGGACTATTCACCCGCGCATCAAATCACATCACTGTGACCAATCCGGAGTGGATCATTACGGCGACCTCTGCATCCAGCTCCATAAAGATCATGAACCCCGGTATTCCTGAGGTCCGCGATCGCATCACCGCTGTGGTGATGGATATCGTTCGTCGTTACGACATCGATGGAATCCATTTTGATGATTATTTCTATCCGTATCCACCAAACGACATGGGGTTCAATACCCCGCGTTGGGATCTGGATCTGGCTACTTTTCAGCAGTATGGTGGCGGATTCTCCGTGCGTAGCGATTGGCGCCGCCACAACATCAACACGATGGTGAAAGCGGTTCATGATTCCATCAAGACCGCCAAACCCCATGTGAAATTTGGTATCAGTCCGTTCGGCATCTGGAAAAGCGGTGTACCAAGCGGAATCGTCGGAATGGATGCCTATAGTGTGATTTATGCCGATGCTCCGGCTTGGCTGAACGCCGGAAGTGTCGATTATCTCACTCCGCAGTTGTATTGGAAATATGGTGGTGGACAGGATTATGGTCTCTTGGCACCATGGTGGGCCGCTCAAACCGCCGCTAAAAATCGGCATATCTACCATGGATTGGCGCCTTACCGTTTGCCATCTGGCAGTGGTGATTGGGCCATCGGCGATCTGACCCGGCAGATCCGATTCAATCAAAGCGATGCGAATACCCATGGACAAATCATGTTCCGAGCACGATCCATCTCTTCGAATATCAAAAACGTAGCCGATACCCTTCGGCAGTACTATTACAACAAACCGGCGTTCACACCTCGTGCCGATTGGTTGCCAACCGATGCGCCCCCGGCTCCGTTGAATTTGACCGCTGAACGCTTTGAGGAAGGTGGACAGATCAAAGTCCGTCTGAATTGGGACCGGCCTGAATTCAGTCGTGCCGGACAAGACACCTTGCTGTTTTATCTGATTCATCGTGAGTCGCTGAATCTTTTGAAGGAATCCACGGACGAAACATCGGCCATTCCTGATTTTGTATCTGTAATCGGTACGAGATCCGTCGTTGACGTGCCCCAACAAAACGCAAACATCGTGCGGTATCGGGTTTCCGCTTTGGCACGGAATGCATCCACCAGCATCCCGTCCAATTCTGTGGATGTCCCAATTAGCTCGACCTCCATCGATAAGGATCCCGAAATCGCCTCAGGTATTCGCCTCGAGCAAAACTACCCGAACCCTTTTAATCCAAGTACTTTGATTCGATTCGAACTTCGCGCCTCGCACGTCGCGCGTCTTGCGGTTTATGATGTGTTAGGACGGGAAGTCGAGGTTTTGGTCGATGGAGCGATGCCGGCAGGGCAACATTCCGTTACCTTCGACGCCAGCTCATTATCCTCCGGGATGTATATGTACGTGCTCACGGCAGGGGATCAACGGGTGAGTAGGACGATGACTCTGATTAAGTAATAGGTAGATGGTAATTGGTAGTTGGTATCCAAGAGCTTGGTTCTCTTTACCAATTACCAATTTCTAATTACCAATTACCAGTCGTAGTGCCTCAGTAGCCACGCTTAGCTTTGAGCCACGCAGCACAACGGGCTCCGAGGTTTCATCCTTCCCCACAGCATAGAGGGTATTCGTATCGCTGGCGAAGCCAGATCCGCTTTCGCTGAGGGAATTGGCCAGGATCCAATCCGCGCCTTTTTCTTTGCGTTTGCGTCGCGCTTCCGAGATCAGATTCTCTGTCTCCATCGCGAAACCGATCACGATTTGCTTTTCGGTTCGATGAGAGCCGATCCAGGCTAAGATGTCGGCAGTAGGA
This sequence comes from uncultured Chitinophagales bacterium, assembly GCA_964412365.1. Classification (GTDB taxonomy): domain Bacteria; phylum Bacteroidota; class Rhodothermia; order Balneolales; family HLUCCA01; genus CAMTWZ01. The sequence continues at coordinate 39,300 of CAYPOI010000008.1, read as the reverse complement.
GCGAGGGATAGAGTGTGCGAGGCATCGCTTTTCTTCACTTTGTGGTCGACCCGCGTCTCTGGCCTGAAATCCGACACCGCAGCGCTCATCACAATCACGTCAGAAGCCTCCAAATTCGCCTTCACAGCCTCGAACAGGTCGGAGGCGGACACAATGCCGATCGTACGCACACCGCTCGGTATGGGGATGCTCAACGGTCCGTGGATCAGAATCACATCCGCACCCAAGGCTTTTGCGGCTTCGGCCATGGCCACGCCCATTTTGCCGGTACTCGGATTGCTGATGTAGCGCACCGCATCGAGATATTCACGTGTGGGTCCGGCCGTGACTAAAATGGTTTTTCCGTTCAGAGGCAAATCCGCGTTCAGAATCCCATCCACATAGGTGAAAATGGCGTCGGGTTCGGGAAGTCGACCGGTATCGTCCAAGCCGCTGGCGAGGTAGCCGGTTTCCGGGGGCATCACATGGTACCCCATGCGCTCCGCGGCAGCGAGATTGGCTTGCATGGCTGCGGACCGATACATGCCACCGTCCATTGTCGGACACAACACCACCGGACATCGCGCCGCCATGACCATGGTGGTGAGCATGTTATCCGACAGCCCATGAACGATTTTCGCCAAGGAGTTGGCGGTGCAAGGGGCGATCACCATCGCATCGGCCCACTCGGCCCAATGGATGTGCTTCGCCCAGGAATCGGACACAGAGTCGCTGTCGGCATTGAATACCTCCACAGCGACATCATGGCGTGTGATGGCCAAGAAGGTCTCGATACCAATGAATTTTGTGGCGGAAGGGGTGAGGGTCACACGAACCTCCGCACCCGCTTGTTGAAGTGCCCTTACCAGGGTCACCGCCTTGTAGGCGGCAATACCGCCGGTGACACCGACGATAATGCGCTTACCGATCACTCCGGTTTGCGGAAGGTCGTTTCACCTTTGAGCAGTTCAGCAACACCACGTTGGGTCGGGTGGTCGCGTTTTTCGTATTCTTTTGAAATTCGTTCCTGCTCTTCGTTGAACGCGAATTCTTCTTCCTCTTCAAATCCTTCGAAGTATTTCAGCTTTTCATCAAGCTCCATCTTTTCGCGGGCTGCGATCTGACGGGCACGTTTCGAAACAATGACGATGGCCTCGTACACGTTTCCGGTCACTTCTTGGATTTTTTCTACTTCTAGCGTCTTGATCGACATAATAGTGGGTTCAGTTCAGTAAATGGCGTTCAACCAACTCGCGAAGCTCACCATAAGCTCGCTCCAACTCGTCGTTGATGATCTCGAAGTCGAAGTCCGAAGCCTTGGCCAGTTCCATTTCCGCACGTGCAAGCCTGATTTCCAACGTTTCGGCGGATTCGGTACCGCGCAACACCAATCGCTCGCGTAAGATCTGCAGGGATGGTGGACGTAGGAAGATGGACAAGCTTGTGGTCGGATACATGGAACGGACGTTCAGTCCTCCGTTCACATCGACATCAAGGAGGGGAAAATACCCAGAAATCATCATCTTATCAACTTGCTCTCGCAAGGTGCCATACAAGGTTCCGTTGTAAAACTCCTCATGTTCGAGGAAATCGCCTTGAGTCACCCGCATCAAAAACTCGTCTCTGGTCAAGAAATAATACTCGCGACCGTGTTCTTCGCCAGCTCGTGGTGAGCGCGTCGTAGCCGACACCGAAAACCGGATCTGAGGAAATTCCGCCATGAGGCGTTTCGCCATGGTCGATTTTCCGCCTCCGCTGGGCGAGCACAGGATGAGCAGCTTGCCCGGATTCATCACTCGATATTTTGAATCTGTTCGCGGATGATTTCCAAAATCTCCTTCAATTCCACCACCATGTGCGCGATTCCGGCATGGTTGGCCTTCGATCCCATGGTGTTCACTTCGCGATGCATTTCCTGGATGAGGAAGTTGATCTTGCGTCCCGCCGGCTCTGCGGCGTCCATCGCTTTACGGAAATACGCGATATGCGAACTCATCCGAACAATCTCTTCGGTGATATCCAATTTATCGGCAAGGAACGCGATTTCCTGCTCCAAACGGTCCTTGTCCACTTCTTGATCGCTTTCAAGCAATACCTTCACCCGGTCTGCCATTTTCTTGCGCGCATCGGGGATGCGTTCTTTACTCAGCTCCAAAATCGCCGCGCAGGTCGATTCGATCACGCTCAATCGCTGACTCAGATCCACCTGCAAATGATCGCCTTCCTGCTTGCGCATCGTTTGAAGATTCACGATCGCCGCCGTGATGGCTTCCACCAGTACCGCCTTGGTCTCTGGACTCAAGGAGTCTGTTTCCTTGGACTGATAGATGGAATCGAACCGCATCAGATGCGTCAGATTGATGGGTTCGGACAAACTCAGCTCGGTTCTCAAGTCATTGAGTTGGGCATATAATTTCTTAGCGGTCGGGATGTCGAACGTCGGTGCGGAATCGGTCATGTCGTTCGGCATTTCCGCCCGTACGGTGATGCTCAATTTGCCACGATCCACCAGTTTTTGGATCACATCCCGCAATTCCTGCTCCAACGGCTGAAAAAGGGATGGAATTTTCAGGCTGATTTCGCAATATCGGTTGTTCACGGAACGGATTTCAACCGTGATCGTGAGACCGTTTCTTGTAACTTCACCCCGGCCGAAGCCGGTCATGGAACTCATCATAATGGTACACTCAAGTGGTTTGGATGCGGGCTAGGATGGGGGCAGCCAATGCGCTCGCCTCAGCAGCTGACGCCGCTTCGGCATAAACGCGGATGATCGGCTCGGTATTGGATTTGCGCAAATGCACCCATCCGTCTTCAAAATCGATTTTCACGCCATCGATGGTGGTGATGCGTTCGTTCGAATAGGTTTTGGTGATGTCGGCCAAAATGGCATCCGCATCGATGCCGCCTGACAGCTCGGCTTTGAGCTTCACCATGTGGAATTCAGGAAGGGAATCGCGGTATGAGGCCGCATCCACGCCACGTTCCGCCAATAATTGCAAGACCATGGCGATGCCGACCAAAGCATCGCGACCATAATGCAGATCCGGATTGATGACGCCGCCATTGCCTTCACCACCGGAAACGGCACCGACTTCTTGCATCTTTTTGACCACATTGATTTCGCCGACGGCCGCGCGATGGCAGATTTGTCCGTAGCGCGCGGCGATTTTCTCCGACACGCGCGATGAACTGAGATTCACGGCCACCGGACCCGCATTTTTCGACAGATGGAAATCCAATGATGCGGCCAACGTGTATTCTTCGCCAAAAAGGCGTCCGTTTTGGTCGGTCAGTGCCAGGCGATCGACATCCGGATCCACGATCACGCCGATATCGCATTTGGTTTCGCGAACAAACGCCATGATGTCGCCAAGATTTTCAGGTAGCGGCTCGGGATTATGAGGAAAGAGTCCGTTCGGCGTGCAATGGATGGTTTCGATGCGGGCCACACCCAGGCGACGAAGAAAATGCGGCACGATCTCCCCACCGGCGCCATTGACCGCATCCACTGCGACTGAAAAGCCTCGTTTGCGGATGACATCCGCATCGATGTAGGGAAGTTCCAAGATCTTGTCGATGTGCCAATCGACAATGCCGGCATCCATCGTGACCGATCCGATCTTCGAATAATCCACATATCCGATCGAAGATGGCGAGTCGGCAATTTCCATCACCCGTTTTCCTTGGTCCGCGTCTAGGAATTCGCTCTTGGAATTCAACAATTTGAGGGCGTTCCATTGGGCTGGATTGTGCGACGCGGAAATCACGATACCACCTGCGGCTTTGTGGCGGATGACGCCCATGGCCACGGTCGGGGTAGGTACGATGCCCAGCGACACCACATCACATCCGACCGATTGAAGCGATGCGATCACAATGTCTTCGCAGATTTTGCCAGTGACGCGTGAATCGCGTCCGACCACCACTTTTCCACCTGCCCATGTGCCGAACGCGGCCGTGAACCTAGCCAGGTTTTCAGGGGTCAGATCTGTTCCAAAAATGCCTCGGATGCCCGAGACGGATACCATTAATGCCATGATGAATTAGTTAACCAGTCGTTCAAGTTGAGCCACCCATTCGTTGATTCCAGGAAAAGACGGCGTTTCGCGTTGGATCTCACGGGCGATGTCAAGCGCCTTGGCGAGTTCTCCGGATTGAGCGTAGGCACCAGAAAGGTTGTACTTCGCTTGGGAGTCTTTCGAATTCATCTCCAATGATTGCAACAACCACTCGATGCCTTTTGCAAAGTTACCACGATCCACTTCAATCGCACCCAGCATTTTCGTGGTGAACGCGCTCGGTTCGATCTCATGAGCACGGAGCAAGTATGGTTCAGCGCTATCGAGATATCCGGCATCCAAAAGGGCGCGTGCGGCGAACACAAAAGGGGAGTCGCTGAAATACTGATCGCGCATCAAGCCGTCGTACTCCGCCATGGATTCGGGAATCATGCGCCGATTGCGATACCACTCCGCCAATTCCACCTTGGCCATGTCCCAACGAAGCTTGTTACTGACCACTTCATATGCGAAACTGTCGGCCACGCTGGTGTGTCGGTAATTCCCAAACCGAAACGGCTCTCCATCTTTTTTAAACGGCCAGTTGTTGGTGAGCATGGTCATCCGATGCGCCACGATTCGATGATCCAGTTCAGTGAGCATCATTCGTGCGGCGTATTGTTCGTCGGATTGAAGCCGACTCAGGTCGGCTTCCCGACCCAGAAATCCATGTTCTTGTATCGTCCGGAAGTAAGCCATCCCCATCAAGTGATAACCTTTATGATTCGGATGTAGATGCTCGAGCATCAGATCATACCCGATAACGCCATCGGCCGCTGCGTCGGATAGGGATTCGTTTACCGGGACGTACGTGGCGAGGCCATCATCCGTTAACGTTTGGATGATGCGGTTCATGTCGGATGGTGCCCGGAAGCGAAGCGCATCCAAGTCCTTGGCATAGGTGAACTGCGTTTTGGCTGAATCCAGCAAACCTTGTGACCTGAGTTCCTTCGCCCTTGCGAAGACGGTGGTGGCGGGCTGATGATCATCCGTCGCCACGGATTCGAACGGCTCGAAATCCCGTTCGTTGCTGGATAGCGATCCAATGAACACCGGAACACCAGCGTCTTTGAAAATCTTCAGCAGGGCTCGCAGGTTGCTTTCATACTGTCGAACACCGAGGTGGTAAATCGGACTGTCGAGTGGAATGATCTGCTCGCGCACCACTTGCTGCATCAGGGTTTCGATTTGCTCAGGTTTGTCGCCTCGACCAATCGACGCGACCCATTTGCTGAACCGATTCATCCCATCACGTATCAGCATGAATGTCTTAAGTCGTTGTATTCCAAGATAAAAACGAACGAATCCTGGAAATGCTCCAAGGCTTTCCACCGACCCGACTCCCAATGCGCCATAGTACTCATTATGTCCGGCATAGATAAGAATGGCATCGGGTTGTTGCTCGATGATTTCCTTCGCTTGATCGAACAGAGTGTATGAATTGATGGCGGATGTGGCCACATTCACAAACTCGACGGTGGTTCCCGGTAGCACGTCTTGAAGCGCATCGCGAGTGACTCGTGAGAACACGCCGTTCGCCGGGTAGGGATAACCGGCCGCCGACGAACCACCCATCACAAACACCCTCAATCCGTTTTCTGGCTTTTCTTTGAGGAAAAAATCATGATTCGGAGTAGGGATGACTGTGGTGTTGAAAAAGTACCGCGATGCGAAATTCCGATTGATGGTCTTGTATTCCGGAAATTCCTGAGGCTCGATAAACAGATCGGTATTTCCACGGTAATACGCCCAACGAAGTCCGTATTCCAAGGAGATGAAAAACAGAATCGGAATGGCGACCGCGATCAGCGTGAAAAGGGTCGTTTTTTTCATCGAGGGGTCCATTTCACATCTTCGATGCCTTTGGACGCGTTCTCAAAACGAGCCATCACAAACAACAAGTCGGATAAGCGGTTGAGAAGATGCACGGCTTCATTCGAAATGACATCGTTTTTTCGCGCTTCGATGAGAATGCGCTCGGCACGGCGGCAAACGGTTCGAGCGATATGAAGTCCCGCCGACGTGGCGCTTCCACCTGGTAGGATGAAGGATTTGAGAGGGGGAAGGGTTTCGTCCAGTTCATCGATCATTCCTTCGAGCAGGGCCACATCTGCCTCACGGATGCGGTCGATTCGCACGGACTTGTCTGGGGGGGTGGCAAGATCCGCTCCCAGAATGAACAACAGATCTTGGATTCGGGTGATGTGTGACGCAAGAAGCGAATCGGGATGTTGGCTCAGCACCCAGCCTAGGTGGCTGTTGAGCTCATCCACGGTTCCGTAGGATTCGATGCGAAGGTCGGATTTGAGGACACGTTGACCACCAAATAAAGAAGTGGTTCCATCATCTCCGGTTTTTGTATAGATTCTCATGAAGTTTGGGCAATATCGGCTGAAAAAGTACGTCAAATTGGCACGAAACGCTAACTGGAATGGCGTTTGCCTCGTTCCCTGCAAACACACATTAACACGAATACATCTGATTTATGATTACAAAGAATGGAGTCCGCACGGTTTTTCTGATGACGCTCGTCGGGGCGTTGTTCATGTTCATCGGTGGCATGTTGGGCGGAAGCACCGGTATGATCATCGCGTTTGTCATCGCCTTGGGCATGAACTTCTTCAGTTATTGGTATTCGGACAAGATGGTCCTGAAAATGTATCGGGCGGTGGAAGTGGACCCGAAGAAATTGCCTCGTTTGTACAATATGACAAAGGAACTGGCGGATGAAGCCGGTGTGCCGATGCCCAAATTGTACATCGTCCCGCAAGAGCAGCCGAATGCCTTCGCGACCGGAAGAAACCCCGAAAATGCGGCAGTTGCCGTGACCGATGGCATCATGCGTCTGTTGCCTGAAGACGAACTCCGTGGCGTCATCGCGCACGAAATTGCTCACATCAAAAATCGGGATATCCTGATTCAAACCATTGTCACAACCGTTGTGACGGCCATTTCGATGATCGCACAATTCGCCATTTTCCTGCCGATCGGCAATCGGGATGGAGAAGGACCCAATATCGTCGTGGTTCTTTTGTCGCTGATTTTGGCTCCGATTGCCGCTGCCATGCTTCAATCCGCCATTTCAAGATCCCGTGAGTTTGAAGCGGACCGTGTGGGCGCCGAAATTTCCCATTCGCCCGAAAGCTTGGCGAACGCTTTGAAGCGGATCGAATCGTACGTGCAACGCATTCCGATGCAAGCCAGCGAAAGCGCGCAGCAATCCACCGCGCACATGTTCCCGGTGAACCCGTTCCGTGGTGGCGCGATGTCGCGTCTTTTTTCCACACACCCGGACACCGGATTGCGCGTTGAAAACCTCATGTCGATGTCCCAAACAGGGTTCTATCCATAATCTTATCCGGAATGTGTGCAAATGATGTAAGGAATTAAGAAATCTTTCCTTCTTACCTTATACACGTTAACACATTAAATACAGCACCCTATGGGATCTTTAAATAAAGCAATGATCATCGGACGTCTCGGAGCCGATCCGGAAGTCCGTTACACGCAATCGAATACGGCCGTCGCAACCATGAACATCGCGACGTCTGAGAAATACCGCGATGCGAATGGTGAGATGCAAGAAACAACCGAGTGGCACCGCGTGGTGGCTTGGGGAAAACTGGCCGAAGTATGCCAGAAATATGTCAAGAAAGGCAGTCAAATTTATGTGGAAGGCCCAATCCAAACCCGCCAATGGGAAGACAAAGAAGGGCAAAAACGCTACACCACTGAAGTGAAAGTGTTGTCGCTCCAATTGTTGGACTCCAAATCGGACGGCGGATCGTCTTCGTCGTCCGAGCCACGTGCCGAAAAAGCCGCCGCAGGAAAAAAACCTGTTCTGGACGCTGATTTCGACAACGCGGACGACGACTTGCCCTTCTAAAGCCATCCCATGCCGGATATCGCGTTACAATTAATGGCCATCGTACTGGGGTTGATGTTTTCCGCCATCTTCTCCAGTGCGGAGGTCGCCTTTTTCTCGTTGAATCATACGGTCGTTCATGGCGACGACAGCAGTCTCGCAACTGTTCGCAAGATGTTGGCTAAACCACGCCGGTTGCTCGCCACTATCCTGATCGGAAACACGTTCGCGAACATCATCACCGCAGTAGTGGCGGCGGTTGCGACAGCCAACGCATTGCATGCCTTTGACATACCGATATGGATTGTCTTTACCGCGGAGATCGCGGTCATCACATTCATCATCCTCATCGTATCGGAAATCACGCCGAAAATCATCGCTCTGAAGAATCCGATCGATGTGGCGCGGCGATTGAGCATGGTCGTGTATCCGGTTTTTTTGATTCTGGCGCCATTCGCCTCGGTCATCGCCGAACTGACCAAATGGCTGGAAGGGAAATTGCCTCAGCCGAACAATGCCATATCGCCAGAAGATCTGAAAACGATCGCAGAGGTCGGACAAACCCAGGGTTCCCTTAAAGACGACGAACGCGAAATCATCGAAAATATGGTCGAGTTCGGAAACACGACCGTGATCGAAATCATGACGTCCCGGGTCGATATCGTGGCGATTTCCACCGAAGACACGTTGGGCGAGGCACTGACGGTCATCCGCAAAGAAAGCGTGTCGCGACTGCCCTTGTTTGAAAAAGACTTGGACCGAATCATCGGCATCATCCATACAAAGGATCTCTTGACGCTGTTGGATGCAGACCCGGCTCAGATCATGGATTGGAAATCACTTGCTCGTCCCGCATTATTTATACCATCTACCAAGCGTCTGGATGACCTGTTGCGCGATTTCCAAGAACAGAAAACCCATTTGGCGGTCGTTGTGGATGAATATGGCGGCACGGAAGGTGTCGTATCCATGGATGATGTGATCGAGGAAATTATCGGCGATTTGGGATCGGATGACAACAATCCCGCTGAAGTGCTCTACACGATCCGCAAAAATGGCGAGTATGTCTTCGATTCCAAGATCAATTTGGAAGACATGGATGAGATTTTGAATGTCGAATTGGCCGATGACGACGATGAATTCGAAACCCTCGGCGGATTGATCTACCATTTGATGGAACGCATCCCGGAAGTAGGTGAGGAAGTCACCTATAAAGGCGTTTGGTTCCATATCCATAAAGTTGAAAAAAACAGAGTCACGAAAGTCCGAGTTCGGACAAAAACCGCATGATTGAACGATATTCCCGCCCCGAAATGACCGATATCTGGTCTGATGAAAATCAATATCAAGCCTGGTTGGATGTGGAATTGGCCGCTTGTTGGGCTTGGAGTCGATTGGGCCACATCCCCGAATCGGATGTCGACAAATTGTACAAGAATGCCCGGTTTGATGTGGCTCGTATCCTCGAAATCGAGGCCGAGACTCGTCACGATGTGGTCGCGTTCACTCGTGCGGTTTCAGAAACCTTGGGCGATGAAAAAAAGTGGGTTCATTACGGACTCACATCCACCGATGTCGTCGATACGGCATGGGGAGTGAGGCTCAAGAAAGCGAATGCGATTTTATCGACGGGAATCGACCAATTGTTGGATGTTCTTGCCAAGAAAGCGCAAACGCACAAATATTCAGTGATGATGGGTCGCACGCACGGTATCCATGCCGAGCCGACCACTTTCGGACTCAAATGCGCCCTATGGTATGCCGAAATGCTTCGGAACAAGGAGCGTTTCGCATTGGCCGCACGGGATGTGGAATTCGGCAAATTGTCGGGCGCGGTAGGAACCTTCGCAAACATCCCGCCCGAAGTGGAAACTCTCGTCTGTGAGAAACTCGGCTTGGGCGCAGCACCGGTCTCCACTCAAACCTTGCAACGCGATCGTCATGCCTATTACATGGCTACGTTGGCGCTGATCGGAAGCACGTTGGAAAAAATGGCCGTGGAAGTGCGGCATCTTCAAAAATCCGAGACCCGGGAAGTGGAAGAGCGGTTTTTCCAGGGTCAAAAGGGCTCCTCGGCCATGCCGCACAAACGGAATCCGATCGGATCGGAAAACATATCTGGCTGTGCGAGGGTGCTGCGTGGATATATGGTCACCGCGTTTGAGAATGTTCCTCTATGGCACGAACGCGATATTTCGCATTCCTCTGCCGAACGCATCATTCTTCCTGACGCGACCATGCTGTTGGATTACATGCTCAGCCGATTCACGCGCATCATCGATCAGCTGGTCGTGTTTGAAGACAATATGAAAGAGAACATCAACAAAACATTCGGACTGGTGTTCTCCCAGCGTGTGTTGTTGAAGCTGATCGACAAGGGATTATCCCGTGAAAAATCCTACGATCTGGTTCAACCCCTGGCCATGAAAGCCTGGGAAGAAAAGACGGCGTTGCGCGAGCTGGTGGAGTCGAACTCTGAAATCACCCATCATTTGTCGAATGAAGACATCGCGGATGCATTCGATCTAAACCACCATACCGCCCAAGTAGATACGATTTTCAAACGGATTGGCTTATGAAATACACATTTCTGACTCTCTTCATCACTTGTTCTTTCTGGAACGCCCACGCTCAAAATGACGGATATTCAATCGAGCAATTGTTTTCGCGAACCAATGCGAACAGCATCACCGGATACAAGCACGATTACAACCTGATCGTTGGTCATCCATATTTGCACAACGAGTGGTCGAAAGGCTCCTTCCGTACGAACGGTGGCGCGGTTTACTCGAATGTGTCGATGAAATTCGAAAGCAATTCCGGCTTGTTGGCCATCTTCAACGATGTCGATTCCCTGTTCATGAAACCGTCCGTCGTGCCCGAATTTCAATACACGAATAACGGCGTGCCATATCAGTTCAAGAACGGATTTTTTGATCGAGACCTAAATCTGGACATCGTCCATTATCTTCATGTGCTGAGCGAAGGTTCATGGTCCATCTATCGGGAGTATCGCAAAGAGGTGGTACCTGCCAATTTCGATCCGGTGTTCAATACGGGCAGCCGGTTCGATCGTTTGGTGGAAGATTCCCGTTACCTCGTCAAATCTCCGGATGGCAAATGGTCGGAGTTGAATCCGAATCGCCGGAATCTGACCCGCCTGTTCGGCGATCACGGTCGGGATGTGGTCGACTTCGCACGCAAAAACAATCTCAAATTCGACAAAAACGACGATCTCGCTCGGATTTTCGAGCACGCCTCATCGCTGATTCAGTAGTCCATCGCGAATCTCGGCTCGTTTCAGCTTTCCGTTGGATGTGCGAGGAAGGATGGGGACCCGTCTGATTTCCTTCGGTATCGAGTATTTAGGGATGTGGGATTTCAGGATGTGTTGAATCGCCTCATCTGTCACAGACACATCGGCGACCAGAACCCCCACCACACGCTGCCCCCAAACCTCATCGTCAACCCCGACCACCGCCACGTCGTGTACGCCCGGAATCCGCTTCAGAGCTTCTTCCACAGGCTCGGGGTCCACATTCTCGCCACCGGTCACAATTCGGTCGGTGCGCCGCGTTTCGATGTACATCCATCCGTCCGCATCCATGTGCGCGTAATCCCCGGTCTGAAACCAGGCATCGGGGGTCCCGAGCTGAGGCCCCTTGAGTTCCAATACGCCCTCCCGTATCCGCGCGACATTCGACCCCATCACCTTGCCGCACGTGCCTTCCGGGGCCTGGCGCCACTCATCCAACGGGACCGACACGATTTGTGCGTTCGTCTCCGTCATCCCGAAACTCGAAATAACCGGGATGTTCCGATGCCGACACGTGGCGATGAGTGAGGCCGGAATGCGTCCGCCACCCAAGAGAATGGCTTTGAACCGGTCATGCGTCCGGAAATCCGGATCATCCAATAGTCGAACGAGCTGTGTGCTCACCAAAGAGGCGATCGTCACATCCTTGTTTGTTTTCAGCGCGGTCTCGGCGTCTTGCAAGATCACCTCCGTGCCATAGATCACGGATCGCAGCACCACGCTCATTCCGCCCACATGATGCAAGGGAAGCGCGAGCAGCCAACCGGTTCCGGGATCCGGACGCACAGAGGCCGCCGCGGCTTCGATCATCTGCCGGCGACGCAAGTGGATCTGCTTGGGAACGCCTGAGGTTCCGGATGTGGCCACCACCGCATACACCGATTCCGGATCGATGGATTCCGGCAGGGTTGAAGGATCAACATCCGGCCATTCGGTCAATTCGACATCGGGTTCAATCGCATACGGATACACCATGAATGGAATTCCTGCGAGCCAGGCCGCACCGATGGCGGTCACCGAATCATGCATGTTTTCGAAACGGATTCCGAGCAGTCCCTTTCCGTGGAAAGCGGACACAAGAATTCCGGCTTGATGATGAAACTCGTGCTTCATACCGCGATCAAATGCGATTCGTCGACATCAACAATCGGCTCGGGATGATAGAATCCGTCGCGGATGAGTTGCGAATCGCGCAGAAGGTCTTGTTTCATCAGGAATCCGGTAGACAGGCCATGCGCATGGGTGAGCGGTGCGTGGCGCGAGGTGAACATGGCCGTGAGTCGCCGACCGATCCCTGATTCCATGCTGGTGGTGATCACACACGCGACATTATGACGATAGGCGGATTCGAGGATGCGCAGGGTGTCGGACCAATACCCGATGAGCATTGGCTTGAGGATGAGGACCTTGACCGCGCCATCGGAGAGCAGTCGTTGGGCGTCGGCGGGAGTGCGGACCGATTCATCTGCGGCTATCGGGATCGTGCTGATCCGTGCCAAGCGCATCAGATCGTCGGTGGAGGCCACGGGTTGTTCGAGATACTCGGGGTTCACGGAAGACAGCGCGGGCAGCAGGTCGACGAGCTGGGGAAGGGTGAAGCGTCCATTCGCGTCGAGTCGGAGTTTGATGTGGGGATGGTGTGAGGCGAGGGTGTGCAGGACTTCGAGTTCGGCCTCGATGTTCTGCCCGAACTTGATCTTGAGGGTTCGGTAACCTGCCTGGATGGCGGACTCGGCCGCGGATTGCATGAGTGCGGCGTCGGTGGAAGGAATCAGCGCATTCACGGAAATTTCCTGAAAGCGCGGCGGGGCTGGTGTTTGTTGGAAGCGGATGCCGTCGATGGCGAAGCGGAGTGAGGGTAACGTTTCCGGAATGTCGTGTAAGGGGCTGGTCAGGATGTCATCCAGCGATTCTTGCGAGAATCCGGGAAAGGGTGCGGCTTCAGACCAGATAAACGGCTCCTTCAAGCCATAGCGGAGGATGAGTCCTTCACGATTCTCGAACCGATACCGGAATCGGGATATCATATCCGGTCCAGTAAAATGCCCAAGGCCAACAGGAGGCTGAACGCCGCTAAGAATCGCCCGGTTTCATTCAAGGCCGCATTCAATTCGGCTTTTTCTGTGTGCTTCAATACGGTTGTAAGCGGACGCTTTGCCACGATAAGCGCCAACACCGGAAGAAAGATGAACAGGTTGTATCCTTCCATCACATACAAATGAGGCGGAATGGCATAGGCAAGCAACATCAGTCCGACATATTCGGCTTTCAACCATCCCTCACCCAATAAAACGCCCAATGTGCGTTTGCCGGCGACTCGGTCGGTGTTCACATCCCTCAAATTGTTCACCACAAGAATATTCGTGGCCAGGGCACCGATGGCGAGCGATACCCAGAAGGATTCTTCGGACCATTGGAGGGCCATCACATAATAGGTCCCCATCACCGCCACGATGCCGAAAAAAAGGAACACGAACAGGTCGCCCAATCCATTGTATCCGAGGGGATAGGGACCGCCGGTGTATAGGAAGCCGAACAGGATGCTGAGGAGTCCGATGAGTAATATCACCCATCCCGCATGAAACACGAGGATTAATCCGAGCAAAAAGGCGGATAACATGGTGATTTTCGTGGCGAACCACATGGTTTCGGGAGAGATGAGGCCCGAGGCGCTGGCGCGGATGAACCCCACGCGGTCGGGGGTATCGGCACCTTTCTTGAAGTCGAAATAATCGTTGGCGAAGTTCGTGCCGATCTGGATAAGAATCGCACACAACAGGGCGATGATCCAAGGAAAGGCGTCAAACACCCCATGACGGGATGCCAAGGCTCCAGCGACCAATACGGGTGCGATGGCGGCGGGAAGGGTGCGCAGTCGTGCGGCTAAAATCCAGTGCGATAAATCTGACATCACCAAAGGTACGAAAGGGAATGCGCCCATTGCTCAGAAAAGCGGTTCCATAGAATATGGAAATGGGTAATATGGTTAAAATGGGTAAATGTTTAAATGATGTGGATAAAAAGTATTAAGAAGTAAGTGAAATATTAAAAAATACCTTCTATTTTAAGTTCGATTTCATACAGGCTTGATATAGCATTCAACCTTCAACATTCAACATTTTCTAATGAGTAAGAATTACCGCCGATTCAATCCGATCAAAGCTGTCCGTGGCGTCGAGCCAGGTCCAGCAGCGCCATTGAACATCACCGAAATCTTCGGTGAGAACACCCTCACCCTGGAGACGCTCAAATCCCGTTTGCCCAAAGGCATTTGGAAAGAGCTGAAAAAGACCATCACCGATCATGAGCCGCTCAATGGCGATGTGGCCGATGTGGTGGCCGTGGTGATGAAAGATTGGGCGATTGAAAAAGGCGCGACTCACTATACCCACTGGTTCCAACCACTGACCGGTCAGACCGCTGAAAAGCACGATTCGTTCATCACGCCGAACCAAGGCGGTGGAGCAGTAGCCGAGTTTTCTGGTAAAGAACTGATTCAAGGCGAGCCGGATGCCTCGAGTTTCCCGAGTGGCGGATTGCGTGCCACTTTCGAAGCGCGTGGCTATACCGCATGGGATCCGACATCACCCGCCTTCATCATTGAAAATCCGAATGGCTCCACGCTTTGCATTCCTACGGCGTATGCGTCTTGGAAAGGCGAGGCTTTGGATGCGAAAACCCCGATTCTACGCTCAAACGACGCCTTGAACACCGCCGCAGTGAAAGCACTGGAGTTGTTGGGCGATACCGAAGTCAAGCGTGTGTACTCGACCGTTGGATGTGAACAGGAATATTTCCTGATCGATCAGGAGTTTTATTATTCGCGTCCGGATCTGATCCAAACCAACCGCACCTTGTTTGGCGCCAAGCCTCCGAAAGGGCAAGAGTTGGAAGACCACTACTTCGGGTCCATCCCTGAGCGCGTGTTGGCGTTCATGATGGATGCCGAGCGCGAATTGTATCGCTTGGGTGTTCCGGTCAAGACCCGTCATAATGAAGTGGCTCCAGGTCAGTTCGAGATCGCACCGATTTTCGAGGCCGCCAACGTGGCTGCCGATCATCAGCAATTGACCATGACCGTGCTCAAATCCATCGCCCGCAAATACGGCATGGTGGCATTGATGCACGAGAAACCGTTCGCAGGCGTGAACGGAAGCGGAAAACACACGAACTGGTCGATGAGCACCAGCACCGGCACGAATCTTCTGGAACCGGGTGAAGATCCGCATTCGAATCTTCGCTTCCTGTTCTTTGCGACGGCTGTGATCAAAGCCGTGCACGATCACCAGGATCTGCTCAGAGTGGCCATCGCACATGCAGGCAATGATCACCGCTTGGGTGCGAACGAAGCGCCTCCGGCCATCATTTCGATCTTCACCGGCGACCAATTGGCGGATGTGTTCGAGCAACTCATCGCGGGATCGGCCAAATCATCCAAAAAAGGTGGTTTCCTCGGACTCGGTTCCCAAGTGCTTCCAGAATTACCGAAGCATGCTGGCGACCGTAACCGGACCTCGCCATTCGCGTTCACGGGAAACTAGTTTGAATTCCGCGCAGTAGGTGGAAGTCAGTCGGTCAGCTTCCCGATCACTGTTTTGAACATCATCGCCGCCGATGCCATCGATAAGATGACGGCCGCGCTTCAAGCAGAGCTTTCCAAAGGGACCAGCCTGGAATTGGCCGTTGGAATCGTGCTCCAAAGCACTCTGAAAGAGACCTATAAGATCGTCTTCAATGGCGACGGATACAGCGACGATTGGCAGAAAGAAGCCGCCAAACGTGGTTTGTTGAACCTGAAAACCACCATCGATGCGATTCCTCACCTGAGTTCGAAAAAGAACTTGAGTCTGTTCGAGCGGTTCAGAGTGTTGAGTCATGCCGAGGTCGAGTCCCGCTCCGAAATCCAATACGAGCAGTATTTCAAGACCATCAACATCGAAGGGGAGACCACTGAGAATCTAGTCCGCACCATGATCATCCCATCGGTAGTCCGCTACCTGAACGAGTTGATCGCGGTTGTGGAGCGCAGCAAGGCTGTTGGAATCGACGCGAAAGGCGCCGCCACCACGCTCAAAGCTGTGAATGGTTTGCTGAACGACTTGGTTGACACCACCGACAAACTGGGTAAAGAGAATGCCGAACTGGGTGGAGACGACATCCATTCCAAAGCGACACACGTGGCCAAGAATGTGATTCCGGCGATGAATGCGGTGCGCAGTGTGGCCGATCAGCTCGAGAAAGTCGTGGCAGACGACTACTGGCCGCTGCCGACCTATCGCGATATGTTGTTCGTGAAATAAGACGTAGGTCGTGGGTCGTAGACCGTAGACCGTAAGAGAAGATGAGCCCCGGTTTCGAAAGAAATCGGGGCTTTTTTGTTACATATGAGTCGGATTCGGAATACTGAATCGAATCTTGAATCCACCCTCGGTTTCTGGTATCGCATACTGCGCTTCCAATTGCGACAATACCGCTAGTATCAACTGCATTCCGATGGAGCCCGATACGCTCTCCTCGAGGCTCACGTGCTCCGGTATGCCATGTCCATCATCCGAATACTCACAGATCAATCGGTCTTCGTTTTCACGAATTCGGATGTGAATGGCTCCGGCCGACCGACCGCTGAACGCATGCTTGTATGAATTGGTGACCAACTCGTTCATCAAAATCCCCATCGGAACCGCTTCCTTCATTCGGATAGTGGTATCTCCGCAATCCACACGATAGGTCACGGATATCGACGGATCTTGAAACGATGCAATCCGCTCGACCACCCCACCGATATAGTCCTGCAGTTTGATTTCACCGAAATCCCTCGTTTTGTACAATAATTCATGTACATCAGCGATGGATTTGATGCGGTTCTGACTCTTCACCAGCACGTCGGCGATCTCCCCATCGGCCTGATCGGATTGCAGCATCAGCAGACTGGTGATGATGGCCAGATTGTTCTTCACCCGGTGATGCACCTCGGCTAGCAACAACTTGTTCTCTTTGAGCGCTCTTTCAAGTTCTAGATTATAGGCTTTCATGTGTTTCACATTCGTCCGTACGATGCGATACCCGATCACGAGAAACCCGATTCCAAAAAAGGAGATGGACCAGAACATGACCGAACGGATCCAATGGGCCGCTTTGGTGATGGAGTTGGAAAAATCCGTTTCCAATTTGGTGAGATCGTGATCCAAGTGATGCAACGAATCCATGTAAGCATGAATCACTGTGGGAGTGACCTCACCGGCTTGAACCGAAACGTCAATATTCCGGGCTACTCGCTCCAATTCTTTGATTTTAAGATCCGCCGCGGACCAAATCTGGATGGCATCCCGCATATACGACACATCTTGGAACCAAACGAACAACCAGATCATATCATCGACATCCTTCGGGTGGTTCATTCCCTGCAGAAATCCTTGCTGCGCGATTTCCTTTACCGGATTTTCCGATGATAGCGTGATGCGGGCCGCTTCATCGCCTTTGTTTACCTTCAAATCCTCGTGAAAGGATTGATAGAAAGATGGATCTCCATGAATCAAATAGTGATTCAGATGAAAGATGGAGGATTTCTGCGCTTTCGTCCATTGTCCTTCCCCGGCCACATAGGCCCGGATGGCCGACATCGATCTCATGCTGAACGCTGTCACGACTATCATGAACAAGGCAAGAACAATAAAAACAATAATCAGATACGTGTCGAACCGTTTGACCAAAGCATCTCCAGCTAGTTGGTGATGTAGAATCGTCTGAAAGTAGGGATGTTCCGGAGTTACACAAATTTCAGACCGATTCGTCCCCGATCCGGATCGATGCTAACCACTTCCACGCGAAGGATATCGCCCACGGCCACCACATCATGCGGATTCTCCACCCGACGCCCGTCTCTGGACATCGCCGAGATGTGCAGCATGCCGTCTTGTTTGAGTCCGATATCCACAAACGCCCCGAAATCGACCACATTTCGCACGGTTCCTTCCATCACATGACCCGTCGTCAGATCTTCCAATCGCGTGATGTCTTTTCTCAAAAGCGGTTTTGGCAGCGACTCACGCGGATCACGACCCGGCTTCAACAAGTTTTCGATGATGAGGTCCAAGGTCGGCACCCCGATCCCCAGTTGCTCCGCCGTCTTGGACTTGTTGATGGTCTGAAGCTTGCCCGTCAACGTGTTCTGGATGCGGTTCAGCTCTTTGATATCGATATCGAACTGGGCACACAAGGCTTTCGCCGCTTCATAGCTTTCCGGGTGGATGGCGGTGTTGTCCAACGGATTGTCCCCATCCGGTATCCGTAAAAACCCAGCCGCTTGCTGATATTTGAACTCACCCACGCCCGATACCTTCAACAGCGTATCGCGCTTTTTGAAGGGGCCGTTCTGGTTCCGGAACGTCACGATATGCTCGGCGATGCTCTTGCTCAATCCCGACACATAACTAAGCAGCGGAGCGCTGGCCGTGTTCAGATTCACACCCACGGTGTTCACGCAGCTTCCAACCACATCATCCAATTTCTTCGATAGCTGAACCTGACTCACATCATGCTGATACAATCCCACTCCGATGGATTTCGGATCGATTTTCACCAACTCCGCCATCGGATCCTGGATGCGTCTCGCGATCGAAATATTTCCCCGTTGAGCGGCTTCGAGATCCGGAAATTCTTGCTTCGCGATGGGGGATGCCGAATACACCGAGGCTCCCGCTTCACTCACAATCAAATATTGAAGCTCAGGAAACGCGTTTTGGATGAGATCCGCAATGAATTCCTCGGTTTCACGGCTTCCCGTACCATTGCCGATCGCAATGAGGGAGACACTATGCTTAATGATGAGTCGACCCACAATCGCGGCTGATTCAGCCAATTTCTTGTAAGGTTCGGTCGGGAAAATGGTATCACCATCCAGGTATTTGCCGGTGGCATCCACCACGGCCACTTTGCATCCGGTCCTGAAACCAGGATCAATTCCCATCACCACTTTATTCGACAAGGGCGGCTGCATCAGCAGGTTCTTCACATTTTCGGCGAAGGTGGAAATGGCGCTCAGATCGGCGATGTCGGTGAGTTCGTTGCGCAATTCACGTTCAAGGGATGGGAACAGCAGTCGTTTGAAGGAATCCTCATAGGCATCGACCAGCTCGTTTGTGAACACGGCGCGGTCGTCGGTCACAATCAATTCGTCGAGGATGTCGAAACAACGTTCTTCAAAGACATTCAGATCGACGGACAGGATCTCATCGCGTTCGCCACGGTTCAGAGCCAAGATCTGATACGGTTTGATGGTTTTCACCTTGGCATTGAATTCATAGTAGGCTTCGTACACGGTTCGACCTTCGGCGGCCTTGGAATTTTTTTTGGATGTGAGTGCGCCTTGATCCCGGAAGTGCTTGCGTAAGGCCTCACGAGCAGCTGGATGTTCGCTGATCCACTCAGCACAGATGTCCTTCGCACCTTGGATGGCCTCAGCGACAGTCGAAATCCCCAATTCTTTGTTCACAAAAGGCAGAGCCACGTCTTCAGGTTCGCCATCATGCAGTTTTTGGTCCCACATGATCTGTGCGAGCGGCTCCAAGCCTTTTTCTTTAGCCACGGATGCCCGTGTCTTGCGTTTCGGTTTGTAGGGGAGGTACAGATCTTCGAGTTGGGTGAGGGTGGTGGCGCCTTTCACGGCCGCTTCCAACTCAGGAGTGAGTTTGCCTTGCTCGAGGATCGTTTTGAGGATGGTGGCGCGTCGTTCTTCCATCATCCGCCTGAAATCCAGGGCGTCGCGCACGGCACGTAATTGTTCTTCGTCCAATCCACCGGTCATTTCCACGCGATACCGCGCCAGGAAGGGGATGGTGGCACCTTCATCCAGCAAGGTGGAGACGGTTTGGACTTGTTTGGGAGACAGGGAGAGGCTCGACGCAACGGCGGAGACGATCTGGGCTTCGGTCATGCCCAAAAGATAGCGATTCCGTATCTTGACCCACATGATTCCATCTACAGAAAACCTGCTTTCTTCCGCCATCGACTTCGCCAAATTGGCCGGCGCTCATACCCTCACTCATTTCCGGAAAGGTCTCGAGGTGATTCGAAAATCGGACAACTCGCCCGTCACTATCGCCGATCGCGAAGCCGAATGGATCTTGCGTGAAGCGATCCTGAACCGCTTTCCAGACCATGGAATCATTGGCGAGGAGCACGGCATCGTGAACCCGGATGCGCGGGTGCAATGGATTCTGGACCCCATCGACGGCACCGTGTCGTTCATCCACGGAATTCCGCTCTACACCACACTCATCGGCGTGCTGGTGGACGGACAACCCACCGTAGGCATCATCCACGCGCCCGCAATGGACGAACTATGCGACGCCGCGATCGGCATGGGAACGAGATTGAACGGCGTGCGCGTGTCGGTTCGAAACACATCCACCATTGCCGAAGCGACGTTCATCACCACCGACCAAGGTAACATCGTCAAGCACGGACATGAGCACGTCGTTGCCGATCTCATCCGCGATGTGCGCATCCATCGCACCTGGGGCGACGCCTACGGGCACATGATGGTGGCCACAGGCCGTGCCGACATCATGTTCGACCCGATTCTCAATATCTGGGATGCCGCGGCGTTATATCCATGCGTCACCGAAGCCGGTGGCGTGTATATGGATGTGACGGGCAAAGCCGACATCCGTTCCGGTAACGCGATTTCGTGTGTGCCGGGACTTCGAGATGATTTACGCAACCGTTTTAAATGAAAGCACTTCTACTGTCGATACTGATGCTTCCTGTTGCTTTGCTGGCACAGGAACTGCCGGTCAAATTTCATTCGATTCAACTGACCTTGAATCTGGATACACCTGATTCCACCATTCAGGGCGAGGTTTCCTATCGAATCAGCGCTCAACAAGCCGGGGTGGAATCGCTTTGGTTGCACGCGCGTCGCACCGATGTGCGCTCTGTGAGATTGAATGAAGCCGAACTTGAATTCAGCGTTCACAATGATACGCTGATGATTCCATTAACGGGTCCGTTGACCACTGGGACCCGACATAAGTTGGATGTCCTGTATATCGCTTCACCGAATTACGGCGTGCATTGGTGGCCGCAAGACCATGTCTGGACGTCCTTGCGGCCGGGTGCGTTGGCATCATGGGTTCCGGTCATTCCGGATTCCACCATTTTGTTGACCACTGAAATTCAGATCATCGCTCCAACCGGTCATTCATCCATCAGTATCGGCGAACCGATCGTCGGGTCGACCATGTCGCACTGGAGAAGCACGGTACCGGTTCCGATCACATCGCTGATGTTCGCCTCGGGCCCGTTTGTGACCGTCACACCGCATCTGATTGCCGCCAAAGGCATCGAACCGTCGACCTTATCTGAAGACATGCTTACCGATACGACACGTCGCGTCATCGTCTTGCCCGACCATCGTTGGGAAACCGTGACAAGCAGCGGAACAGGTTTAGACTATGAGTTTTTGAACACGCCAGAAATACCCGTTGAGGAGCGTCCGGACATTCTTCAGTTGGGGATGGATGTGAGCGTGGATGGGGAGTCCGGATTGGTGATCAAGGTGACACGTTTATCGGGTCGTGCACGAGGCAACATCACCCTTCCAATGGTGCAATACATCAATGGAACGCGGATACCAGCACCGTTGACCGTGGCGAGCACCGGAGATGTGACCCGTATTTCGACTCATGGCCGATTGGAAAATCTGATGATCGAGGAATTGCCGGATTCAATCCGTGTGATCGAATCCAAGCCAGGACGGTTCTGGCTGTATCAGATGCGTACGTCTACAGACCCCGACGCGAGACTGGCCGCCGCTGCCGCTTTGGGCACGGTGTCGGACATGCCCGATATCGGACTCGCGCTGAGTGATTTCTATCGACAAGAAACCGATCCCGCCATGAAATCGGCCTTGCTGGTGAGTTATGCGACTCAAGCCCAGGGAAGAGTAGGCATGCACACCGTGCTTCTGAATGCCTTGAAGGAACCCAGTAGCGTAAGACTCATCGCCATGCGCTCTCTTGGCGGATATGTGGATAGCGAGCCGGTGAAGGATGCGGTGTTGAACATCATCCGCACATCCAACGACATCCCGATGGTGAACGAAGCCTTGCGGACGTACCGCAATTTGTTTCCGAAGGATGTTGCCGATGATCTGATGCGGCGTCTGCTCAACGAAGATCACAATGGCGATTACGCACTGACCA
Organism: uncultured Chitinophagales bacterium; assembly: GCA_964412365.1. GTDB lineage: Bacteria > Bacteroidota > Rhodothermia > Balneolales > HLUCCA01 > CAMTWZ01. The sequence continues at coordinate 16,875 of CAYPOI010000008.1, read as the reverse complement.
TTTTGACGGCGTTTCAGGGGAGGCCGGAGGCGGAATTGATCCGTGGTCGCGTTTCGTACTATCTGAATCCTAGATTTCCATACGAGGTTCGAAAATCGGCGTTCCTCATTTTGACGGAAACGGAAAAAGAGCCATCTTCTTGGAGCGAGATTTTTGCCCGCTACGCTCGAGATGCCGATCCTCGATTCCGGAATGATTTGGTGGATGCGTCTGGTTACTTGAATACCGATGAACGGCAGGCATGGCTGCAAGACCGCCTATTTAACGAATATGACGACCGCATTTTGGATCGTATTCGCGCGTTGGACTAACCTTTTTTTATGAATTTGATCATCAAACTTCCTCCCAAGGCCGAACGAGACGAACTCGTCGACGCTTGGATCAATGGCCTGCTGTTCGATCATTCGTACACCGAATTCCATAACGTGATGCATGTCATCACGGGGTCCGGTTTCCATCACAATGGGGTCACCTGCTTGTTTCTGCACGAAACAACGACACATCTCGTGCATCAACGTATCTCCAAACTCCGTCCGTCGGAATGGATCGATGCCGCCTTCAAAGTCCCGATCTGCCTGAATTAATTATAGCGGATCCACTTCGCCATTTCCGTGAAGCTGGCTTTCTTGCCGTACATCAGGATTCCGACTCGATAGATCCGCGCGCTGACCCAGATCAATCCCGTGAATGCGGCCGACATCAGCACAATGGCGGATCCCAATTGCCAGATCGGCACGTCCGTCATCGCCATGCGCAAGGGCATGAGCATCGGAGTGAAGAAGGGAATCAAACTCGACACCACCGCTAGTGTTGAATTCGGGTCGGAAGCGACCGGACCAACCAACAAAATCGGAATGATGATGGGCATGGAGATGGGCAGCATCAATTGCTGCGTATCCGACTCGTTATCCGCCGCCGCACCAACCGCCGCGAACAGCGACGAATAGATGAGGTAGCCCATGATGAAGAAAAACACGAATCCGATCCATAATCCGATTCCGATTTCGGGCATGGTGATGGGCGATTGAGCCGCGGCGGCCATGGCTTCATCCCCAACAAGCCCAGACGTGTCCATCTGAGATGCGAAATACAATCCGGCTCCACTCATGATCGCCGCCGATGATGCGGCCCAGATGGTGAACTGCGTGAGTCCGACGGCGCCCACACCCAGTACTTTCCCCATCAGCAATTCGAACGGACGGACTGAGGATGTAATCACTTCAATGATTCGGCTGGTCTTTTCTTCAATCACGCTGCGCATGATGATGGCGCCGTAGAAAAACAAGGCTCCATAGATGATGAAGCTCATGATGTAGCCCACGATGAATAACGATTCGGTGCTGGTGGTCTCTTCACCGGTTTCGGTGATCTTCCGGGAGACGATGGTGGCCCGCGAGTTGAGAATATCTTTCACGGCATCGCTCACCTGCTCGCGGTTGAGACGTTCGTCGCGGATGGCGGAGCGAATGTCGGATCGGATGGCGCTGATGAGAGAGAGACCGCCTGTTCCACCCGAAATGAATTCGATTTCGGCATTTTCGGTGAGATGACGCTCATTCAGCAGGATGTATCCATCGATGCGGTTGGCCAACACCATCGCACGGAAGGTGTCGACCGGAGCCGGTGGCAATTCGGTGTACAGCGAATCACTTAGCAGTTCCAAGCGCGGTAGCAGAACGCCGGTTTCATCATAGACACCGATCACTCGAGGCTTATCAGTGTCCAAAAAAGACAACAATACCGGAATTCCGATCAACATGATCATGAAGACCGGAGCCAAGATGGTACTGATGATGAAGGCCTTGGAACGGACACGCGTGATGTACTCGCGCTTGAGGACGATGAAAATCTTATCGGTTGACATGGTTGCGGTCGTTGTTTACAGATTCAATGAAAATTTCGTGGAGAGATGGGTAGACCCGCTCGAAGCGATGCACGTCCACCGAAGCCATGGCTTTTTCCAAAATGGGACGGATTTGGCTTTCGTCTTTCGGTGTGAATTCAACAAAACGGTTCGACCGGTTGTTGAAATGAACGCCGTCGATGGTGTCGAGGAATGAGGCATCTCCATCGAATTCAAGGATGACGGTGCGCTTGCCGAACGAGCGCTTGATGTCCTGAACTTTTCCTTCCAAGATGGTACGACCCTCGTTATAGAGCACGATATCATCGCACATCTGCTCTACCTGCTCCATCCGGTGAGTGGAAAAAATGATGGTTTTTCCAGACGCTTTGAGTTCCAGAATCACCTGTTTCAGCAATTCGGAGTTGATGGGATCCAACCCGCTGAACGGCTCATCGAATATATATAATGAGGGATCGTGCACGATGGTGGCGATGAACTGGATTTTCTGCTGCATCCCTTTGGAGAGTTCACCCACTTCCTTGTTGATCCAATCGATCGCCTCAAACCGTTTCAACCAGTAACGAAGCGCGATTTTGGCTTTGTCCAGAGGCACACCTTTGAGCTGGGCGAGATAAATCAGATGCTCGCCCACCTTCATTTTCTTATACAAGCCGCGTTCTTCGGGCATGTAGCCGATCATCGGCTGGGTTTCCCGCCCAACCTTGATGCCATTGATATATATATCACCCTGATCCGGGATGGTGATGTAATTCATCATGCGGATGGTGGTTGTTTTTCCGGCTCCGTTCGGACCCAAGATTCCGAAAATGCGGCCCGGTTCGACCGTGAAATTAACGTGATCCACCGCGACGAAATCACCGAATTTCTTGGTGATGTTTCTGACGTCTACAATTGACATATGGGTTTGCAAGGACTGGTTTGGCGCTTAACTTACAAAACGTAAATCTTTAATCTATGCATATCATTCATATCAGTGCGGAGTGCTACCCGGTCGCAAAAGCAGGCGGACTCGGGGATGTCGTCGGTTCTTTACCTAAATATCAGAAAGCGCATGGGTCGGAAAGCTGGGTGGTGATGCCAGCCTACGATGTTCCATGGATTCGTCAGCACGAATTCGACGTCGTGCATCGCGGTTTCACCCATCTGGCCGGAAACTGGTTCGAATATTCCATCAAAAAAGAAAAAAAAGACACGTTAGGCTTTCCTTTATACGTGGTGGATATCCCATCCCGCTTCCATCGTCCCGGCATTTACATGGATCCGAACAGCGGATATGGCTATTGGGATGAGTTCGAGCGCTATGCGTCGTTTCAGATCTGCGCGCTGGAGTGGATCCAATCGTTCGAGATCAAGCCGGACATTCTGCATTGCCACGATCATCATACGGCGCTGATTCCATTCATGACGACGTCCTGCCCTCAATATGAATCGCTTATCGGAATCCCGACGGTTCTCACTATCCACAATGGCGAATACCATGGGAATTACGAATTAGGGAAGCGATTTATGCTGCCCTATTTCCATCCCGAAAAAGCAGGATTTCTGGAGTGGAACGGCCGATTCAATGCGCTTGCGGCTGGCATCAGAACCTGTTGGAAATTGACGACGGTCTCGAAAACCTACATGGACGAGCTGATGCATGGCACGAGCGGCATCGAGCCGATCATCCGTCATGAGGCCGTGAAATCAACCGGAATTCTGAATGGGATCGATACGGATGTGTGGAATCCGGCGAAAGACCCGTTGATCGCGCATCCTTACACCTTGAAAACCTTGGCGAAAGGGAAGCAGCTGAATAAGGAAGCTCTCTGCAAGGAATTCATGTTGCCGGCGGATCGTCCGACGTTCGCTTTTATTGGCCGATTGGTCAAAGAAAAAGGGGCGGACATGTTGCCGGAGCTCATCCGCGCGTTTCTGGCCAATCATGAGGCGAATTTCATTGTGCTGGGCACGGGTGACCCCGATCTGCACTACCAGTTCAATGAAATGAATAAAACCCATGTCGGGTATTTTGATGCGTCGCTGCAGTACAACGAGCGGTTGTCGCATCAGATCTATGCGGGGGCCGATTTCATCCTCATGCCGTCTCGCGTGGAGCCCTGCGGATTGAATCAGCTGTTCGCGTTGCGTTACGGCACCATCCCCATTGTTCGCGATACGGGAGGTTTGCACGACACGGTGCTGGACATGGGCGAAGAAGGCGGCTACGGCATCCGGTTCACCCACTTTTCATTGAACGATGCCTATCAAGCGCTGACTCGGGCATTTGACGTATTTCATGACAAAAAAAGGCTTTCCGATTTGCAAAGAAAAGCGTTTTCATTAGATTTCTCCTGGCAGTCGTCGGCCAGACAATACATCCAACTTTACACATCTTTATTACCACCTGAGGCTTGACCTATGATCCCGATGAATGACAGCACCATCGCCGTAATTTTGGGAGGCGGCTCCGGAACCCGCTTGTTTCCTCTTACCAAAAGTCGTTCCAAGCCTGCCGTTCCGATCGGAGGGAAGTACCGCTTGGTGGACATCCCCATTTCGAACTGTCTTCATTCGGATGTCAGACGAATCTATGTATTGACCCAGTTCAACTCGGCGTCGCTGAACCGTCACATCAAGAACACCTATCACTTCGATGCCTTCACGCGCCGCGGTTTCGTGGATATCCTTGCCGCCGAGCAGACTCCAACCAGTTCGAACTGGTTTCAAGGAACGGCGGATGCGGTTCGGCAATCGTTGCATCACCTTGAAAACAACGAGTATGAGTATGTGCTGATCCTTTCCGGTGATCAGCTCTATCAGATGGATTACCGCCATATGATGGACCAGCACATCAAATCAGGTGCGGAGATCTCCATCGCAACCATTCCGGTGAACGGAGAAGATGCCACAGGTTTCGGGATCCTGAAAACGGACAAAGACGGCATGATTTCGACCTTCATCGAAAAACCGGCTACCGACGTGCTCAGCGATTGGACATCCGAAGTACCCGCGGCTCTAAAAGCCCAAGGCCGCGAATATCTGGCCTCCATGGGGATATACATCTTCAACCGACAGACTTTGATCGACCTGTTCAATGAGCACGCGGATGCGAAGGATTTCGGCAAGGAAATTATCCCATCGGCGATTGAATCGCATTTGAAGGTGGCCAGCTATCTGTACGATGGGTATTGGACCGACATCGGAACGATCAAATCCTTCTTCGATGCGAATCTGGAATTGACCATCGAGTTGCCTCCGTTCGATATCTACAATGAAGGGAAGCTCATTTTTACGCGCTCACGCTTGTTGCCCGCATCCAAAATATCCGGAACGACCTTGGAACGGACCATTGTGGCGGAAGGAAGCATCATCGAAGCGTCGCGCATCGAACATACGTTGGTCGGGATCCGCTCTAGAATAGGGAAGGGCACGACCGTTGCGAACACCATCATTATGGGAAATGACTTCTATCCGACTCTGGAGCAGCTTCAATACAAGGATGGGGTTCCACCGATCGGAATCGGTCAGCGATGCTACATTAACAATGCGATCATCGACAAAAACTGCCGCATCGGGAATGATGTGAGGATCAACGGAGGCACTCACCTGACCGAAGGGCACTTCGACAATTATTCCGTAGTGGATGGCATCGTGGTGATCCAGAAAGGTGCGGTACTGAGAGACGGAACGGTTATTTAGCGAATAGCCGTTTAATCCTGCTATTTTGGATGTATGAGCCATCAGCAGACCGCCTTTTTGATTGCCCTGCTATTGGGCCTTGTTTGGATGTTTTGGGATTATGGGAAACTAACCAATACAGCGGAACATGACCTCTCCGGTTTATCCGATCCATTTCAGGTGACAGGAAAGCTGGCATCAGACACCGCATTATCCAGATTCATACCGGCCGACAGCGCTCGATCCGTACTCCTGTTTGCCTTCAGCCTGAATTGCCCCGATTGCTGGGATGCGGTCGAAACCATCAAATCGTATCAACACTCCGGCACGGTCGATTCCATCATCGGAGTCACGTTCGGTTCGGCAGCGGAGGTTGACTCGTTCTCGAACGAATATCGAATTGACTTTCCGATACACATTGTTACACTAAGAGAGTTGACGGCACTCACCTCGAAGGTCCCCCGTGTGTTCGTCGTCAAGCAGGGACGCGTGATGTCGACCTTCACCGCACCCGTGATGTCATTTCGTACATTCAAGGATCACTATTCCATCGGACCATGAAATATTTGCTACCGACCCTAATGATCGGATGTGTTGCCTGCACATCCACACCCAATACCGACACCTGGGATCTTCAAGGTCACAGAGGCGCACGCGGACTCGCACCTGAGAACACCATCCCATCTTTTCTCATCGCATTGGATCTTGGAGTAACCACCATTGAGCTGGATCTTGTGGTATCAGCCGATAGTCAACTCATTGTATCGCATGAACCTTGGATGAACCCAGTGATCTGCACCTCTCCGGATGGAAAGGCATTCAGCGACTCCACTGGCATGACCTACAACATCTTCACCATGACGGTGGATGAAGTTCAATCCTATGATTGCGGGTCCATCGGACATCCGCGATTCCCACTCCAAGCCAAACAACAGGTCGTAAAGCCACGGTTCGTAGATGCGGTTCTAGCCATAGAAATGCATGCCGTGGAGCGTGGATATCCACTACCCAAATACAATATCGAAACCAAGATTCAGCCGGGTTGGGATGGGGTGTTCACTCCAGATCCCGAAGCCTTCACTTTTTTGCTTCATGAGGCTCTGGTTGAGACGGGAATTCGTGATCGGAGCATCCTTCAATCGTTTGATGTGCGAACCTTGCAATCGATGCGGATGAGGGATGAATCTATCCCATTGGCGCTCTTGATTGAAAACACCAATGGGTACGACTGGAACATCGCCAATCTTGGATTCAAGCCCGATATTTACTCGCCTTACTATCCGTTTGTGGATGCGACATTGCGCAAACAGACTCTGAACGATGGGATACTGCTCATTCCATGGACCGTTAACCGAGTGGATGAAATGAAGGCCCTATTGGCTCTTGATGTTGATGGGCTGATTACCGATTATCCCGACAGCGCACGTATCTTGCGCGAAAACTAACCAAAGACAGTCTGCATGCAACGTTCGTACATGAAATGGTGGAGTCCAAGTTTGGTCCGGGACATGGAACTTCTGGTTTTTGGTCATTCAGGTACACCCGTATTGGTGTTTCCATCCAGTATGGGCAAGTTTCATGAATGGGAAGATTTCAAGATGATGGAAGCCTGTTCCCATCAGATCAACAATGGATACAATCAGTTCTATTGTGTGGATTCGGTCGATTCGGAAAGCTTCTATAACAAATTTGCGGATCCCTATGTGAGGATCGTGCGTCACCGGCAGTATGATTCGTATATCATCGACGAAGTCGTTCCCTTCATCCACACGAACAACCCGAATCGGAATATCATCAGTACTGGAGCCAGTTTCGGCGCCTATCATGCCTTGAATGTCGCATTTAAATATCCTGACCGCTTTGCGAAATTGATCGCGATGAGCGGCAAGTACGACATCAAGAATTTCATGCACGGATTCTACGATGACAATGTCTATTTCAACAATCCGGTCGATTATGTGCCTCAGATGCACAATCATGCCCATTTGGAAGCCATGAGGCGGATGGATATCCGGCTGGTTGCCGGGGAGCATGATATTTGTCGGCAACCGACCGAAGACATGAGTTGGAAGTTGAACTCCAAATCCATCCACAATACCCTCGATATCTGGGGCAACGGCACGGCGCACGATTGGCCATGGTGGCGCAACATGATCCAGCAACACATCCCTTGACATGAAAAAAATCGGCATTCTTCGCGGCATGGAAACGACGTTTCCGGACGCGCTCATTCATCATATCAACACCACCTACGCTTCAAAAGGCGTGCATGCCGAGTTCGTGCAACTCGATGCCGTGTATCAGAATGGCGATGTGGAGTATTCGGTCATCATCGATCGTATCTCGCATGAAGTGCCATTTTATCGGTCCTATCTCAAATGGGCATCGCTCAAAGGTGCGTACATCATCAATAATCCGTTCTGGTGGAGCGCCGATGACAAGTTCATCGACAATATCATCGCTGAACAGGTTGGAGTGGCGGTTCCACGCACCGTTATACTGCCGCATCGAGAACACCCGCCCAATACGCAGGGATCATCGTTCCGTAATCTGAAATACCCCGTCGATTGGGGCAAGATTTTTGATTACATCGGCTTTCCAGCCTTCCTTAAACCGCATGATGGCGGCGGATGGAGAGGGGTGACCCGAGTGGAGAATCCGGATGATTTGTTCAAAGCCTACAACGAATCTGGCACCGATTGCATGATGCTGCAAGAGAATATTGAATTCGAAGAGTATTACCGTTGTTATGGCATCGGACGCAAACACGTGCACGTGATGCGGTACAATCCGCTCGCCGAGCATTCGCAACGATATGCCTCGGTGCAAGACCTGACCGTTCCGGCCAAGATGAAGAAGAAATTGACGGAAGATGTCCTTGCGCTATGCCGCGCCCTTGGATACGATATGAACACCGTTGAATTCGCGGTTCGCGATGGGATTCCGTACGCCATTGATTTCATGAATCCAGCTCCGGATGCCGATTATCATTCCGTCGGTGCCGCCAATTTCGATTGGATCATCAAGACGATGGGCGATTTTGCCGTGAAAAAGGCATTGGAAACCCGCAAGGAACGGCCCTTCACGGCCAATGGAGCGTTGGAGTCGCATGCAGGGTAACATCCGTCCCGTTCTGGACGCCTATCATCGGATCATCGAGTCGGATCTGAACGCCGCCGACGATCAGATGAAGATGTTGTACCAGATGCAACATGAACGCAAAGTGCTGTTCGGTGACCGCCCAATGGCGCATAGTCTGCGGCCGGCGTTCTTATCCGAAACTGCCCACACTCAAATCCAAGACACGGTATATCTGATCCGTCAGGCTATCCTTAAGATCGCGGCGGCCTACTTCAACACACAAGAAGCATTGGATGAACTTGGTCTCACACCCGATGAGATCGAACTGGCCGCCATCCCGACGAATGTCATCCGTCTGTCCGCCACCGCTCGAATGGATGCGTTTTTGACATCCACCTCATTCAAATTCGTGGAGTTGAATGCCGAGAGTCCAGCCGGAGTGGGATATACCCATCGTATGGCTGAGATTTACCGTGAGTTGCCGGTGTTCCAGCAGTTCGTCAAATCCTATCCGGTGCGGTTTGTGTCGCCCTTGGAACATCTGATTCAGGGCCTCATCCGCACCTATCATGAAGAATTCGAGGGCGCGGTGGAAAAACCAAGTTTCGCCATCATCGATTTTCAGAATATCCCGACGGTGCATGAGTTCAATATCGTTCGTGACTACCTGGAACGGCTCGGTTACCCATGCGAAATCGCCGATCCACGGGATGTGGAATGCCGCGACGGATGGGTGTATGTGAACGGTCGCAAAATTGACATCCTGTATCGCAGATTGCTCACCAATGAGTACCTCGAGATCAAAGACCAATGTCCGGCGTTCCTGGAAGGGTATAAGGCGCAAAAAACCTGCTATCTGAACTCCTTCCGTACAAAGTTGGTGCACAAGAAATCCATTTTTTCGTTTCTGACGGACCCTCGTTATACCGGAATTCTGAATACGGTGGAGTTGCAGACCATCCGGAATCATATTCCTTGGACACGCAAGCTCCGCGATCAACACACGATCTTCAAAGGTCAGACGATCAACCTGTTGGAGTATGTGTCGCGACATCGCGCCGATTTTGTGATCAAACCAAACGACGAATATGGCGGGAAGGGAGTGGTACTGGGTTTCGCGGCATCGGACCAAGAGTGGGCACAGGCCATCAACGAAGGAATTCAGTTCGGATTCGTGGTGCAGGAAGTCGTCGATATCAGTAGGGAGCCTTTCCTACTTCAAACCGCTGCCGGATGGCAATCCGTGCCGACAGTTGTGGATTTGGACCCGTATCTTAATGGTCCAATGATGGGCGGATGCCTGGTGCGTACGTCCACTACGAATTTAGCCAATGTGACGGCAGGAGGCGGCTCGCTTCCGGTCTTTATTCTACGATATGTACGATAAACCAGAGCGGCCTGTAAGGGTCGCCGTGATGGACCTCTATCAAGGTCAACCCAACCAAGGGATGCGATGCATCCGTGAATTATTGAACGATGCCGGTCTTGCGTTTGATGAGTTCGATGTGAGGGGACCAGCCCAGCATGTTCCGGATCTCAGATACGATATCTATATCTCGTCAGGCGGACCCGGAAGTCCGTTCGACGGCCTTAATCAACCCTGGGAATCGGAGTACTTTCAATTGCTCGACTCCGTCTGGAGTCACAATCAGGCTTCCGACGATAAAAAGTTCTTCCTGGCCATCTGTCATTCGTTTCAGCTGATGTGCATCCATTTCGATTTGGCGGATGTGGTGCCAAGAAAATCGGGTTCGTTCGGCATCCTTCCGGTTCATCACACCGAAGCCGGACTGTCCGATCCATTGTTAGGGTTGTTGCCGGATCCGTTCTACGGAGCCGATTTCCGTGAATGGCAAGTGACTCAACCTCGTCACGATAGCATCCAATCGCTTGGTGCCACGATATTGGCCATCGAGAAGGATCGTCCGCATGTGCCATTGGAGCGAGCGGTGATGGCGATGCGTATTTCGCCCGAAATCATCGGTACCCAATTCCATCCTGAGGCTGACCCGGAAGGGATGCTGGCCCACTTCAGCAAACCGGAACAGAAAGACGTCATTTTAGAGAAACATGGTGATCAGAAGTATGCAGACATCCTGCATCGTCTATCTGAACCCGATTACCTCTGGAAAACGCACAACACGTTCATTCCGGCCTTCTTAGCGAATGCGGTTCAGATTGTTCAGAACCGGAAGCCTACGCTGGCGTGAAGGATGGGGAGTCGTTCATCTTGATTTCCCATCAAGGTGACACTGACAGGTCCGACGAACGTGCTTGCTCCGACGGAAACCCCCCATCCCATGATGAATGGAATCCGGCTTTCAGGTGTACCCCAGAACCCGTCTGCTGAAAACGCATTCCATATCAACGTCAGAAAGCGGTTGTTTTGAAGTTCGGTCTGCATAGACACTCGGGTCATGCGATACGAAGTGCCATTTAGCTGGTCGCGACGAAACCCGACAATCGTTTCCACATCGCCTAAATAGAACGAACGATGCGACGGTAGATGTCCAGTGGAATACCCTGCATGGAAGTTCAGATTCATGGTGACATACTCCGTGAAGGGGATGTAATTGTTCCAGATCGCTTCATAGCGATCATATGATTTCGAATCATTGAACGGATTGCCGAAATCAGCTCTTAAGCTGATGTATTGTCCGCTGGTTGCGAAATAAGCTTCATTTGCCGTATCCAGAATGAGAAAGGCGAACGGAACATGGGATGAGGTGTATCCACCCGTAGGATGTCGAACGGTTCCGGATGCCGACCTGGATTCAAACACATCGAAGCGATAGCCAACACCGGATTGAAGCATACTGGAAAGTACCGGCCCGGCCCAGAATTCGGCTTGGTACAAATCCGTCGACAAGGTTCCTTGATTCACCTGCCCCAAATATTGTTCAAACTTGTCTTTGGAGTATTTCAAGCGCAAACTCGAACCCAATTTCGGATTTGTGCCTATGTACGTATAGAGCTGTCCATCGACGGATGTCATTTCACCCAATCGTACCGATAATCGAAGCGTGGATGAAGGAATCAACCAATTTCGGTAGGTGTTGTTGAACAGAAGGGATGCCTTTTCTCGACTGTCGTACCGCAATCCGACGCGGAATTTGTCGTGATCCAATTCCTGAAACTTCATGATGACGGAATAACCGGATCGGGCTGGCTCGAGCCTGTAGGTCACGCTTTCAAAAAATTGCAAGCTGTACAAACGATCGATGGCCAGATTCAGATCTCCACGGGTAATCACCGTGTTCAAAGGCAATTGCATCTGCAATTCGGCATCAATCATACGGTGGTCGGTGGATTTTAGACCTTCATAGCGGATGTCACGGATGACAATCGGCATTCCCGACAGATCCACATAGGGGACGATGCGCTCTTCCAATCCATAAGCATTCAACGAATCTGCGATTTGCCGCAATTCATCAATATGTGCGCGGGCGATGGCTTCCCCCGCATCGATGATTTCGCGGGTGTACTCGAACGACATCATTCCAATAGATTCCATTTTCGGTTGCAATAGAACCGTTGCGAGCTGGCGCTGCGCGTGGGTGGTCCGCTCGATCTGAAAATTCACGGTCTGATTCAGAATATCGATGAGTGAACGGATAGAATCGGCTGAGGAATTGAAGGTGGACACATCCACTCCGATAAGAATATCCGCACCCATTTCAATGACATCCACGACCGGGAAATTTCGGGCGATTCCACCATCCAATGCACGTCGGCCATCCACATTCGCGGTGGTGAAAATACTGGGCAGGGTCATGCTGGCACGAATGGCTTCGGCAAGCGATCCACTTCGGATGACGATCGCTTCGCCGGTTTCCAGATCCGTGGCGATGCACACAAATGGGATCGGAAGCTTGTTGAAATCTTGGATGTGATGCACATGCCATGTGAGTCCGGCGAGCATCTTGCTCGCTTCTTGGCCACTCACCAATCCCCCTGGGAGGGTAATGTTCAGGCCCTGCATCGGCAACGACAACATATACTTGCTGTTCTCGGCCTTTTCTTCGATGGGCACATAGCGGCGTCGGGATTCATCCGAGAACAATCCGAACCAATCCGTACCCAAAGCGATTTCTTCGAGCTGTTGGGCATTGTAACCCGAAGCATACAATCCGCCAACGATGCCGCCCATGCTGGTGCCACCGATATAATCAATGGGCATGTTCACTTCTTCGAGGACTTTCAGAACGCCGATGTGGGCCAACCCGCGTGAACCTCCGCCACTGAGAACGATTCCAGTCTTGGGTCGGGATGGCTGGGATGCGGTTTCAACCGGCATCAAGCCGAATCCCAGAACGGCAAAAAGGATGAAACGGAATCTGGATTTGATAGGCATGGTCGTTCGTGATATTTTGAAGAACCTCGAATCTGTTATGATACAGGGAATTTAGGGATAACCTCAGCACGTTCAATATGAAACAATGGAAAGGCTTGACTATTCAAGCGGAAGGGGAAGGTATTTCTCCTGAACTCAGCCGGCTCGTCAATCTTTTAGGCACCCTGCTTGGTCAGGTGGTTTTGGATCAGGCTGGAAAAGACGTATATGATCGCATCGAATCTGTGCGAAGCCGTTGCAAACAAGCGTATAAGACAGATTCAAACGACCTTCATAAACAAGTAGCAAGGGATCTGACTGCGTTGTCGTTGAATGATATCGAATGGATCGTCAGGTCGTTCACCACGTTCTTTCATTTGATCAACAAAGCTGAGCAGGAAGAAATCATACGGATCAACCGGTTGAGGGAGTTCAAATCGGATGCGGACCATCCTCGTTCCGAATCCATCGCTGAATCCATCAAGCAATTGAAAGACAAGGGATTCACGCTGGACCAGGTGATGGATGTGATTCGTAAAACCGACATCCAGCCCACATTGACGGCGCATCCGACCGAAGCCAGACGCCGAAGCATCCTCTACATTCAGAAAGAAATCGCATCCCGCTTGACCAAATGGAACCGGGAGAAGCCGGTCGGGAGAGCCGAATCGGAGCTGTTTCAGGAGATGTACAACGAAGTGGTGTTGATGTTGAACACGGATGATGTTCGTGCCTCGAAAATCCGAGTGCAAGATGAGATCGCCAATGGAATCTACTTTTTAACGAATGCCATATGGAATGTCATTCCGCTGATCCATCGGGATGTGACCGATGCGCTCGACACCTATTATGATGCGACTCCGGAACTGCCCGCTATTGTGAAATATCGCTCTTGGATTGCCGGCGACCGCGACGGAAATCCCTTTGTCACTGCTGAGCTTACCCGATACGCTCTCATGGAACTCCGTAAAGCTGCGATTCAAATGCACATCACGGAATTGCATGTGTTACGACGCGAATTGAGCCTCTCGGAACGTCAATCTCCTATTTCACCTTGGTTTTTGACGATGGTTCGTGAAGCTGTGGAAACGGCCGACATCGATCCCGAAATCAAACGCGTATATGTGCATGAGCCGTTTCGTCTTTGGGTGAACATCCTGCTGTCGAAACTGAAAGCGCAATTGGAGTCCCCCGAAGAAAACATCTATCCGGTCGCGGAATATTCGAACGACTTGGACCGAATGAAGGTGGCATTGGAAGAAAGCGGATTCAAAAGCATCGCCCGATATGGTCAATTGGAGCGGATACGGGTGTTGCTAAAAACCTTCGGATTCCATTTGGCGGCGCTGGATATTCGTCAGCACAGTCAGATATTCGGCTCCACAGTGGATGAATTGATGCGGGTTTCTGGCGTGCATCCGTCCTATCTGTCGCTTTCCGAAGCCGAAAAATGCAAATTGCTTCAAACCGAGATCCAGAATCCTCGTCCGTTGCTTCCACGCCACTTAGAGCTGACAGCGGAAAGCCGTTCCACGCTCGATACGCTGATGCTGATTCGCGAAGCGCTCAAACTGGACCCCGATTCGATCGGCTCAGTGATCATCAGCATGACACATCATGTCTCGCAGATGCTTGAAGTGGTTCTATTGTCGCATGAGACGGGTAATATCCATTCATATGACATCGTGCCGTTGTTTGAAACGATTGAGGATTTGCAGAACAGTTCGTCGTTGATGGAGCAGGCATTCACCGATCCGGCCTACTCGACCGTGTTGGCGGCTCGCGGTCATTTTCAGGAAATCATGCTTGGTTACTCCGACTCTAACAAAGACGGTGGGTACTGGATGGCCAACTGGGCACTGCATCTGGGTCAGAAATCATTAGCGGAGACGTGCGAAAAACACAACGTGGATGTTCGGTTGTTCCACGGGCGTGGTGGCACGGTTGGTAGGGGAGGCGGACGTGCGAATCAAGCGGTTACCGCTCTTCCGAGGGCTTGTCATAACGGACGTATTCGTTTCACCGAGCAAGGGGAAGTCATTTCCTTTCGCTATGCCAATCCGGATATCGCACACAGACACATCGAACAGGTGGTGAACGCGGTTTTCCGCACCACGGCCAAGGCTCATTACAAAGACCAGACGATTTGGCAGATGTTTCCGGGAATCGCTGATGTGATGCATGATGTGGCGAACGCATCCATGAAGCGATATAGAGAATTGATTGATGATCCCGGTTTTTGGGCGTGGTACACCCGAATCACACCCATCGAACACATCAGCCGATTGCCGATCGCGTCCCGGCCGGTCTCCAGAAAAACCGGTTCAGAGGTTGATTTCAGTAGCTTGAGAGCCATTCCTTGGGTATTCGCATGGACACAGGTTCGATACAATGTACCGGGATGGTTTGGTGTTGGGCAGGCTTTGAAAACCGCCATGGATGAACATGGTGTGGAGCTGTTTCAACGTTTATATGTCGAATGGCCGTTTTTCAAAGCCGTGATCGACAATGCCCAAAGGGAAATGGCACGTGCCCATCTGAAGGCCGCCACATGGTATCAATCCGGCAATTTAGATGGATTTCATGAGCAGATACAGGCTGAATTCGACATCGCAAGTGATGCGATCAATCGGATCACGAAACAATCCACCTTGTTGGCTGCGAACCCCGTGATTCAAAAATCCATTCGACTTCGAAATCCATATACGGATGTGCTCAACCTGTCGCAGGTCGAATTGATGCGTCGATGGGAACTTTCTTCCGATTCGGAGAAGGAACAGCTCCGGCATGTGTTATTTTTAAGCATCAACGGGATAGCCGCAGCGATGCAGAGTACGGGCTGACGCAACCAGCTGAAGGATACGTCGTACCTGACATCACACGGTTACATCATACCCTATCTCATATGTTTTTGAAAATCCTTCAATCCGGGTGGATCCTTCTTTTCATGCTCAGTGGAGTTTCTGAGCTGGCGGCTCAGTCGCAGGGGACACCCTATGAATCGAAAGAATTTATCGTACGACCCGGCGCTACCGTCAATGTCAAATCGATTTCTGGCAATGTGGTTGTCAAAGGAACTGAAGGCAGCACCGTTCGGATTGAACTGTTCGTCAAAAAAGGGTTGAGTTTTTTCCAACGGGGTCAATCCATTGATGATGCGAATATCCTCATCTATCAACGCGATAACGAAATCATTGCAGATATCCAGCCGAAACGGTCCGACGCTTGGACCCAAAGCAATACCCAGTATCATTTCGTGATCAGTGTACCCAGCCGCACGTCTTGCCACATCAGCACATCCGGCGGAAAAATCGAGATCTCCAATGTGGACGGATCTCATTTGCTTAAAACCGCAGGCGGCGACATCCTCATCGAACGAACATCCGGTGAAGTGAAAGTCTATGCAACAGGTGGCGCCATTCGAGGAGATGATATCCGGGGAGTCGTATTCGCTCAAGCGGTTGGTGGTAACATCGATCTGAATGGGATTTCCGGTGAGACGCGATTCCGTGTGACCGGCGGAAATCTGTCCTTGCATCGCATGAACGGTACCGTCATCGGGGAAACGAACGGTGGCAACATCCGAGGAGACATCTTATCCATTTTGCATGGCTTGGATTTGGCAGTGGCCGGCGGAAACATCGATCTGACGATTCCAGGCATGATTGGTATGTCGATGAACGTTCGAGGAAATCGGGTTGTCGTAAATCGGCTCCGGAATTTTGATGGTGAAATCAAAACGAATAGTCTGATCGGATCGCTCAATGGAGGAGGCTTACCCATAAAATTACGCTCCTCTGGCGGCACTGTTGATCTGATCGTGACTCAGGATCGTCCGTAATCTATTGTGTCGAAATCGTATCACCTGTTAATAGTTGGCCTGCTGTGGATGGCTTTCCCAGCAACAGTCTCTGCGTGGCAATGGGATGACGCC
>CAYPOI010000007.1:32268-56255 GCA_964412365.1 uncultured Chitinophagales bacterium | reverse complement strand
TTGATTCGGTCAGCGCTGGCTTTCTTCGTCGTGACCGCTTCGGAATCGGCGGAGGATCCGATGCCGTTCGCGCCCTCCAAGCGCTTCCTTCCGTTCAAGCGGGAGCGGCACTCAACGAAGGGTTGGTCGTGCGTGGCGCCACGCCCGACGGATTTCATGTCACGCTTGACGGTCTTACCGTTTTTTCACCGACCCATCTGTTCGGCCTCATCGATAGCTTCAACCCGGATGCCCTCATTCCTTCATCCGTCGACATCGCCACACCCGATGCCGCCAATCGCTCGGGAATTGGTGGCGGACTCGGCCTGCGAACACGATCCGGATCCCTGACTGGAACAAAACTACGTTTGGGGTTAACCAGCTCAGCCGCCGATGCCACGTTGGAAGGACCGATTTCAAGCGGCTTTTCCTATCTGCTCTCGGTCAGGCATTCCACAGTTGTTCCGGCCAGTTTGGCACGTTGGGGCTTGGATGTGGACCGACCTGCGAGTGAACCGCGCACGGATGCGGCTCTCTCTCATTCAATGAGATTTTACGACACTCATGCCAGAGTTCGCTATGAATCTGAGAAAGGCGCGGAATGGTTTGTTTCGGCCTACATTGGCGGTGACGATATCACGCTCGATGGTACCCGAAAAGAACGCGATCTATCCTCTCCAACCGGGTTTCGAGACGTTCCGGCCAGCACGCGAAATTCTTGGACCAATGGCATGGTGAGTCTGAATCGACGGAATCGGATTTGGTTCGGATGGTTCATGGAGACCCAACTCGGAATCAGCAGTCAGATCAGCCGGTTTTCGAAAGATGATTTCGTGTACACACAGATTTCAGGGACCGATGCCACTCAACAGGTGAATGTGTTCACCAACCGGTTCGAAAATGCGGCTGCGATCAATGAGGTTCGTGGCATGCTCGCCTTCAATCGCTATTGGGGCAATTGGAGAGTAGCTACGGGTGGGGATGTCTTCTATTACGACAACACATACAACGAAGTCTCGTTCGACCAGCCTGCGTATTTCAGGGACGTGACTCGCTGGCAACCGGAGGCTTGGGCCGATGTGGAAGGACCGCTTTTTGCAGGATTTTCCTTGAAATCAGGCGTACGCATGTCGCTTCAGTCGACTTCCCCGCGTGCTCGTCTGAGTTGGGACCCCGTGTCTTGGTTCGGTTGGCATGTCGGCGCCATGAGAAACCATCAAGTGCTCAACCGCATCCGCTTATCGAATACGGTGACTTCGGATTTGTGGGTGGTGTCGGCAAACGAAGAACCTGAATCCAGGGTGGATGAACTTTCCATGGGTGTACGTTTCAACCCACGTCCATGGCAAAGCCTAACGGTGGATGTCTATACTCGGCGATATGAACATTTGAGAGAACATCATGTGAACTCACCCACATTGGCCACCACCGAAGGCGAATCGCCATGGGCATCCAATTTGGAAGGAAAATCACAAGGACTCGAAGTCTTGTCGGCCACATCGATGGCATCATGGAATCTGGTGCAGGCCTATGCGTGGACGCACTCGGAGTTGGATGGGAAGGCGAGTCCATGGAACCGCCCTCATCGGTATACCGCCACGCTTGATACGCCGCGCTGGGCGGGACTTCAGCTATCCGCGGCGGGGACGATCACAACGAGCGATATCGGAACCACGCGTCGGTTGGATCTGGCATTGGGACATGTGCATTCCATCGGACGCTACGCCTTTCGTTCGAATGTGACGCTGTACAACGCTTTTGATGTGCAAAACCCATGGTATCGAAGCATGGATGTGGTCGTAGGCGACGGACCTGTGCCTCGGGTTGAGGCGGTTCCGACAACGGTCTGGGATTTGGGACGTTGGATCGGCTGGTCTGTGTCCGTTACCAGATAATCTGAATCCCGCCTGTCGTATCTCGCGTCGGTTTTCCGCCTTGCAATTGTGCCATGGTCATCATCAGTGCGATCATGGTCTCTTCGACATTCGTTGCGATCAGGGTGCCGTTGCGGAGACGACCGTTCACGATCTGACCCGTGTATTGAAACCGACCGATGTCGGTGATGACATCCGAGGCAATCACATCCCAACCGACATCCACGCGTTTGATGTGCATGCTGGCGGATGTGATAAGCATCTCGGTTTGTTGCAATCCGCCTAATACCAGGATCGATTTGATGGGACGGGCTGTGGGATGCAACAGATCTAGGCGTCCATCCGCTAACGTGATGCGGGCGTCGTCCACAGGCATTCCCGTCGCGAAGTGACGAAATGCCGCTCCGTAAGGGACATCCAGATTCGCGGATGCGGCTTGCAATCCTTCCCAATCCAAACCGGTCCAATCAACGTTCATGGTCCAGATGGACACGGAAATGGAATCGCCGGGAATGCGGTTGGCGATGCGAGGCTCGGCGTGACGTTCCAGGATATGGACCACCGCGACGATGAGGATCACGATGGCAAGCAGGATCAGGATGGCAATTTGTTTTCTCACAAACCGACCAGTTTTTTAAGGATGTCGGCGAAGGGGAGTTTTTCTTCGAAGCTGTCGGCCATGTTCCGAAGCGTGAATTGCTCGGCTTGGAGTTCGTCGTCGCCAACGATGAGGGTCCATCGTGCGAGTTCGCGGTCGGCTTCTTTCATTTGCGCTTTCATGGAGCGGTTGGCGATGTCCATGGTGGCAGACAGGCCGGCATCACGCAATGGTTTGAGATGGCGGAACGCCCATTTCTTGGCATCATCGCCACGGGTCACGATATACACGTCCAGTTCGGGCTGTGTGCCGAGCGGAATGTTCAGCGCATCACAGGCGATCAGAAGCCGTTCCATGCCCGCGGCGAAACCGACGGCAGGAGTCTCGGGTCCGCCGAGTTCTTCAATCAGCAAATCATAACGTCCACCGCCACCAAGGGCGTCTTGCGAGCCAAGGTCGGGCGACGTCAGTTCAAATGCGGTGCGGGTGTAATAATCGAGGCCGCGGACAAGGCGCGGATCGTCCACATACTCGATGCCGAGACGGTCGAGATGTTTCTGAACTTGGCGAAGGTGTTTCGCGCTGTCTTCATTCAGATACTCGGTGATGATCGGCGCGCCTTCGATCAGAACTTGGTCTTCGGGTTCTTTCGAATCCAGAATCCGCATCGGATTGGTTTCGAGGCGTTTCTGGGAAATGTCGCTGAGCAGATTCACATTCGGTGTGAAGTACTCGACCAACGCTTTTTTATAGGCGTCGCGGGATTCGGGATCGCCCACGGAATTCAAGCGCAACGAGGTATTGCGGATTCCCAAGCTGTGATACAGGGTGACCATGAAGGCGATGATCTCGGCGTCGGCAAGGGCATCGGTGCTACCCATGATTTCAGCGCCGAACTGATGGAATTGGCGCTGACGTCCTTTTTGAGGACGCTCGGCGCGGAACATCGGTCCCATGTAAAAGAATTTCTGTACGCCGCCTTTCAGATGCAGGCTGTGCTCGATGTAGGCTCGGCAGACCGACGCCGTGCCTTCGGGCCGCAGCACATATCGGTCTTCGCCACGCTCGAAGGCAAAGAGTTCTTTGGAGACGATGTCGGTGGATCGGCCCACACCGCGGGCGATGAGCCCGGTATCTTCAAGAAATGGTGTGCGGATCTCGCGGAAGTGGAAGGTCCGGGCGATGTCACGGATGCGCGATTCGATGAAATGCCATTTTTCGATCTCACCGGGCAGGATATCGACCATGCCCAGGTGAGTGCTGAACGTTGAGTTTGCCATACCCTCAAGATACGGTCAATCTGCTAATAAAAACCGGAGTGGGATGTGAACTCGCTTGGCCCAGGATGCTTCGTTATGGTCCGCACCGTCGAAGACCTGCGACATCCAACGGTCCTCCGGATAGCCTTTGAGCTGCATCAAACTATCCATCCGAACCTGATGCACCGCATACATCGCATCCAAATTTTCCGTGCCATGGTCGAAGTACAATTTAGGCGCTTTAATCACGGGCAGTTGCTTGTCGAGGTAAGATAAAAACGCGTTCATGAAATACGGCGTGTTGCGATCGATGAGCAATGGCCAGTGCGTAGACAAATTCGCTGCACCGCCGAACACATCCGGATACTCGGCTACAGCATACAAGGAAATGAGTCCGCCCATGCTGGAACCCATGATGTAGGTGTTTTCAGAACCGGTTTTCGTCTTGTAATTGGAGTCGATGAACGGCTTGAGTTCAGAAACGATGAATCTCAAGTAGGCATCGGAGAGTGGGTCTTCGGTGAGGCGGATGCGTACCGTATCGCGTCCATCCAGCGACAGATGTGATTCCAATGGTTTCTGAGGTGCATATTCATGAAACCTCTTTGGCGAATTCCAAATGCCAACCACAATCGCCGGAATCTCTAAAGAATCCATCACCTCATCTATCCGCCATTCCACACCGGCATAGGACGTCTCAGTGGTGAACAGGTTCTGTCCGTCGTGCATATAGAGAACTTTGTATCGCTCCCGTCCATTCGGGTCGTAACCGGCTGGCAGATACACATCCACATGACGGGGAGCCACATGTTCGGATGGAAAATCAGCATGACGAACAATGGTCGACGGGCTTGTTGCCTGGCACGAAACCAGAATGATCAAGCAGAGCACAGATAAGAGCGGTTTCATAGGCGGAAGCTGTTTCGTAGGAGGGTGTCGATGTCGGGTGAGATACGGAAGATCAGACTAAAAACGGCGAATGGCACCCAAAACAGACCGGTGTTGACCAGAATATCGGTCCATTCTCCGCTGTGGGTGCCGAACTGGTGATGCGCGGCCAAGGTGACGGCGAGCATGAGTACGAGAATCCACGTTTTGCGGGTGAACGGTTGGATGCCCGATTTCCATCGAACCAGCATGGCGATATACACGGTCAGAATGGCATAACCAATGGCGGTTGCCACTGCAGCGCCGCCGATGCCAAATACGGGAATCAATAGCAGATTGCCAATAATGGCCACACCAGTGGTTAAAAACCCCATCGGCACGCTGTATTTGTAATAATCGGAGTTATACAGAATCACCCCGCCAAGACCGATCGACAGATCCAGCAATCGCGAAACTCCGATGAAGAAAAACACCATCGCGCCTCCGCGGTAAACATCTCCGTTTGGCATCCAATCGAAAACGGTGTCCAGATTCACCCAAATACCAAGGAAGATCAGCCCGCCGATCAGGAGTTGGTTGATGGAGGATTTTCGATAGAGATCAAGAACAAGGGCGTGGTCGCCGCGATGGATGCCGTCCGACAGGATGGGCGCCGATATCTGCTGGATGGCGCGTTTCGGGGTCTCGATGACCATTGCCATGTAGAAGGCTGTGCTATAAATGCCGGTGGCGGCGATGCCTTCCATCGAGGTGATCATAATGAAATCCACACGCGAGAGCAGCATGCTGCCAAGAGAGCCGGCAAGCACCAGGCCTGTGTAGGAAAGGTAATCACGCGCCAGTGATGTGCCGATGCCGCTGAAATTCGGACGTAGGCTTATCCGGCCCAAGCTCCTCAGATAGGCTAGGTTCAAAAATGTGGCGCCGCCATACACCGCGACGACCAACAACACCGCGTGCTCGAATCCGATCCATGTCGTTCCGATACCGATGGCGGCGGCTGACAAACCCACCCGTTGGATCACGTCTTTGATGAGGCGAGGTACGGTGATTCGGTTGCGGATGGAAGCGTACGTCTCGGCCACCGTACTGTAGACGGTGAACAAGACCAGTGGCAAAAGCCAGATCCAATAGGGCAGTAGTTCCGATGCGTTTGGACGAAAATACCCGATGATAACGTCTTTGAACGGCCATGCCAGAACCCAAAAGAATACCAACCCTACGATTGGCATAGAGAAGACCAGAAAACCGAAGCCATGGTCGGCGGGGGATTTCGGAAGTTTCGGGTAATAGCGCACCATGGCGCTGGCGCCACCCATGAGAACAAAACCTGACAAGACTGTGGCGGCCTCCAATAGGAAGCGTAGAATCCCGATTTCAGACTCGTCCAAGTATTTGGGAAACAGGTAGATGACGTTCACATAACCGATGCCGATACCGATGTAAGTGGAGATGCTAGCTTTCAAGCTTTGTCTGAAGATGACTCCCAATTTCGGCTCCTTAGGATTTTCGGCAGAGAAAGAAGACATCGTCTACCAACAAGGAGTGTTCGGCTACCATCTGGCCATCGGCCACGATTTCCTGGAATGTGAATCCGGCCTTACGGAGACGATCTCGGACGTCGCGTCCGTAATAGCGCACATGGTCGGATTGCCCGAAATGAAGCTCACGCTGTTTGGGCGTACGAACCTCAGGGTTTTCGTAGGTTATTTCTCGTGCGTGGGCAATAGGCACGGCGATGATGGCGAGGCCATCGTCCGTGAGGATGCGCCGGATCTCTGCCAAAGCTTTCACATCGTCCACATGCTCCAGCACGTGGCTACATATCACTGTGCGCACGCTGCGGTCGGGAAGGTTGATGGATTCGATATTCAGGACAAGATCGGCAGGTGCAAAGAGGTCGGCCGTGACGTACTCTTTGTACGTCTTCCGAAACACCTTGGACATGTACTGATCGGGTGCGAAATGCAGAATAGGTTCGGCCAGCTTGTGGGTGTCGCCACCGTACCATAACCAAAGGAGCCGGTGACGCTCCAAAGACGTGCATTTCGGGCAGCGGGCGTCGGGTCGCAATGGCCGACCGTAAGGATGGAAGTGCCCGTGATATCCGCAAATGGAACATGTGCGCGGGTGCGTAGACTTTACTGATCGTGCGATGTCGATCCAGGTAAGGAGGGTCTGCGGCAGACGCGCATAGATGGATTTGAGTAGAGACATGATTGATGCAAGATATCGACGAATTCACGCAATCGATGCATCGGGATTGGGCTGGCATTGCTAAATTGCCCCGCATGTCCAAATCCACCGACCTTGTGACGGTTTATATCCCGACCCGGAACCGGGTCGAACTATTGCCTCAGGCGTTGGCCTCGGTGGAGGCTCAAACGTATCCGTTCATAGAGATCGTTGTGGTGGATGATGGGTCTGATGACGGCACGGCTGGCTTTCTCGCCTCGTACGCATCCCGGTTTACCTTTCATTGGTATCGAAATGAATCTCCACAAGGGGCCAATGCCGCCCGTAATATGGCCATTAGGAATGCAAAGGGATGGTTTATCACGGGCTTGGACGACGACGACCGCTTCCATCCCGACCGTATTCGGTGTCTGATGGATGCATGGAGCGACCGCTGGTCGATGGTGACCTCCGACGACATTCTGTCCACTCCCGTCGGTGATGTGCGCTGGCGGAAAAAACGCGTGATAACGTCAAACGATCTCCTGTTCCGTAACCGCATCGGCAACCAGGTGCTCACTCTCCGAGACCGGATGTTGCAGGTCGGAATGTTTGATGAATCGTTGACCGCCGCGCAGGATTACGACCTTTGGATCCGCCTCACCCAACGCTTCGGCGATGCTCTGAATGTGCCAGAGGCCTTGCAGGTTGTGCGAGCCACCCACGCCGGAGACCGGATCACTCAAACCAGGAATACCGGTTATTATGACCTTTACCGTAAGCACAAGAGCAGGATGTCGCGTGCGCAACGGGCCTTCCATCTGTACACCATCCGACGGCAGCAAGGAAAACACCATTCGATGCGCCAACTTCTGAACTGGGTGCCAATGCGGTTCATGGCAATGGAACTGCGCAAGGCATGGATGAACATTTAAGGCTTTCGGAAGACGACAAGCACCTTTGAGCCGGGTTCGCCTTTGAGGCGGTAGGCGATGGCCAAAACGAGTAAGGACAACCCTTTCGCGACCTTGTACAGCAGGTTCGTGCGCGTCCGTGTCGAAACCTCTTCAATACGCGGGGTTCGCGGCTCACGGATGATGTGCTCGATGGTCAACCCGTATGTTTCAGCCAAGGCGCGGTAGGTGTCGGGTGTGAAGAGCCCGGTATGGTGCGGGGGCAGATTGAAGGCGTCTTCCATGCGGATATGCGGTATGAACTCATGGTTCGGAGTGCTAATGATAAGTCTCCCGCCCGGCCTCAGGCAGTCCACCGCCGCACTCAAGAAAGTACCCGGATCGGTCACATGCTCCAACACCTGGAAACTGGCCACAACGTCGTAATTGGCGGCAGTTGCGGTATGGGTTTCCACCAGTTCGGCCTTGATTTCAAAGGAAGTGACCTTGTTGCGGATGGCTTCCGTATTGAGTTCCAGACCCAGTGCCGAATGGCATCGCCCTTCAATGGATTTCAAAAAGTGCCCCACACCGCATCCGATTTCCAGTACTCGGTCGGTCGATTTTATAAAACGCGCCGCATGACCGAAATCCCAGCGTTTTGATTGGTAATATTCGGGCCAACGGGCAGATAGTTCCTGGTAGAAAGACTCATCTCCAGCCAAATTCACAGGTGTGTAAAAAAGATATCCAGTCCGGTCACATGACCACAAATCCACCGTTTCAACGCCTCTAAGATGTCTTGAGACATCCAGTCCGCATTTCTGCATGTATAAGTGGCGGATGTAGGCGGCTGGAATGGAATCGACCCAGGTGGCGGTGGCGTCGAAGGGACTACGCACAGGCGTTTTCATAGAGAGATTCCAGGATTCGAGTGTGGCTATCGAGGCGAAAGTGTGAGGTCATATGCGCGACGGCTTCCGTCGATGCACGAGCGGACAAGGCGTCGTCAAGGAGCAGATTGATGAGGAGTTCCGCCAAGGTATGTACATCTTTTTCAGGAAACAGAAAGCCTGTTTCTCCATGGCGAATGGCTTCATGTGCCCCTTCGGCCGATGCCACCACCGGTACGCCGCAGGCCTGGGATTCCATCACCACGATGGGCAGACCTTCGGCGTCACCATTGCGCGCTCGGATGCTTGGCAGGCAACAAACGCGCGCGGCGTCGAACGCGGCACGAACCGCATCTGCGGGCTGAGCCCCGGCGAAGGTGACGGAATCTCCAAATGCCGCTGCTTGCGCGGTTAACGCTTCTCGCTCCGGACCGTCGCCGATGAGAAGCAAACGCGCATCCGGAACGGCCTTCAAGACCTGTTGGAACGCATCCAACAGGTAGGTAGCACCCTTTTTTTCAACCAGTCGACCTACGAACAGGATCAGTTTGGCACGTTCATTTAACGGAACCGGTCCTGGTGTGAACCGCGTCGTATCCACTCCGAGATACTGCACGCTTACCAACTCCTCTGGTAGACCGTAGGCGATGGCACGCCGTCGGATGGCTTCCGATACTGCCAAGAATCGTACGCCCGTATCCGCGAGCCGCAACAGCTTAGCTGGGTAATCGCGTTTTGTCCAGCCGCCCTGGCCCGATTCGTACCAAGATCGTTCATGCTGGATGTCATATCCGTGCAAGGTTACAAACACGGGCTTACCCGCCGCCATCAGATAGGGAGCGTATCTGACGGCGTCATCCCCGAAATGCACATGGATCACATCCGGTGCGATGGCGTCTATGTCGCTCCGCACGCGGCGCGATGCCCAGCCTAGATGCTCCAAACCGATACCAATGCGGCTGTTGGGCAGTTGCAGGCGCGGATATGCCGACACATCCAGCCCCTCGTTCAACCAGACCGACCCCCCGATGACCGGGCTGAATCGCGTCAATGACCGCAGATGGTCAAGGATGAAGGTCGCTGATAGCGCCAACCACTCCGCTTTTAGGACAAGCACGCGTTTCATATCGGTTTCCTCATCACGGCGGCGACAAACAATGGATAAAGCGTGCTTTCGGGAAGAGAATCACCGGATGGAAGTGCGATACGCTGCATGGTTCGCGAAATCGTGGAGCCAATGAGAGGGATGCGCATCGCGGCCTTAGAGAGGATGTCTGTCAACACCAACCCAGCTCCGCCAATCGACCTCAAATTCACGATTTCCAAACCTGCTTCCGCCGCCATAGCCTTGTAGGCGAAGGGCGTATAACGATGGAAATCGTGCGGCGCCTCGTGGATTGGGTACATGAAGGGCGAATTTACGATGAGGTAGCCGCCTGGACGCATCACTCGCGCCACTTCCAAGAAAAAAGCATTTGGCTTGCTCAAGTGCTCGATCACATCGGTAGCAAGTATGGTGTCCGCAGAGGCGTCATCGGTTTCGATGCGGTGGTTCAGGTCCGATTCGAAATCGATGAATCGGTTTCCATGCAGGCTGTTGGGCCAGTCAGTGCATACTACGTTCTGAGCTTTGGACTCATAAAGTTCGAGATACGGTACCTGTCCGCAGCCGACATCCAGAACCGTGCCGTGGGCCACATCCGGCAGTACTTGAGAGACCCATCGGGCCACGAGCGTGGCCATCAGCAGCGACCCCATATATACGGAGCCGGGTGCACCGGGTACGCGGATCCGCCCCTGCGGAGTGAGGGCGATACGGGTCGGTTTCCAATGTTCGCGGTCGTTCATGCGTCGGATCGGTTAATGATACCCAGCCAGACCCAATATCGGAACTTCAACAGCATCGTTGCTTTCGAAGAATGCCCACGTAACGCATATGCGACCGCAAGCACGAGGCTGCCGCCCGTTTTAACGGCTTGTTCAATAAGTTTATAGGTCCATCCGCCATGCCCGGCGTTTCGCAACCGTGTGCGTTCGCCGAGCCCGACACCAACGGCCTGCCGTTTTACATAGGATAAGTCCAAGCGCCGGTCATCGATCCGGTGTGTCAACACCGCATCTGGCAGATAAGCGACGGAAAGTCCAGCGGCCCGCATCCTTGCGAAGAGGTCTTTCTCCTCATTGGCACCCAATGTGGCACCTTTTCGGCCGAGGTCGGTGCGAAACTCGCCGACAACATTCAGTGCCTCCCGCCGGAATGCCATGCTGCATCCGACCGGATATTTGCCATTCGGATAGGCGCGCTTTATGGCTCCGAAATCATGATGGCCGACCAATGGCTCAAGATACCGGGACATCCATTCCGGCCGCCGCCCTTCATAGCGAACCATCACGCGTGTACCGTTCGCCATCATAGAGGAGTCTAGGGCATAGTGCGCGTCTATGCTGGATAAATACTCAGGCTCAAGGAACACATCGTCGTCCATAAAGACAAGGATTCTGCCGGTGGATTCGGCGATACCACGGTTCCTTGCGAAGGACAGACCCTGGTTGGTTTCCTTCACATACCGGAACGTCACAGAAGGATGTGCGGATGCGAACGCGATGCAGATCTCTGCGGTGCGGTCGGTGGACTGGTTGTCCACCAGAATCAGCTCATAGTTGGATGTCGGGTAGCTCTGTGAGGCGACGGATTCGAGCGTGTCACCGAGAAAGCGTTCCCTGTTGTAGGTGCAGATGATGACGGATAGACGCATTATCGTTTTCGCAGCACCACTACCCCCGCTATCAACACCAATCCGAAGATGAACAGATGCGCCAAGAGGGATGTGGTTTTCGCGGCGCTCAGCCATGTGGGTTCGAACCGGAACTCAACGATGTGATTGCCAGCCGGGAGTTCGACTCCGCGTAGCAGGTAATTGGTTTTGTGGATCGGAATTTCTTGGCCGTCCAGAAACGCGCTCCACCCTGCGGGGTAATAGATTTCGCTAAGGACGAGGAACTGAGCGTCGGCTGATTCGGTCTGAAGCGCGATGCGATGGGCTTCATAGGCGGTTACGGTGATGAGGCCATCGCCAGACCCCGCCACGATCGCGTCACTTGTTTCGACCACGGTGATGGATGAGGAATTGATCGCGTCCATCGCGGCCTGCGGCGATGCCACAGTGATCAGCGAATCCGCAAACCATGCTTTTGGCTTTACAGAGTTGTTTTCGAACACGAAAATCTGATCCGTCTCATGCACGCGTGTGAACCCGGGAATCTCGCCCGGGTAACCGAGTGTCACATATTTCACATTCAAGGCATTCAGCATATGGGTATTGAGGCCCATCGCTCCGCTGAACAAGGACCGGTCTACCACATCCTGCAACACACCGAGCTTCGCACCGCTGTATCCGCCCAAGGATGGATAGAAATAAGACGGAACCGCATTGTTGAATGGATTTTCCGCAACCGGTAATACGCGATAACTCCATCCTTCCTCGGTTTTTGTATTGTCTTGCAACCAAGTGTCGATGTTCCTCCGACCCGCTTCAATCACCTTGCCTACATCGCCGATGCGGTCTTGAAAGGCGGATTCAGGGATGTACCTCTTGCCGGTAGCCACCATATCGAAAGACGTTAGGGCGATCAATCCGATGAGGGCATACTCCGGTTTGAGCTTTTTCTTGACCACGAAATGAAGCGTTCCGGATGCCAGAATCACAAACAGCATGAACCGTAGAGTATCCGAACGTGTGGCGGCTTCCCGAGCCGCTTTGGCTTGGGTCATGTAATTGTTCACGGCTTGAACGACGCGTGGATCGTCGGGCGACACATTGTTCGATTGCCCGATTTGCTGCTGATACTGCCTGCGTTCGCCCGCTTTTTCGTAGTTGGTCATGTTTCCGAACCCAAGCAGGACGATCAATCCGAACAGCAACAGACTTCCACCACCCACATAGACGGTTTTCAAGGTTGGCGTGCGATCGAAAGCGCGAACGGCAGGAACCGCGAACGCCACGCAGGTCATCATCAACCACATTTCCGGCGTACGAAATTTGTTGAAGCCAGGAAACCAAGCAAACATCGCATCATTCAACAGCGCAAAATGGTTTCCAAGCGAAAACAACATCGCAAGACTACCAGCGCTGATGAACACCCAATCCAGCCTGTCTTTCTTTCCGATGAGTCCGATCAATAAAAACAATCCGGCGATGGCCCCGAAGTAATGCGGACCGCTCGTCACAGGCTTCGGTCCCCAGTACAAGTCTCCTCCGCCGTACAGATTCGGGATCAGCAACGTGAGCAATTCGCCCCAACCCTGAGACCAGACAAAGGCATAATTCTGATTCAATCCGCCCTCGGCAGATAAGGCCGAGCCACCGCGGATGCTGTAGTCGGAATATTCGTACAAGGCCCAATACTGCGGCAACACACTCAGAATCACAACCAATGCCGCGGCGACCATCAATCCGGTTTGGATGAACAACGGACGCGTTTCTTTCTCACGGAATGCCACAATGGCTTCACTCAACCACCAGACGCCCATCAGAAACAAAAAGTAATAGGTCACTTGAGGATGCCCTGATCGGATCTGAAGACTCAGGAAAAACGTGAACACCGCGAAACCCGTCAGCCATTGCCGTTGCGTGAGCATTCGGAAGCCGGTCAGAAGCCATGGCGTCCACACATAGGCATAAAATTTAGTGTTGTGTCCGGCTCCGATGATGATGGGGATGTACGTCGAAAATCCAACAATCACCGCGCCGAAGGTGGCCGCAAACGGACTCGCCCCCAACGACAGAAAAAATACATAAGACCCGATCAACAGGAACAGATAGTACACATATGGAAAAATCACATCTCCGAACCGGTTCACCAGAGTATCGAGTGAAATATGGTATCGGATATTGCTGATCACATAGGCCGGCATGCCTCCGAACATGTTGTTAGCCCACAAGGGCTGTTCGCCGGTCTCGGAATGCCCGGTGCGCAGTTCTTCTGCAGCCGCCCGCCATTGAAGGATATCCGACTGAGCAAGTTGTTTGCCTTGGAAGATGGTTTCCGGAATCAGAACTGCCGGAAGCACCATCAGAAACAGGACGAAATAGAGATGTCGTTTGATGAGGGTCATTCAATCACCCGCGGTACTCGGAAATAATCACTATCCGCATCGGGAGCATTTTTCAAGGCATCATCATGGGACAGAGGCGGTTGAGCCACATCCGGCCGATAGGCCGTCGTCGGTTCATACACATGCTCCAAGGGGGCCACTTTCGTGGTGTCGACTTGGTTCAATTGTTCCATGTAGGCCAGAATCCGGTTCATATCATGCTGATACTGGCCGATTTCGTCTTCCTTCAGGTTTAACCGCGCCAAATTTGCGATGTAGCGCACATCATCTTTGCTTACAGACATGGCCAAAGATAAAAAAAGCAGGCATTATAGTGTATTTTCATTGCCATGAAATGCGTTACCATCACTGTTACGAACCAAGCCGGCATCCACACGCGTCCGGCCGCCATGCTTGTGCAGACCGCATCCAAATTCCGAAGTGAGTTCCACATCAATATGTATGGGTACAAGATCAATGGGAAAAGCATTTTGGGAGTGATGACGCTGGCCGCCGAACAAGGTGCTGAAATGGAACTGGAATTTGACGGTGTGGATGAAAACGAAGCGGCCGAAGCGGTTGTCGCTTTATTTGAGGCGGGTTTCAATGAGTGAGGAACACAGACTATCCGGCGTATCGGCGTCGACCGGGATCGCCATCGGAACCGTGCATGTGTATCGACGCATCCACCTCGACACCGATGCCCGACGTATCGAGGCCTCGCAGACCGACACCCATTGGTTCCGCTTCCTGCATGCCCTCGACCAAGTTGAAGAGGAATTGAAACGCATTGTTGTGCTTGCGAGGAATGAATCGGGCGACGTAGCCTCATCCATCATTGCAACGCACATCCAAATGGTGCGCGATCCGGAATTGCATCGGATGGTGGAAACGCACATAAGAGTCTCTCTTAAACCTGCCGATTTCGCGGTATATGAGGCCTTTAACACGTTTCTTGCGCTCATGAAGGCATCCGGAAGCCGCCTGTTCGAAGAACGGATGGCTGATATCCGGGATGTGCGCGACCGCATCGTGTATCGACTTCAGCACGATTCGGCCAGTCAGCCCCAACTGGCCGGTTCCATCTTGCTGGCCGACGACCTCACCCCAACGGAAGTCGTCGAACTGGCACGTCAAGGACTCAAAGCCATTGCCCTCAATTCCGGCGGGCTCACCTCGCACGCCTCCATCATCGCCCGATCCATGTCCATCCCGACACTGGTGGCATGCAAAGGATGGTCTGGCTTGGCGGATGAAGGATGTAATGCCATTGTGGATGGGACCAGTGGAATTCTGATCCTCAACCCGCTCCCAACCACATTGTCTGCCTACAAGACCAAACAAAAGGGGATGGATGCGCTGCGATCGAAACGCCAATCCCTAACCTCGTTACCCGCCATCACCACCTGCGGGGTTGAGGTGGCCTTACGGGCCAACATCGAATTCGAAGACGAATTGCCACACATGGTCGAATCCGGCGCGAGCGGAATCGGATTGCTGCGAACGGAATCGTTTTTCATGGCATCGGACCAAGGCACGCTCGCATCCCAACAAGATTTCTATGAACATGCGGCCGAAGCCGCGGCACCGCATCCGGTCGTCATTCGTCTGTTTGATGTGGGCGGAGATAAAGTCACCGACCTTCGCGAAAAAGAAGCGAATCCGTTTTTGGGATGGAGGGGGATCCGCATACTTCTGGATCGGCGAGAATTGTTGCGGGAACAGCTTCGTGCGATCTTGGGTGCTGCCGGGAAATACCCCGGACAAATCCGCATCATGGCTCCGATGATCACCCTGTTGGATGAAGTCGATGAATTGCGAATGGAAGTGGATCGGATCCAAAATGAGCTGATTGGTCATGAGCGTCCGATCGATCCGGATGTGCCCTTCGGTATCATGGTGGAAGTACCGGCTGTAGCGCTTCAAGCCAATGAATTCGCGCAAAAAGTGGATTTTTTCAGCATCGGAACGAATGATCTCACACAGTACACCTTGGCTGTGGATCGTGGAAATCCGAAGATATCCGACTTGTATCAGCATCATCATCCGGCGGTGTATCGGCTCATCGACATGACCGTGAAAGCCGCCAAACGTCACTCCATACCTGTCGCAGTTTGCGGAGAACTGGCTTCCGACCCGGATGCGGCCGAAATCCTGATCGGTCTGGGTGTGCGCGACCTCAGCATGTCGCCATCGGCATTGCATGATGTGAAAGAACGCATCCGCACAAGCACGTGCGAAGAGATGACCAATAAGGCTGCCAGTCGCATCGGCTTACTTTAGAAATTAAAGCAAAAAATACTGCGTTTGTTTAGGTCGCTTGTGTCGCAAGGCTAATTATTTAATTATGGAAACGGTTACATGATTAAACAATTAAGGTATTATGCGCCATAAACAGTTAAACATATCTACTATTAACCCTATATTATCATAATAATTTAGGCGATATAGGTATTGCGATTAATTGCGATTAATAAAATAAACCGGTACTATAATGATGTACATTCTATTCATTAAGACGATACCGACATGATTACAAAACAATTCACACCGAAGCGCACCGTTTGCAAAGTCACCTTCCAGGTGCCAGCAGAGTGGGCGCAAAAAGAAGTCGCCCTCGTTGGTGATTTCAACGCATGGAACCCGGCTGCAAACCAGCTGGCGAAAAAAAATGGCGCTTGGGAAACCACCATTCGTTTGGAACCCGGCGCAGAGACCAAATTCCGTTACTTCATCGACAACAGCACCTGGGCGAACGACGACGCCGCCGATGCCTACGTTGCCAATGAATACGGCACTGAAGATTCTTTATTGAAAATCGAAGCCTGAGAGACGCGTTTTTTCAATAAGTCGCAAAGCCGTTCTGTGTAACAGAGCGGCTTTTTTTTTATCCTGTCGACATGTCCTTTTCCGTCGAACAGTATATCGCGTCATTGACTGATTGCCCGCTAGGCATACCGATCCGCTACGAACCGGAGATGGATTCGACCAATACGGTCGCCAAGCAACTCCCTGATGATGAAAGTGTCCATGGATTCATCGTGTTGGCCGATCATCAAACCGCTGGTCGGGGCCAATATCAGCGAACATGGTCGAGTGCGCCCGCACAGAATCTGACGTTCAGCGTGGTGCTGCGACCGGGGCGAGGTAATGGGATTTCCATGATGAAGCAAGTCGCCGCATTGGCCGTGGCCGATACCTTGCATGATGCCGGTTTGTCGGATGTGGCCATCAAATGGCCCAATGATGTGTTGATCGGGAAGCGGAAAGTGGCTGGAATCTTGGTCGAAGCCGTATTCAAAGGCTCGACGTTGGATCGCGTGATCATCGGCATCGGATTGAATGTGATGCAAACCGAATTTCCGGAGGATGTGCGTTATATCGCCACGTCGGTCGCTCAACATCTTTCGAAGCCACCATCACGTGAAGACTTATTGGCCAATCTGATGAGGCATCTGCATCATCGGTATGCCCAATGGGAAAAACACGATCATGCCCTGAAGGAAGCCATTCAGGAACACATCATCGGAATCGGTTCCTGGTGTCATATCCGCATCAACAATATTCCTCAACCTGAACCGGTGAAACCGGTCGGCGTGGATGATGAGGGACATCTGATCGTGATCAACGACCAACTGAGGCCGATCCAATTCACTCATGAGGATGTCCGCATTGACCGACTTGCAGAACCGATGTGAGGATGTGATCCGCGATCGGAATCGCGTGGTCGTGGCCGTCAGTGGCGGACTCGATTCGGTTGTCATGCTTCATGTGCTGCATGCTGCCGGGTTTATGGGCGTCGTTGCGCATGTGAATTATGGATTCCGTGGTGCGGAATCGGATGGCGATGAGGCCTTTGTGAGACGCCTCGGGGAGACGTTGGGCTGGCCGGTGAGAGTGGCGCATCCGGAAATCCCTGCAGGAAACCGGCAAGATGTGGCCAGAACGCTGCGATATGGGTTCTTCGAGCAGGTACGTCAGGATGTGAATGGCTCCGATATCGTTCTGGCTCAGCATGAGGACGACCAAGTGGAGACCATCCTTCTGAAGGTGCTTCGGGGCGCACGTGCCGACGCATGTCACGGAATGCGGCTAAGGAATGGGCATGTGGTTCGGCCTTGGTTGGATGTCCCTCGCGCAGCCCTCGAAGCCTACGCCGCTCGTCATGGACTCACCTGGCGCGACGACTCATCCAATCAAGACTCGAGATACGTGCGAAATCACATTCGCCACAATCTTCTTCCGTATATGGATCGGGGCAAGATTTTGGCCATGGGTCGGGAATCGGAACGCCTAGGCAATGACCTGGATGTGATCTTATCCGCACACACGAGCGATAAACAGATCCACCTGTCCTTACTTGCGATCCCCGATCGCGAGGTGGCGAAATTGGCTGTGTTCCGATTTGTACGAAAATGGAACGTCCGCCTGTCGGATGCGGAATGTGAGTCATTATTCAATCATGACGCTTTCCAAACCGGACAAAAAATCGGTCCGTTTTTCCGGGAAAGGGATGGATGGAGGCTCGTATCGGAACCAAAGTCGGGTGTTGTGAGTCGTGAGTGGTTTGATGGTGCATTAAAACTGAGCGCGAAAATTGGTGACGACCTTCACGTTCGTCAATGGAAAGCAGGTGATCGCTTGGATGGGAAAAAGCTGTCCGACATCATGACCAATGCGAAATGGCCCGCATCCGAACGCGCTGTCGCACACGTGTTGGTGATGGGGGATGGGCGCATCGCGGCGGTGGTTTCCGGATCGAACGGCTTGGTTTCCGCCGATGTCAAACCGGATGATGGGGATATACTTTATTTCGGTTTCGTGTGATGCCGTATCTTTGGCCATGAGCTTATACCTTCCAGACCATGTGATGATCAACGACGAGCGCTTCAAGCTGTTCATCACCAAAGATCAGATCCAGCAGCGCGTGTTTGAGATCGGGAAGCAGATCGACGAGGATTATGCTGGAAAGAAACCCATTTTCATCGGCGTCCTCAACGGTGCATTCATCTTTCTGGCGGATCTTATGCGGCATGTGTCGATACCGAGTGAAGTCGATTTTTATAAGCTGAGTAGCTATGGTGATGAAAAGGTATCGTCCGGAAATGTGAAAGAATTGAAGGATCTGGATGCGCAGATCGAGGGACGGCATGTGATCATCGTCGAAGACATCGTGGATACGGGGTTGTCGATGAGCTACATCCTGAACCTGATCAAGCACAAGGATCCGGCATCGGTGAAAATCGCCACATTGCTGCATAAGCCCGGAGCCATGAAATTCGATGTGGCCTTGGATTATGTGGGTTTCGAAATCCCGACTCTGTTCGTGCTTGGTTATGGACTTGATTACGCCCAAGAAGGACGTAACCTGGCTCAGATTTATGTCTTGGATGAGTCCTGAAATCCTCTGTATCTTAGACGCCCCGAGGAGAGATGGCTGAGTGGTCGAAAGCGGCATCCTGCTAAGATGTTGTACTGGCAAAACTGGTACCGAGGGTTCGAATCCCTCTCTCTCCGCAAGCTCGGATGACAGTTATAGAGTGATACTGTCCGCAAGTCCCTTTCACTATTTATATATCGTTGATATAATGCATTAGTGAAGGTTATTGTTGTGCAAGATATTCGGAATTTGCACAGATTTCGGAAAGAAATTACGTAATGATTTAGCGCAGAATCGCCATTACGCTCAAGAAGCCCGTCGCGGCGACGGTTGCCCAGCCGAGCCAGTTGATAAAACCGCGACCTTTCCCTGCCCATAGCAAAATCCCCAATCCGAACGGCAAGATGAACCCGTTGATGGTGCCGGCCCAGACCAATAGCGAAACCGGTCGACCGATGGTGAGCAAGATGATCAACGAGATTCCGATGAACCCCGCGATCCACCATCCTTCCCGTGCCTCGATAGACGGATGCCAGGTTTTCAAAAAGGTGATGGAGGTGTACGCTGATCCCATCACGCTGGTCATCGCCGCGGCCCACATCACGATTCCGAAAAGCGCATAACCCACCGCCCCAGCACCAAGTTTGAACGCGCTTGCGGGCGGATTCGCCGGATCCAATATGCCGCCGTCTTGCAATACTCCCAAAACGGCCAAAAACAGCACAAATCGCATCAGCGACGCCACTCCGATGGCCTGAACCGCGCTTCGTCCGACCACGGCGCGATGCTCGGCGCCACGGAATCCGGCATCCAATAGTCGATGCGCTCCCGCGAAACTGATGTACCCACCTACGGTTCCGCCGACGATGGTGAGGATGGCGAACGCGTCGATGCGATCGGGCCACACCAAGTTCTTAGCTACCTCGGCGACCGGTGGCGGCGAGGTGATGAGGATGTACGCTGTGAGGGATAGCATCACCACGCCCAATATCGGAATCACGCGATCGAGAAGGCCACGGAACCTCGGACTCACAAACAATCCCATTGCCAGCACCGCGCTGATGCCCGCTCCGACCGGAACCGGGATGCCGGTCAGGGCTTGGAGGCCGAGTCCGGTGCCCGACAAATTTCCGATGTTGAACGCGAATCCTCCGAACACGATCATCGCCGTTAATGCCACTCCCGAGCCTTTCAACACCTCTTGGGCCAATTCTTGGGCCCGTTTTCCACGTTCGACCAAGATGTGCCAGACATTCATCTGTGCGCCGATGTCCAATGCGATGCTCACAAGAATCGCGAATCCGAACGCCGCTCCGAGTTGCTGCGTGAACACGGTGGTTTGCGTCAGAAATCCGGGTCCGATCGCCGACGTGGCCATCAGAAAGACGGCACCGGTCAATGCGCGCTTATCGGGGGGATTCAATGGGGATGCCATTCGCGGTCAGGGTTTTGTGGATGTGGGTAAGGCGTTCCAAGGCCCCGTCATGATCCGCATGAATACAGATGGTTTGGATGGATGGGGACGTTGCCAATTTCAATGCTTGCGCGGCGGCTTCGGCCGGCTCGGAAATCAGAGCCTGTTTGGAGGTCCGAGGGACGAGGCCGCCGCCCCGCTTGTACCGGCGGTCGGCGAAGCCTTCCGCCGTGTACACGATGCCGGCTTGGGTGGCGAGCTCGGATAGCGCGCAATCGGGTGGCCCGACCAAACGCAGCCCCGGGGGCAACTGGCCAAGGGCACGGAGCGCGGCCTCGGCCAGGATGGGGGACGTCGCGCAATCATGATACAAAGCGCCATGCAACTTCAGATGGCGCACCCGGATTCCCAACGCCATTCCGATCGCGATCAGAGCACGTGCTTGGGTGGCTATCCAGTCGGTGATTTGTGTCGGGGATGCAGCGATGGAGACGCGACCGAACTGTAGGCGGTCTGGATACGATGGGTGCGCGCCGGGGGAGACACGTCGCAGGGCGCAGAGTTCCAAGGCTTCGCGCATTGTTTCATGGGTTCCGGCATGCCCGCCACATGCGATATTCGCCGAACTGATATAGGAATAGAATGGCTCCTGCTCCCGGATGGAATGGATGTCGTCGTATTCAGCGATGTCGGCGTTTAAGTCCAAGATGTGTATGGTGTATCGTGTATGGTGTATAGTAAGTCGTGAGTGGTGAGTCGTGAGTCGGGTGGGATAGAACAAAATTAGGATGTCGAAACTAAGAATAAGAATAAAAGAAGTTGAAGAAGGGGTATTCAGTGAATTTCGAACCCGACTCACCACTCACGACTAACCACTCACCACTATACACTATACACAATACACAAATCATCTTTCTTCAACTGCCCCAAAATTCTAAGGTCTTCAGGCCTCACAAAACCGATTCTCGGATAACCTCCCGTCTGCTGACAATCTGGCATCAAGATGATGGGATGCCCATCCGACGGCATCTGGATCGTTCCCCATCCGACCGGTGACGTGATGATTTCCCGATGTTCAAACTCGAATGGCTGATGTCGTTCTAAGCGTATTCCGATTCGGTTATGTTCTTTGATGGTGAACGATCCGTCCAAACATCCGGGTGTGAATTCCGGTCCAGGCTCCACCCGAATGGTTCTTGTTTTCACATACTCGAAATTCGATGCCGACAACCATTTCCGACTCCGATTCTCTTCCGGAATCTGTGCGATCAGGTAATCGCGATACCCCGGTTCGGTAGGTGAACAAATCATCTCCTCATCTTTTTTCAGTAGGAATGAGTTACCCTTTTCTGGACGATAAACCGTACCGGCGAACGTGATCACGCAGGGTTCTTTCGCTCGAATCCGGAATCGCGAGGCGATGGTCTCATAGATTGGATGATCGGTCCCCACGCCGCAAACATCCTTCAACAATCCTGCAGCATCAGGATCAGCGGGCTTATTTGTCATCAACGGCTGGATGGGAGCGTTCAGAAATTCAATCATTTTTCGCCTCCGTGAATCGTATCCGATCACCTGGTTGGAGAGATAATGATGTTATGTCCACTTCCGTCCGACCAATCAGATTCCATCCGCCTGGCGTTTCCACAGGGTAGATTCCGGCCTGGTACGATGCGATTCCCACAGATCCAGCAATGACTTTCTTCCGTGGTTTTGCCAATCTTGGCTTTCTTAAAACTTCGGGAACCGTTCCTAAATAGGGAAATCCACCGATGAAGCCGGTCATGTACACTCGATACTCGTTTTCACAGAACATCCGAACCGCATTTTGTTCCGAAATTCTTGCGAATGCGGCAACATCCTGCAGATCGATTCCAAAATCCCCTCCGAATCTGACCGGGATGACATGGGAGGCGAAAGAATGTTGTTTGTCGGATGTTGTTGGTTGAACTTGAAGCCATGTGCTCAGCCAATCTCGGAGCAGGGGTTCGATATCATGTTTTAAAAATGGGCTGATGCGGATTCCAACAGAATGATAGGTGATGAACACATCATCGATTCCGGGTAGGGTTGCATTTACCAGATCCATCCGACATCGGATCACCTCATCATGAATCTCAGGGGAGATGATGGCCTCGAATATGATCTCATAGGTGAACGGCGCGACGCGTCGGAGGCATGGATCCGGTTTCATCCGCTAAAATTAGGTACTTTTCAGTGGCCTGAATCATCCAAACTTTCTCCCATCAGACTATCGCATATGACCGGCCATACCATTCGCATGAGTGCTCGCAAAAACATCGCACTCGTGGCGCACGACAACCGGAAACTCGAACTATTGGATTGGGTCCGCTTCAACCGGGGCACATTGGCTCGGCATCATCTGTTCGCGACGGGTACGACCGGAACCTTGCTTTCTGCAGAATTGGATCTGCCGATCTATCGTTTTTTGAGTGGTCCGCTTGGTGGTGATCAACAAATCGGTGCGAAAATCGTGGATAATGAGATCGATTTCATGATTTTTTTCTGGGATCCTCTTTCCTCACAGCCACATGATGTGGACGTGAAAGCACTCCTTCGCTTAGCGGTTTTGTACAACATTCCCACAGCCAGCAACCGATCAACGGCCGATTTCCTCATCTCATCGCCGCTTCTGTCGGAAGCGTACGTGCGCTCCATCGTCGATTTCAAAGCTCCCTTCAACCCTTGAATCCGGACGTGATCGTTGTCGGAGCCGGTGCCGCCGGACTCACCGCTGCCATTTTTGCCGCTCAATCCGGCAAAAAAGTAACATTACTGGAGCGGACCGATAAAGCCGGAAAAAAAATCCTGATGTCGGGCGGAACCCGTTGCAATGTGCTTCCTGTGGTGATGTCACTCGATGATTATGTGACCGATTCATCACCGAACCGCTTGAAACGCCTCTTCAAATCATGGTCGGTTGAGGCCTGCAAAGATTGGTTCGAACAGGAATTGGGCTTGCCTCTCGCATGTGAAGAAGAAACCAATAAATGGTTTCCGGTCAGCAATGACGCGAAAGATGTGAGGGATGCGCTCTTGAACCGCGCACTGGATCTGGGGGTGACATTGGAGTACGACACCGCGGTGGAATTGCTTACGTGGGACGTGGGACGATGGACGCTAAAGACGGATTCCTTAAAAACGTTCCAAACTCCCAAAGTCATTCTCTCTACAGGTGGATATTCGGTCCCGACAATCGGAACGGATGGAATGGGACATCGGGCCTTGGCAACATTGGGAATTCCCCTAAATCCCACGTATCCCGCGCTCACTCCACTGACCGGAACGCATCCAGGTGGTGGGAGCTTGGCTGGGATCACGGTCCAAGTGGGCATCCACATCCGCGAAGCGAACGGAAAGAAAATCGCGACAAACCATCGATCTGGATTCCTGTTCACACATACCGGATTTTCGGGTCCGGCGATTCTGGACGTGAGTCATCATATTATTCGGGCGATGGAATCGGGTCGTGAGTTGCCGGTGTATGAGGTGAATTTCGTTGGGCAAACCGCCGAAGA
>CAYPOI010000007.1:31061-32168 GCA_964412365.1 uncultured Chitinophagales bacterium | reverse complement strand
GGTGGCGTTCCTCTTGAAGCCATCGACACCGCAACCATGCAAGTGAACGGGCATCCCGGCTTGTACGTCTGCGGTGAAATCCTGGACGTGTTCGGGCGCATCGGCGGCTTCAATTTCTATTGGGCCTGGGTGACGGGGCGGCTTGCGGGGATGTGATGCTGTCCGCAAGTTTACATATATAAATAACAAACAGAGATCGCGAATCGGCTTTAATCTACTTCAAACAATGATTGTGGAATGTTATATTCGATATGTATATATGTAGACTTGCGGACAGTATAACTTCTTTCCTCACAAATCGCTTAGCCTCGCCTCCATCTCCGCCACCGCATACGCCAGAACCCCCATCGCTGCGGCGCAGGCTTTCACGTCGTCTTTGACGAGCTTGTCGACCGTATCGGCATGGGTATGATGATACCAGAAGTAACGGGTTCCATCCACATTGAGTCCGGCCATCGGCACATTTCCAGCACGATTCAGTGGTGCGATGTCGGCTCCGCCTCCGCCTCGACGGATGGTTCCCGCGCCGATGGACTCCAATAAGGTTCCGATTTCCTGAACCGCCGCAAAGGCCGCATCCGATCCGGTGAATCCGAAGCCCTCGGGTTTGAAGACGCCCGCATCCGATTCGATCGCCAACACGTGGTTTTCCAATTCGCCGCGCACCGACACGCTGTCTTTGTAGACTTCCCCGCCACGCAATCCGTTTTCTTCGTTGGTCCAGAACACCAAGCGGATGGTGCGTTTCGGCTGGATGCCGAGTTCTTTCATCAATCGCAAAGCTTCCCAAGCCACGAAACATCCGCCGGCATCATCCATCACGCCTTGGCCGACATCCCACGAATCAATGTGTCCGCCGAATACCACAATCTCATCCGGAAACTCGGATCCTTTCAATTCGACGATGATATTGCGGGATAGGGTATCGGGTCTGTGTTCCGCATCCATCTGCAGATGAACCCGGATCGTGCGACCGCGCTCCGCATCCCGATGCATCCATTCCGCATCTTCTATGGAAACTTGAGCACCCGGTATGCGAGTCACACCCTCTTCGTAGCGGGTATTGCCGGTATGCGGCGTTTGCATGGAGTACGGTCCGACCGCGCG
>CAYPOI010000007.1:0-30961 GCA_964412365.1 uncultured Chitinophagales bacterium | reverse complement strand
CTGAGCCGATGTGGATAGGTATCTACGAAATAAAGCAGTCGGTCCCACATCACGTCACTGTCGGATGTGGCATTGATCAGGTGTTCAGCCTGTTGACGGATTTCGGGAGTCAGAACTTGTGCCTGCATATGAAAAGGTAGCAGGAATAGTAGCAGAAGTGGTAATAGGTGTTTCATGGAGGTCAAAATACCCGATAATTAGAATCTGTAGAAAAAGTTTGTTTCATTCAAAATCGTTGTGCTATATTGAGGAAGATTTACCGGGGTCCTGACTACCGGTTGGGGTGGAGAGTCCGTTGGATGGGGGTCTGGCGGGAATACTCCACCCCTCTTTTTTTTATCGATATCATCGTAAGTTCAAAGGCGCTCAAATGGGCGCCTTTTTCTGTTCTATCATCTTAAATCCAGATCGTTATGATCCTAAAAACACTAACCAGTCTCATGATAGGCACTATCTCAGTGGCATCGGTTTCCGCTCAAACCATTCCATCGTCCTTTGAAAAAGTTCGTGAACTTGGCGGAATCACTGAGTATACCCATACTGGAAACGGTCTCACCGTCTTGTTGATGGAAGACAAATCGGCGCCCGTGGTCACTGTGATGGTGACCTACTTGGTAGGTTCCCGCAATGAAGTGACCGGCACCACCGGAGCCACCCACTTGTTGGAACATTTGATGTTCAAGGGCACCGATAAATACAATCGTGCCGCTGGAACCGGAATGGACGGCATGTTGCAGAACCGTGGCGCACTGCTGAACGCCACCACCTGGCTCGATCGAACCAATTATTATGAGAATTTGCCCGCGGTGCATCTTGAGTTGGCGCTCGACATCGAAGCCGATCGCATGCGCAATCTGTGGCTTCGCGACGAAGATCGTCAGCCCGAAATGACCGTAGTTCGCAATGAATTTGAGATCGGCGAGAACAATCCGGTTCAATCCTTGTCGAAAGACATCGTGGCGACCGCCATCCAAGCCCATCCCTATCATCATTCCACGATCGGATGGCGTTCGGACATCGAGAATGTGCCCATCGAAAAACTCCGTGCCTTTTACGACACCTACTACTGGCCAAACAACGCCACATTGACCGTGATCGGCGATTTTCAAACCGGCGACGCCCTGAAACTCATCGACCAATATTATGGTGTGATTCCGCGCTCGCCGAATCCGATTCCGGAAGTATACACCACCGAGCCGCTTCAACGCGGTCCGCGACGCGTGCAAGTGAAACGCGCCGGACAAGTGGGCGTGGTGGGTATCGCATTCAAATCGCCTGCCGGATTGAGTGAGGATGCGGCCGCATTCACCATCATGTCCGATATCATAGCTTCTGGACGTACATCCCGCCTCTATCGTGGAATCGTGGATGCCGGCATCGCGAACAGCGTATTTATGGGCTATTCCCGTTTCCGCGATCCGTATGTGT
The DNA here is from genome assembly GCA_964412365.1 of uncultured Chitinophagales bacterium. GTDB lineage: Bacteria > Bacteroidota > Rhodothermia > Balneolales > HLUCCA01 > CAMTWZ01. The sequence goes on along the minus strand of CAYPOI010000007.1, from coordinate 29,533 downwards.
CCACCATCAACGCGGTTCTTCGGCCGGGTGGGGAGCATCAACCTGTCGAAGATTCCATTTTAGTGCACATCAAAGACTTGAAAGAGAACGGCGTGACGCAAGAAGAAGTGGATCGTGCCATAAACCGCTATCTCACGCGCACCGCGTTCAGCCGCGACGGATCCTTTTCTGTGGCCGGCAACTTGAACGAAGCGATCGCCGTGGGCGATTGGACGACCTACGTCAACTTCTCCGATCAGATCAAAGCCGTTACGGTGGATGATGTGAAACGAGTGGCCAACCAATATCTCGTTGAAGATCAAAGCACCACGGGTTGGTTCATTCCACAGGTTCCGGGAAGTATGCCGCGTCCGGCACAAGGGGCGAGCAGCTGGTTCGAAGAACTGGAATCGCCCTTTTACTATCGCGAACCGAGCGAAGCGGAAGAGATGATGATGTACAATCCGAATCGCGCATCGGACATCGCACCGAACGTGGTAGAGCGAAACATCGGAGACATCCGCGTCATTTCTCTGAAAACGACGGTGCAGGATGTGGTGACCTTGACAGGTTCCTTCGCTGCCGGGTCCACGCTCAACCCGGAATCCAATTCCTTGGTCGCAGCGGTGACCGCCTCGATGCTCGACAAAGGCACCACCAATCGCGACAAACTCGCGATCGCAACGGCGCTTGAGAACATCGGCGCATCCATCAACTTCAGTGGTGGAACACACACGCTCAACTTCACGGCCCGCTTCCTGAAAAAAGACATGGATGTGGTGCTTGAACTATTGGCCGATCAGCTCCGCAATCCGCTTTTCGATGAAGCCGAATTGGCTCGACTCAAAATTCAGATCAATGGCGGATTGCGTCAGCAATTGGATAACACCAATTCCATGGCCGCCAGTGCGATGTCGCGGATGTTGTTTCCGAAAGGACATCCGAACTACAGCGACTCTGTTGAAACGACCATGGCTCATCTTGAAGCCCTGACCGTGGCCGACCTGAAATCTTTCCACCGCGCTTATTACGGACCAAAATCCATGGTGATTGTGGCTGTAGGGGATGTGGACTCGCGCGAATTGCAAGCCGCTGTGCAGACTCGATTCCGCGGATGGAGAGGTGGTGTGGTGATTCCGAAAGTGACTCTCAAAGGTGCTGCGGTCGCGGCACGCGAAGAAGTTGTCTTCATGCCCGACAAAACCAGCACCACGTATCGTGTGGGTATTCCGTTGGGCATCGACAGCCGTCATCCGGACTATCTGCCGCTCTTCATCGGCGCGTATGTGTTGGGAGGAAACTTCTCAGCCAGGCTGATGTCGACGGTGCGCGATCAGGAAGGCCTGACCTATGGCATCAGCTCGTCCATATCGGGCGCCAGCGCGTTCGCGGACGGACTTTTCGTGACCCAAGCCAGTTTCTCACCGCAATTGTTGGACAAAGGTGCTGAATCGACCCAGCGTCAACTGGCGATGTGGATCGAGCAAGGCATCACGCAAGAGGAGTTGGATGCGAAAAAAGCGACCATCGCCGGCATGCATCAGGTTCAATTGGCGACCACATCCGGCTTGGCCGGCAGTCTGTTGGCGTATGCTTCAGACGGAAGAGGTGTGAAGTACATCGACCAGTATGTGGTCGACATCAACAAAATCACGTTGGCTCAAGTGAATGATGCCATCCGCAAATACATCCGCCCCGAAAACCTCGTGGTGGTGAAAGCGGGAACGGTGGAATAAATCGAGTAAATCGAAGGCAAGCTTCAAGAGTCCACTCATTGTGTATCGACGAGTGGACTCTGAATGCGGGTTTGGTCCGACATCCGGAAAAAATGGATGTGCGACGGTTGAGCGAAGAGGGAGACGATTTCTCCCAAATCTGGGAGTGTATCCGCTTGACGATCCAACTTGGCTACCCAATTCATGGAATTTTCAGTGAGCAGATGCACGAGATGTTGGTCTCCGGTGTGTTCAATCAATGTGACAGTGGCTTGACCCATTCGGATGGACGAATCAGACATCGGTGAGAATCTCAGGTGCTCAGGACGCACGCCCCATAGCATGGATTCCTTCGATATGGAATGCCTGTCGTATGGTTCTTTTGCCGGCGCAACTCCCATGCCGGGTGAACCAAGGAACTCAGCTACAAACCGATGATTCGGGCTATCATACAAATCTTGGGGAGATCCGATTTGGAGAATGCGACCTTCGTAGACCACGGCAATCCGGTCTGCAAGCGTCATGGCTTCTGTCTGATCGTGTGTCACATAAATGGAAGTCGCTTTTTTCGTACGATGGATCCGAAGGATTTCGCTTCGCATGCGTAATCGTAGATGGGCATCCAAATTACTCAGCGGTTCATCGAAGAGATACAATTTTGGATCACGGATGACCGCACGTCCCAGTGCTACCCGTTGTTTTTGACCGCCAGAAAGTTGTGAGGGTCGAAAATTCAGAAGGTCCGAAATTTCAAGAAAGCGCGCGGTGTCTTCGACTAGTTCGGCAATCCGTGCTTTCGGAACTTTCGCCAAGACCAAGCCGAATCCCAGGTTCTCTCGAACACTCAGATGAGGATACAGGGCGTAATTTTGAAACACCATGGCAATCTTCCGCTCTTGGGGCTGCAAATCGTCAATCCTGACATTGTCAAGTTCAATTGTGCCACTGTCTGCAGTTTCCAATCCTGCAATGATGCGTAGGAGCGTGGATTTTCCGCATCCGGAAGGCCCCACGAGCACAACGAATTCACCGTCATCCACTATCAGATCGATCCCCACGATGACGGATTTCGAACCGAATTTTTTTTGAATTCCAGACAAGAATAGTCTTTTCATGGTCGTTAAAAATAATACTTGACAAGGTCGTCTGTCTTTGCCAATTTATCGAAGCGCTTCGAGAAAATGCAAAAAAATATAGAAATGGCTTCACAGGGTCGAAAAAAGTCAATAACAATCCAAGATGTGGCACGCCATGCCAACTCGTCGATCTCAACGGTCTCGAATGTGATCAACGGGAAGGGTTATGCCAGCGAGTCGAAGCGTAGGGACATTTTAAAATCGGTTGAGATTTTGGGTTATGTGCCTTCCGCCTCTGCGAGAAATCTGGCGATGGCCAGAACGCACAATATCGGATTCGTACTCCGTGAATCCCATTTCACTCATTCAGAACCTTTCTATACGCGCATTTTTTTGGGTGCTGAGTTCGAATCTCGCAAGCATGACCACTATGTGCTGTTGGCTACGATTCCAGAAGATTATCATGTTGGAGTAGACACACCTCGATTTGTTCGAGAGCGGAATGTGGACGGAGTGATTGTTGCTGGCAAGGTACATACGGCGTTTATTGAAGAGTTGGTGAACGTGGGGTTGCCATTCATCCTGGTTGATTATTCGCATGCCGATTATCCATGTCTGTCGATAGATAATCGTGGGGGTGTTATCGAAGCGATTTCATTTCTTATCGAAAAAGGGCATCAGTCTATTGCGTTTTTAGGTGCAGATATGAGTCACCCAAGTATCCGTGAGCGTTTGCAAGGGTATAGAATCGCATTGTTCCAAGCAGGTATTGCATTGAAGGAGGAGTTTGTGTTGACAGATGATTCGGCATCTCCGACACATGAAACAGGGTTCAGCTTAGCTGAGCATTTTTTTCGGTTACATGATAGGCCCAAGGCTGTGTTTTGCGTCAATGACGCCATGGCATTGGGCTTCATGAGGTATGCTCATGAGAATGGGTATCGGATTCCGGAAGATGTCGCGTTGATAGGATTTGATGATGTGGATGGGGCCATCTTCGCCAGCCCACCACTCACAACCGTTCGCGTGTTCAAGGAGCAGTTTGGTGAAATGGCCATGCGCCAACTGATAGAAAAAGTAGAGGGGTCATCGCGTTCCGATGGGTCGTATCGATACGATCGTACCACAGAGCGGTTGATATTGTCAACTGTTTTGGTGGTTCGCGGGTCTGCGTGAAGAACCTCTTTAGGCCAAAGCCCACATATACACTAATCGTGAGGACATGAAAACAAAAATGAACAGATACAATTTCGGAGTCATCGTTTTGATGCTCGGAATAACGTCGTTGGCCAACGGTCAATCGGTTGGAACGTTGGAAGCGGCAATTCAAAGTAAAAATCTCTTATCCAATGGTGGGTTTGAAGTGGATCGTCCAGCATATTTCACTCCATCGGGAGCGGGAGCGGAGTGGACGACCGAAGAGAAGCGCACGCCGTCGTATTCTTTGAAGCTTTCCGGAACCGGTGAAGCCTCATGGACGGATCAGAACGCGGTTCGCAATTGGGTCAGTGGCGTACCGGGATGGATGAATCCGGAGATCGTGGTCGGTGGTTGGGTCAAAGCGGTGGGTGTGAACACCAATCCGACCGGAGCCGACCAGAAGTTCCAATTGGTGTACCAGTTTTTCGGAGCCAATGGAATCGATCTGCTCGGTGAGCCGGTGATCATCGATGTGCCTCAGGGCGCGGCCAATTCCGATGGTTGGGTGGAGATCAGCAGCGCCAGTCTGGGTGCGATCGCCCTGCCGTCCGAAGGATCGGCCAAGCGGGTTCAGATCACGTTCCGCAAAGGGGCCAATGCCACAGGAAGCGTGTATTTGGACGATATATTCGTGCGCAAGTCGAATCCGGCGGTGGAAGGTTGGGTAGGTGATTGGTTCAACGCGAACTTCGATGTGCCACAGGGTTGGTACTATTGGATTCCGGGTTCTGCTACGGCCGGTTTCTCCGAAGGTGGAGCCGATTTCACCACGGCATGGAAGTTCCGTATGACGGCCACGACCGAAGAGAAGGCATCGGGTGAGAAGTCGCTGGTCATCCAGGATCTGTTGTCTGAACCGTCGACCGAAGCGCCGCTGATTAGTGAGCGTGTTCCCGTGGTTGCCGGCCAGCCCGTGCTGGTTAGTTTCCGCGCCAAGCACTCGGGTGTGACCGATCCTGAGACACTGGGTACCGGCGATGTGAATTATGGCATGACCGCCCTCTTCTACAACAACATGACCGGAGGTGTAGATGGATACGGTGAGATCGGCGGTGTCGACATCCGACTCAACGGCGATTACAACTCGATGGTGATTCCTCTTGTGGAACGCACTGCCTCCAACGGTTGGACGCACTATTCGTTCATCGTGTACCCCACAGCCGCGGCGATTGGCATGGAATTGCGCTTACGCTATTTCCATTCGCTTACCGGTAGCGTCTACTATGACGATGTCTCCATCGTTTCGGTCTCAGATATCGCAGTAGAATTAGAGGAGCTAAATCTCTTATCCAATGGTGGGTTTGAAGTGGATCGTCCAGCATATTTCACTCCATCGGGAGCGGGAGCGGAGTGGACGACCGAAGAGAAGCGCACGCCGTCGTATTCTTTGAAGCTTTCCGGAACCGGTGAAGCCTCATGGACGGATCAGAACGCGGTTCGCAATTGGGTCAGTGGCGTACCGGGATGGATGAATCCGGAGATCGTGGTCGGTGGTTGGGTCAAAGCGGTGGGTGTGAACACCAATCCGACCGGAGCCGACCAGAAGTTCCAATTGGTGTACCAGTTTTTCGGAGCCAATGGAATCGATCTGCTCGGTGAGCCGGTGATCATCGATGTGCCTCAGGGCGCGGCCAATTCCGATGGTTGGGTGGAGATCAGCAGCGCCAGTCTGGGTGCGATCGCCCTGCCGTCCGAAGGATCGGCCAAGCGGGTTCAGATCACGTTCCGCAAAGGGGCCAATGCCACAGGAAGCGTGTATTTGGACGATATATTCGTGCGCAAGTCGAATCCGGCGGTGGAAGGTTGGGTAGGTGATTGGTTCAACGCGAACTTCGATGTGCCACAGGGTTGGTACTATTGGATTCCGGGTTCTGCTACGGCCGGTTTCTCCGAAGGTGGAGCCGATTTCACCACGGCATGGAAGTTCCGTATGACGGCCACGACCGAAGAGAAGGCATCGGGTGAGAAGTCGCTGGTCATCCAGGATCTGTTGTCTGAACCGTCGACCGAAGCGCCGCTGATTAGTGAGCGTGTTCCCGTGGTTGCCGGCCAGCCCGTGCTGGTTAGTTTCCGCGCCAAGCACTCGGGTGTGACCGATCCTGAGACACTGGGTACCGGCGATGTGAATTATGGCATGACCGCCCTCTTCTACAACAACATGACCGGAGGTGTAGATGGATACGGTGAGATCGGCGGTGTCGACATCCGACTCAACGGCGATTACAACTCGATGGTGATTCCTCTTGTGGAACGCACTGCCTCCAACGGTTGGACGCACTATTCGTTCATCGTGTACCCCACAGCCGCGGCGATTGGCATGGAATTGCGCTTACGCTATTTCCATTCGCTTACCGGTAGCGTCTACTATGACGATGTCTCCATCGTTTCGGTGAATGCCATACCTGGATTGACGACGTCTATTGAAGATAACTTGTTCGGTGATACCGATCGGGCTGATCAGTTTCAGCTGCATCAGAATTATCCGAACCCGTTCAATCCAAGCACAGCGATGAGATTTGAGTTGAGCATGACCGAGCATGTCACACTTGAAGTCTTCAACTTGTTAGGTCAGCGTGTGGCTGTGCTGGTTGATGGACAACAATTAGCTGCAGGAACACATCAAGTCACGTTCGATGCAAGCCATCTTTCAAGTGGAGTCTACCTGTACCGTCTATCGACGGCGAATGGGCATTCGATTGTACGTACGATGTCACTTATAAAATAAACCAATCTTCGTGGGTGTCTTCAGTCTTTACTGGGGGCATCCACGGATTTATTTCAAATGCGTGTTACCCTTTATATAGCGTTTCTTTCCTTCATGTTGGGTTCGTCTGCTGTTTACGCCGGCAGTACTGGCAAACTCGTAGGGCGTGCGACGGATACCAATGGAGAGCCGTTGGTAGGCGTCAATATTTATGTCTTGGAAACGGAACAGGGAGCTGTGACTGATCTTGAAGGACATTATTTAATTTTAAACATACGTCCGGGCACCTATACACTCAGAGCCAGTTATATCGGATTTCAAAGTGTGCAGGTTCGGGATGTTCGAATTCAGATCGACCGAACAACGGTCCAAGATTTTTCCCTGAACGATACCTTTGTTTCAGGTTCTGAAGTGGTTGTTACAGCGGAGCGCCCACTGGTTGAGCGTGATCGGACATCGTCCCGAGTATCCATCAGTTCAAAAGACATCCAATTGTTGCCTTCGGAATCGTTCAGCCAGATTGTCGACCGCCAAGCGGGTGTTGTAAACGGACATTTCCGTGGAGGCCGTATGGGTGAAGTGGCTTATATGGTGGATGGTGTTCCGGTAAATGATGTGTTCGATTACTCCACGTCGTATCAAGTGGAAACCATGTCAATTGAAGAGGTGGAGATCATCAGTGGCACCTTCAATGCGGAATATGGACAAGCCCAATCGGGAGTTGTCAATATTGTCACAAAAGACGGTAGTGCCACCACGGAAGGCTCCATTCAGTTCATTGGGGGCGATTATCTAACGACCAGAACTGGTTTGTTTCAAAATTTGGACAAGTTGAACCCGATTGACCACCGAGATGTGCAAGCCTCGTTGTCGGGTCCAGTGCCTTTCACAAAAAAAATTCTGCGATATCATTTGTCGACAAGATATTCGGGGTCGGAAGGGTATTTATATGGGCGACATATTGTTGAACCCCTCGGACATAGCTCTGATTCAGGAACATTCGTTGATGTCGACGGTCGTGAAGTCTATGTTCCCGCACTTGGAGACAGTTCGTACGTGCCCATGAATGACGGTCGCCAACTAACTCTGCAAGGGAAAGTCAGTGCTCGATTATTCAAAGGGAATCGAACATCCATCATGGTATTGTCGCAGCACGACAGTGGTCGCGGCTACAACCACGCCTTTCGATACAATCCGTATGGTATCCCCACCACATACGGAACAACGAATACCGTGAATCTGACCGGTTCCCAATCCTTTACGCAAAATATGTATGTCTCGTATCGGCTCGCTCACGTATTCAACAAGGTGAGATCCTATTTATATGAGGATCCGCTTGATCCCCGATATCCGCGAGACGATGCCGCGTCGTTCTTGGGAGGCAACTTCTCTTTTTTACGTGGTGGGGCCTACATGGATCAGACGGAGCGATCGACTGGCTCAACAAGTGGACATCTTGATATGACATGGCAGGCCAATTATCGACACCAATTCAAACTTGGTGTCTCGTTTCGAACCCACGTCATGACCTATCAATGGTTCAAGGTAAAGAACAATGCTACGACCGGATATCAACCGGAGATTCCGGAAGCGGGTACGCCCGATCATGTCAATTACAGAGAAACTCCGTATGAATTCAGCGCATTCATTCAAGACAAGGCCGAGTACGATTACCTGGTGATGAACATCGGCCTTCGATTTGATTACTTCGATCCAAATAGTCAAATCCTGGCAGAATATGGGCGTCCTCAAACATCGGAACGCCTTTCAACGGATCCCCAATGGCAGATTTCCCCTCGTATCGGTTTAGCGTATCCGATTTCCGCTGAAGGTGTTTTTCATGTCGCTTATGGACATTTCTTCCAAATTCCAGCGTTCCAATACCTGTACACCAATCCGGATTTCACATACGATCCTGAATCTGGATTGGGCAGGGTATTCGGCAATCCGGCGTTGAAGTCTCAACAAACCGTTTCATATGAATTCGGTCTAAGACAAGGATTCATGCAGACGATGACCGTGTCGATGACCGCCTTTTACAAAGACATCCGAAATCTGCTCGGCTCTCGAATCGAGGTGATTCAGCCCGGCTTTGACGAGCCCTTTCCGCTATCCAGATATGGTCGCTATGTGAATCGGGATTATGGTCAAGTGAAAGGGGTGCTACTTGAAGCGAATCGTCGGATGAGCGATGGTTTTGCGTTCACACTTAGCTATTCCTATCAAGTGGCGATGGGAAATGCCAGTGATCCCAACTCCGTCTTGTTAGATGAAATGGCCGGAATCGAGCCTGATAAGCAAATGGTGCCATTGGATTGGGATAGGCGGCATCAGTTGAATGGCACAGTAAGTATGCAAAGTCGATCTGGATGGATGTTCAGCGTTTTAGCAGATCTAGGCGGTGGATTGCCATATACGCCATCTGTTGCGGATCAACGTATCGGTCTGGAAAATTCAGATAGAAGACCAGTTACCCACAATGTGGATGTTCAAATCGGGAAATCCGTAAAGTTGGTCGGAATGAATTGGGGGTTGCTCTTGCGTGTGTACAATGTGTTTGACACGGCCAATGAGCGTGATGTGTACTCCGATACCGGGCGTGCCTTTCCCAATCTTCGATATTACTCGGGCGATCCGATCGGTCTAAATACTAAAAATGAGTATTTGAGACGTCCCGATTTTTATTCCGAACCACGGCGTGTCACCATTGGCATCTCAACTTCCTTTTAAACATGATGATCCGTTTTTCAAATAGCGTACTCTTGTTGGTTCTTTTACTGATGATTCCGACCCCATCCAATGGACAGGCGGATGATCCTACGAAGGGCTCGAATCGATGGACCCAATGGGGTGTGATGGATGGCAACCGCGTCAGAACTCTGTTTTCTAATCATGGCGAGATCTCACGTTGGCCCGAGCAACCGTCTGGTGAGTGGCCAAAAGGCAGTGGTAGGTCATACGTGGATGGCGTGGCTCTGATTGTGTCTGCAAAAACCAAGGATTCGCAGGGTAACACGATCTATCCCATGAGCACGAACTATAGAGAGTTCATCAACCGGGATCCGGTTACCAAAGTACCTTGGGGTTGGGCTCCACTTCGAGGCTACTCCAATCCGTTGCAAGCCTTACCTGCTCGAAGTGATGATCCATCAACGTGGCCGTCAATTTGGGCCGACCGTCCAACCGATTGGGCTGGTCAATGGAATGGCTGGTTTGGAAAAGGGGTGCAGAACGCAGACTTGGAAACCTATTTCGTCTTCGATGATGCGGAACATATGAAGTGGATTCAACCTCCCCATCTTTTTTTTCCATGTACTGATGATCCGAACAGGGGTGGACTCGGATTGCAAGTCAAAGCGAGAGGGTTCCAATGGAACCATCCACTTGCCCAAGATGTCATCTTCTGGTTGTATGAAATCACCAACGAATGTGATGTCGATTACGACGAGATGTTTTTCGCACAATACATCGATTGGGGAATCGGTGGCACGGACGATTCCGGCGATGATGAGGGTGCGTACAATAAGAAACTGGATTTAGCCTTCGCTTGGGATCGTGACGGTCTTGGTACCCCAGGCCAATGGGGCCCAGTTGGAACCACCGGGTATGCGTTCTTGGAATCTCCCGGAAATCATTCGAACGGAATCGATGACGACGACGATGGCATCATCGACGAGCGCCGAGATAGCGGCGCTGGAACGTTGATTGTAGGTCAAGATGCGATTCGCGCGCATGTCATGACTAGCGGATCATATAATCTGGCCGATTTCGAAACGAAATTCGGGCCTTTGGACCAACGCCCCGCATATATTGCAGGGAGATGGTGGACCGGCGATGAGGATATGGATTGGGTCACTTTCACCGATCTGAATGAATCTGGATCATGGGAGCCGGGGGAGCCCTTGAACGATGATCTTGGTAGGGATGGTTTGGGACCTCAGCATCCGAATTATCCAGGTCAAGATGAAGGCGAAGGCGATGGCAAGCCAACTCCAGGCGAACAAAATTTTGACGAGCTTGATAAAGACGAGTCGGATCAAATCGGTCTCACTGGCTTTGCGGTCTTTGATGTGCATCGTTACCAACTGATTGATGACGCTGAGAATTTCAGAGTCTTTTCCAGCGCGTTGCCTCCATTGGCAGATATTCTGTTGGAAGGGGGGCGAAATCTTGGGATGTTTTTCGCTTCCGGACCTTTTCCTTTAAAAGCGGGACAAACCGAGCGCTTTTCCATGGCATTAATCTTCGCAGACAGAGATTTCAACGATCCTCGACAAATGGAAAATTCCTCCCTTGCTCGAAAAAAGGAAATCGTTCAGCAGATTTACAATGCCGACTATCAATTTTCAAGACCTCCAGACAAATCCCAAGTATGGGGTATTGCTGGAGATAAGATGGTGACCTTGTATTGGGACGACAAAGCAGAAAAATCCTTTGATCCGTTTTTGGGTGAATACGATTTCGAGGGTTACATGGTGTATCGGTCCACCGAACCAAATTTTGAGGAAAATTTGAAAATCACCGATGCGTATGGTGGAGTAATTTATCAAAAACCGATCGCTCAATTCGATTTGATCAATGGGATACGCGGCTTGCATCCGGTTGCGGTAAACGGTGTTCAGTTCAATTTGGGCCAAGATTCCGGTATACGGCGAAGTTATGTTGATACGGATGTGATCAATGGACAGACCTACTACTATGCGGTGGTTCCATATGATCGAGGATATGTTCAAAAAGACATCGATGGGGTGATTGCGACCGATCAATACGGCCAAGTGCGCGGAATCTCCCCGAGCGTGGCTACGGCTAACATCAAGACGGATGTATCTGGCATTCAAACATTCGATGTGAACACGGTCAAATTGATTCCACGCGCACCAGCTGCTGGATTTGTTGCCCCCGAGCTTGATGTTGTGCAGCAAAACCGACTTCCGGAATCAGGTAGCTTGGAATTGAAGGTGCTCTCCGCTGGAGCGCTCCGCGAGGATGAAACGTACACCATTCGCTTCGAAAATGAATCGATTTGGCAACATTCCCTTCATCCAACATTAGCGGTCGAACGCCATTCGGATGGTGAAATCGTATTGGAGCAGGCTGCGGGTACGGATTTTGAAGAATCTGTGATGGTCGATGGATGGACACTTTCCACCAACGGTGTGGATACGATTCGAGTGGTTCCGAACTCCATCATTTCCGAATCGTCCACAAGCACGTACACGGTTCAGGTTCTACCAGCATTCGACAGTGGGCTGTTGCGCACTCGATTCATTCCGATACCGAATGATTTCAAGATTGAGTTTTTTTCATCCGTTGTAGATACCTCGATTCGTGTGGCATTTGGCATGAACCAGATTCCTGTGCCATTCACCATCACGAATACCACAACGGGCCTAAGGCATAAATTCGCCATTATCGAAGAGAATCCGGATCTGCGAAATGGCATTTATGATCATGGTGAATTGATCGCGATTTTGTCTGGAGTCACACCGGATAGTCAGCCCATATTTGCCGGTGGTGCATGGAGAGCATCTTGGACCATCCGTTTCTTGCCACCTGATCCGATACTTCAGCCCACAGTGGCCTCAATTCCTCCAGAACCTGGTTCCGTCTTCCGTTTCAAAACCTCAAAACCGTTTTCTGATTCGGAAAGTATCACATTTACGGTGAGAGGTGGTGGAATAGACATGGAATTGGCCAGGAACGAACTTTCCGCCATCCACGTGGTTCCGAATCCATATGTCGCGTCGAGTATCTTTGAACCGGCCAACATCTATCGGTCCGGCCGTGGCGAAAGACGGATTTATTTCATGGGTCTTCCTCAAGAATGCACGATTCGAATCTACACCGTATCCGGTCAATTGGTGCAAACATTGAAGCATCAAGGCAGTTCCGATAACGGCCAAATGTCATGGGATTTGGTATCTCGTGACGGAATGAATATTTCCTACGGGATGTACATTTACCATGTGGATGCCGGACCGATCGGCAGCCATATGGGAAGGCTAGCGGTGATCAAATGAGGCCATACGTTGTCAAATTCGCGCATTGGTCGATCTTGATTTCAGGGTTGATGATCGCAGGCTCGTCTGAGGCGCAAGCTCAGATTGTATCAAAAAGCGGAACCGTTGCTGCGGAATTCTTGCAGATTGGTGTTGGTGAACGGGCGATGGGTTTAGGCGGTGCTTATGTGGCCATGGCGAATGACATCACCGCATTGTATTGGAACCCAGCGGGTATCACCCATATTAAGACGTACGGTTTCACGGTATCTAAAACAGATTGGATCACTGATTTGGAGTTGGATCATTTCGGCATGGTCTATCGGATTCGCCAGAATGCCGTGGTCGGATTCTCTCTGCAATGGTTGGGCTATCCATCCTTGCTCGTTCGCACAGAAACCTATCCGGAAGGAACTGGAGAGACATTTGATGGATATGATATGGCGGCCGGCCTATCGTATGGCCTACAAGTGACCACCCGATTCCGTGTAGGGGGAACGCTTAAACTCATCCGTCAAAACATATGGCATACCAGCGCACAAACCGCTGCGATGGACATCGGTACTCAGTTTGAAACCGATCTTCCAGGAAAATTGGTGATTGGGGCGGTGATCCGGAATTTCGGTGGACAAATGAAAATGGATGGGCGGGATCTGAGAGCGTTCATTGATCCGGACCCGATCAACCTTGGAAATAATGATCGTGTGCCAGTGAATTTGGAAACCGAACCTTGGCCGTTGCCGATGGTGTTTCAGTTCGGTGTCGCTGCCAGACTTCTGGATACCCGGATGCACAAGTTGCGATTGGAAGTGGATGCCCTGCATCCGAATGCGAATCACGAAAGCATGAATCTCGGAATGGAGTACAGTTTTCAGGATCGTTTTGATGTTCGTGCCGGATATAATTCGTTGTTTCTTCCCGATGCGGAGTCCGGATTCACCGCTGGTATGGGAGTTCGCAAAACGATGTTCAATGGTCACGAACTTCGAATCGAGTATGGATACAAACCCATGGGTCGACTCGGTCAAACCCACTCATTCGGTGTAGCGATCGGACGATGATATGACAAGGGTCCTTCTTTTTGCTCTGTTGATGGTAATTGGATGCAATCGTGCTGAACAAGCCGGATCCGGACAGATTGAATTGGTGTATTGGTGTGCTCCGAATCCGCAGGAAGTTTTGCTTGCGCAAACCATGGTTGACGAATGGCATCAAACACACCCGAACATCCGAATCAAGGTACAACCACTACCTGCGGGTCAATCCAGTGAAGAAGTCTTGCTTGCTGCATTGGCCGCAGGAACAACACCTGATATTTGCTCGAATATCTGGCCAGGTATCGTGTCCGATTTTGTGCGAGCGGGTCGGCTGATCGCATTGGATACGCTTGCCGGATTTTCAGAATCAGTAGCCGCAAGAGCGCCTGAAGGACTAATCCAGGCGAGTCGGAGTTTAGACGGCCGATTGTATCAGATTCCTTGGAAAACGAATCCAATCATGATGCAATACAACTCAACAATGTTTCGGAATGTGGGATTAAACGTACCCAAAACGTATTCTGAATTTATTGCTGCGGCACGGTCGCTTACGCTCGATATAGATGGGAACGGCCGCACAGACCAATGGATGGGAACACGCGATATCCGAGCCATTTGGTGGCAACGGTATTTTGATCTGTATCCCTTATATATAGCCGCATCAGGCGGGCGGACATTGATGTCGGATGGTCGCATCCAGATCGATCGAGAAGCGATGAAATCCGTACTTGGTTTCTTCCGAACCTTGTATGCGGATGGTTCTTTTCCGATGTCGAGTCCACAGGGGAATCCTTTTCTAAGCAAGAAAATCGCAATGGAATTTACGGGTCCTTGGAATATCTCTTATCTCGAGCGAAACGCACCATCTGATTTAGACTATGATTTCGCTCCAATTCCAGTTCCCGATGGCCACGAAGGACCGGTTTTCACGTACGGCGATCACAAGAATATTGTGATCTTTTCGACCACACGATATCCAGCGGAGTCATGGGAATTTGTGAAGTTTCTTATTCGGAAGCAGTCTGACATGCAACTGTTGCGCATCACAAGACAAATCCCGCTTCGAGGGGATCTGTTAACCGATGTGGAATTCCTTTCCTATTTCGACCAAGATCCGAAATTGTCCGTGTTTGCAAAGCAAGCGGCTTATACCAGGTCGGTGGATGCGGTTCCCGATTTGAAGCGATTGTTCGATGCCATGTCTCGCCAGTACGAACGGACGGCTGTTTACGGAAAGGAAGATGTAGACTCCGCCGTCGATGATCTCGTAGCCGAACTCAACCGGATCGCAGCCTACAATCTATGAAACGCCAATCCACAGGTTTCTGGATGAGTCTACCATACATGCTCCACATGGGGTTGTTTTTCGGCTTTCCACTTGTTTTCTCCCTCATTCTGGTGTTTCATCGTTGGGACGTGTACACCCCGATGGAATTTAGTGGATTGGCCAACCTCACGTTTCTGTTCTCCGACCGGTTGTTCCTGATGGCCCTTCGTAACACATTTATTTTTCTCGTGCTTCATATCCCGCTACAGATTGTGATCGCCCTTGCCGCCGCAACCTTGCTGAACATTGGAACCCGTGGACAAGGAATCTACAGAACGCTGTTCTTTATGCCGGTGGTGGTTTCCGGAGTTGTGGTCACCATCCTATTCCAACAATGGTTCGCGTTTGATGCCGGACAGTTGAATCGGTTGCTTCACTCTGTCGGTATCGGACCGATACCTTGGTTGATTTCTGAATGGTGGGCCATGCCGTCCATCGCACTCATGGCCACATGGAAAAACGTCGGGTTGTATGTGATCTTGTTCCTTGCAGGTCTGCAAACCATTCCGAAAAGTTTGTATGAAGCCGCTCGTATGGATGGGGCGAACGCTTGGGACGAATTTCGACTTATCACGCTTCCGATGCTCAATCCATCGTTTGTAACCGTCGCGATTTTATCGCTGATCGGAGGTTTCTCTCTCTTTATCGAACCGTATGTGATGACAGGTGGCGGGCCGATGAATGCCACTCTCTCTGTGATGTTGCATATCTATAACCAAGCCTTCGGTTTCGGACAAATGGGCTATGGTGCAACCCTCGGTGTGGTGATGGCATTGATCATCTTCACCACCGTCCGGCTGCAAAAACGGTGGATTGAAAAGGAGGCGTATGCGTAAAATCATCGCTCATGCCCTCTTGTTCATCGGCGCGATTGTGTTCTCCTACCCGTTCATCTGGTTGATCGCCGCCACGCTCAAGCCGGAGGCGGACATCTCTGGCAGCTTGTTGCAAGCGTCATACTGGTCGTTCGATCATTACCGGTCGGTTTTCGAGACCTTGCCTGTGATTCGTGGCTTCACCAACAGCTTAATCGTTTCGAGCCTGATTACCGCATCGGTTCTGCTCACAGGTGCCATCACGGGGTACGCATGGTCTGTCATTCGGTGGAGAGGGCGAGACACGTTATTCCACCTGAGCTTGCTCACCATGATGATGCCTTTTCAACTTACCGTCATACCGATGTATGTGCTGGTGGTATGGTTGGGTCTTACAGACCATCTCGCAGGGTTGATCATTCCAGGCATGATGTCCGCCTTATCCATCCTGCTTTTTCGTCAGAATTTCCTGACCATGCCAAAAGATCTGATCGATGCGGCCCGATTGGATGGATGCAGCCACATGGGGGTCTTGTTTCGAGTTCTGCTTCCGAATTCAACTCCCGTAATAGTTACGGTTGCAATTCTGACGTTCATTGGAGCCTGGAATGATGTTTTATGGCCGATCATCGTCATCCGAAATCCAGAGTTCATGACCTTTCCTCAAATGGTGGCGTTGTTCGCCGTGGGTGGTGGTTCCGACTCCAATCTAGGGGCCGAATTAGCTTCATCCGCGCTACTCGCATTGCCTGTCGTACTCGCATATCTGTTTTTTCAACGTCAATTCATCTCTAGCATGGCCTCAAGCGGGCTCAAATCATGAAAACAACCCTACCTACTATTCTCCTCATTCTGTTTGCGGTCGTCTTATCTACCACCGCTTGCGTTACGGATCCGAAGCGTGAGTCGAACGTTCCTGATTCAGTCGCGATAACTCTGAAACATCTTGACCGACTTGGTGAGCAAGTCGTTCAAAATGGAGTGACCTACCGATACATCCATATCTACAGCGAAGCACCCGACTATGGTTGGAAAGGCGATGACGATGAAGGCATTGCTTGTGTGGATGATGCCGCTCGGGCGGCTGTAGTCTATTTGCGTCATTACGAGCTGACTAAAAACACGGAGTCGTTGGCCAAATCCAAAGAATTGTTGCGTTTTGTGATGCGGATGCAAACACCGTCAGGGTACTTTTACAATTTCATTTGGGACAATACGCTTCGGATCAACACCGTCCATGAAAACAGTCGTGCCGATGAACTGAACTGGTGGTCAACTCGGGCAATTTGGGCCTTGGGCACGGGTGCGAGAGTACTACGAACACAAGATCCGGAACTAACGGCGACTATGATTCAGGCCTCGAGACGTCTAATTCCCGCAATCGACACACATCTGGCGAACCATCCGCGAACAGAGCTGGTAAATGGGATGCAAATGCCTACCTGGCTCGTATATCGAAATGCGTCGGATGCCACATCGGAATTGATGTTGGGTATGGCTGAGCTTGCTCTTGTCGACACGGAATCGGATTGGCTAGGACGGGCCGTGAAATATGGTGAAGGTGTGGCCATGATGCGTGCCGGTTCCATGACTCAGCGCCCGTTTGGTGCCCATTTATCGTACACGGAAGGGTGGCACGCTTGGGGAAACAGCCAGATGATGGCCCTAGCTGCGGTTGGACTCTCGCAGCAAGCCAAATCCGAAGCCGATGTGTTTCTTCCTTGGTTGTTGGTAACAGGTTGGAAAAAAGAAATTCCATTATCGCCAAGTCTTCCCATCAAAGATTTTGAACAGATCGCATACGGCGTTCGAACCCAAGCGATCGGTGCAGCATCGGTGTTCAAAGCAACGGGAGACGAAAACTATGCCATTATCGCCGGGTTGCTAGCTTCCTGGTTAACCGGGAACAACGTCGCTTCGACTCCAATGTACCAGCCATTGAACGGATATGGATACGATGGAATTAATTCTTCGACGGGCGTGAACAAAAACGCGGGAGCGGAATCCACGATAGAAGCACTGCTCACGTTAATCGAACTTCGAGACATACCCGTAGCGATGAAATGGATCCATGCCCGCACGCTACGAACAGGCACAGCTTTAGTGGAAGGGCAAACCCATCATTACAAACTGTTTGAGACAGGTAGCGGATCGACACGACGTCAAGCCGCCGTTCTCATCAACCTCCAACAATCCACATTTACAATCCTCCAAGGAACAACCATCTCTCTTTAAGTCTTATGAATCTAATTAAACATGCTCGCCCTGTATTGATTTCGGATCCAAATCTTAAATGGGCATCCGGTTCGGTTTTTAATCCGGGTTCGTGGTTTGACGGCAAGACGGTCCATATGCTCTTTAGAGCAATCCCTGGCGGATACAAGAAAGTCGAACTCAATACCACCCGACCAACCGAATTGAATATCGGTTTTGATGAAGCCTATATATCTACTATCGGGTATGCGAAAAGTACAAATGGGATAGATTTTGAATGGCATCCTGTTCCTGTGATCGGCACAGATCAACCCTACAATACCTGGGGATCAGAAGATCCACGCATTACATTTTTGGATGGCAAGTACTGGATTACTTATACAGCTCTGAGCCTCCCAGCCTTTCATCCGATTGGTGGTGTCAGAATCGGCCTGGCATCCACCGAAGATTTCATTCACTATGAGCACCATGGATTGGTAGGTCCACCGGGATACACCGATAAAGACGCCGTGATTTTTCCACGTCGTATCGGTGGTAAAATCGTCTTCATGCATCGCATCGCTCCGGATATCCAATTGGCATTTTTCGATGATATCGATCAGTTTATCCATCCCGATGAGTCTTACTGGGCCGATCATATGGCTAATCTTGAAAAGCATGTGATCATGCGCCCGGAAATGGATTGGGAAATCAAAAAAATCGGCGCTGGTCCAACACCTATTGAAACCGATGAAGGTTGGCTGCTCATTTATCATGGAGTTGACGACTCTCACGTGTATCGCGCCGGTGTGGCGCTTCTGGATCTGGATAATCCGTCGAAAGTGATCTATCGAAGCAAAATTCCTTTATTCGAACCGGATCTTCCATTCGAGTTGGTCGGTGATGTGGATCGCGTGGTGTTCCCAGAAGGTGCCTATGTGATGAACGGAAAGCTACACATCCATTATGGCGCCGCTGATAAAGCCGTTGGTCTGGCCACAGTTCCTATCGCAGATCTGATGATGTGGTTGAAAAAAAACAAATCTGATTCTAAAATTTCGTCCGCACTATGACGACATATGAACGCGCTCCGAAACGATCTATCCAAACGACCCACGACATACCAATAGAGCGTCTGTTCGGTGGAGAGCCGTATCTGATGCCTATGTTGACAAATCCGTGGAGATCCGCCGTTGTGTTGAATCCGGCCTCACAATTGGTGACGGATCCCGACCGTATGGAAGCCGTGTTCAAGGCTTGTGACATGCCGGAGGACGCCAGAACCCGGCTTCGGGATGCCGGTGGATTGGTCGCCCTGATTTATCGGGCGCAAGGAGAGAAGGATATGGTCAAACGCCATTCGACCTCGTCGGCCGGGTTGGCGATACTCACCCCGACGCTCGAACTGATCTGGCGCAGCGAAACACCGGTGATACGACCAGATGCCGATTTCCATAACCTCGGCGTTGAAGATGCCCGCTGCACAGAAGTGGATGGCGTGTACCACGTGTTCTACACCGGCTATGCCGGCGATATCCGCAGAGGGAAGAACCGAGTGCGGATCTGCCATGCCACCACTCAGGACTTCGTCAACTGGACATTGAACGGACCTATCGATGCCAGCTTCAATCAAATCAACAACAAGAATGCCGTTCTGCTTCCCGGAACGGTTGCAGGTCGGTATATCCTGTTTCATCGCCCCATGGCTGGGAAAGATCCCAAATCAATGCATTGGGCCAGCGCTGAAACCCCCTATGGTCCATGGACCGACCACGGCCGGTTCTTGGCGTCGTACCGATATGTGGAATTCAAACAATCGTGGGTCGGCGCCGGTGGACCTCCCATCCCTCTCGGAGATGGCCGCTATCTTGTGATTTACCATCAGGGTCATTTTGATTTCAATCGCAATCGCGAGTACGACTTGTCGGCCGCGATCATCCATATCGACCCGTCTATGAAGCTGACGGTTGAGAGCAGGATCGAGCCATTGATCCGTCCAGCGGAAAATGAAAGAACCGGACATAAAGGGCTTGGGGTAGACAACGTCGTGTTCACTTGCGCCAATTATGTATGGGAAGGATATGTTTACATACCCTACGCAGGAGCCGATAGTCGAATCTTCGGCGCTCGAATTCCGCTCTCGGCGTTGATCGCTTAGAACGTCAGAATCAACCGATCGTTCGGCGTCTTTTGCTTGTGATTCAACCGAATCACAAGCCGGTCAGATTTCTGGATGGCTTCCCAATCTCGAATCCGTTCTCCATTGAGACGAATCTCTTTGGGAGCTTTTTCAGCATGTATGACAACCGAAAGATGGTGCCCAATGAAACTAGAATAAACAAGATCAAGTTGATGTGAGACCTCATCGTAATGGGCATCAAGCAATACCGCCTCTAATTCCATCAAGGTCGGATGGATGAGATCACCTAACTGAACATCGACACGAGTGGATGTCATCCCAACAGGAAGCACGGCACTCGGCATGGGGCGCCCGTCTACGGTAATGAGTCCGACCTGGTCGCCTTGTCCATGAATACGGACAAGCCGTTCCGATCCATCCCACATCAAGTCGAATTCTACCGTGTCCTGGCCTTCATCGAGGAAAGGTTCGAATCGAACATTCCACTCCGATTCGCGGATGCCATGCAATTGGTAGAGGCTATACAAATACCAACCAGCTGCCCACATGAACTGGGGTTTGTCGATCTTTCCATAAACCGAGGAGTTCGTTTTGTCACTGACACGATACTCGAACATCGCTGGATACCCGTTCGGGCTGTCCATCACGCCTTTGACGGTCATCGTGGATCGGATGAATTCCCGTGCGTCTTGTTTTTGCCCTGCCGATATCAATGCCATCGCATACCATGCGTTTCCGTGTGGCCAAATGCCTCCGTTCAAATACGTGTTCGCATCTCCGGCTTCGTTTCCGACCAGCTTCAGATAATCGATCAACTCTTTGAAATCCATCGGATAAACAGTGTAAACCCCGATCAAAGGATCCACGATTTTGGATTGTGCGGTCGATATCAGTTCTCTCACTCTGGCGGAATCGGCCAATCCGTAATGCGCTGCCAATAACGGGCCTTGATAGTAGTGCTCGTCCATCGACCCATCCTCGAAATAATTCATGTAGTATTGCCTGGATGGAACCCAGAGCGAATCATTTAGTCCCGCTTTCATCGACATGGAATTCTGCTCGAAAAGGGGAAGACGTGTATCAGATGGAGTCAGCCGACTGGTGATGTACATGAATTCCCGGAGCGCTTTATCCGCGAGGATGGTGGTGTACGAACGGGGACCGTAGTTCCTGGCGATATCCCACCAATCCGGACGGAATGAGTGGATCATCCCTTTGTCGAGATGGGTCATGAACTCGGATACGCTTTTCTCCAAATAGGGATAGAGTTCTTTGAGAAGCTCGATATCGCCGGAACGGCGCAAATAACTGCCCGAGACGATCACAAACCAAAAGTGATTCCAATTATCCGGTGTGGCGAACTCGGTCACAAAGCGATCATCTTTCCAATAATAGGCATGCGGAATCACAAAGTCATCGGTAGCCAACTCGAGGATGTACTTCAGATCGCGTCTGACCCGTTCCGTATCAAAATTCACTGCTGCCAAATCGGTAAGCAGCACATCATGAGTGAAATAAAAGTTGTATTCCGCCGGGCATGGCATCGGCTGAATGGTTCCATCGATATGATGTTGATTGACCGCTAAAATCGAATTCGCCCATCTGACGGAATGATCCATGATGGAATCGCCCGTAACGAACCGGTTCCGATCGGCATAGTCTAACACAGTCGCTTCATGAGCACGAATTTCAGCTTCCCACGTATCAGAAATGGATTGTATCCACTCGACGGCCGTTCCCTTGGCCGAGCTACCAATCATCTGATGGATGGTCATGGATTCTCCGGGTTTCAATGTGGCTCGATACAGATACCGGAATGCAGGAAGTGGGCTTCCAGCTTGGCTCAGGTCGGTAATGGTTTCCGACCACCATTCTTCCGGCGCCGGATGCGTTTGGAGATGGCTATTGGCGTTGCGAGCGACAGGTTGCAATCCCATATTCGAGACAAACAGTTCGGCGTTTGCCGTCTCAGGGTCCTGATATCGGTGGATGATGGTTTGACCCTGGTCCAGCGTCTCTGTTGTGACCGATGATTTCGTCGCAAAGGTGTGGCTGGTTCGGATCGATGCCTCCAAATGGGTATACCATTCGAAGTCCTCTGCTTGGGGGCGGTTATTCGTCACAATATAGGTTACGAACATGACCGGACTACGATCCGAAAAGCGGTACAGAATCTCGATCCGTTCGGTTTCAGTCTCTTTGGAATAGAATGCTCGATATGGGGTGAGCTCAAGGCGAAACGGTTCAAGACCGATCCAACGCGTCGATCCGCCACCGGTTTTGAGCCCCAAGATCATGGCATGGGTGCGATTTCGAGTCCAATAATCGGTGCTCAAGTCAATACTGTTGGCCACCGGAGAGTAGAAACTGATCCGTTGTAGAAGTGGCCGATTTTTGTGAAGCGCGATTCCGATGTATGCGTTTCCAATCTCAACAGAAGCGATGGAATCCGATTGGACATCGAGGCGCGGCGGCGTGTCGACAGAGCTGAAAAGCATACTGAAGACAATCGAGGTAAGAATAAGAATCACAAGATGTTGATTAGAATTTGACGTGCAAATTCCAATATAACATTATGCGCTTAAAATCTTTTTTAAGGTCTGATCCAATGCCTCATACGGCATATATCCTCTCGCGATCAGGTAACCTTTTCCGTCATGAAACAGAACCACCGACGGGAACCCTTGGATTCCCCATGACGATGATTGAGCGAACCCCTTGTTTGCGACCATTTCAAAGTGAGGGAAAGCCATCCGTTTGATGAAGTCATCGGCATCGAGGCCGAGAGAGGTAGCCCATCCGCGGTAAGAATCGGTTTCGTCTGGCTTCATTCCATCTACATAAATGGCAGTTTGCAGTGCGGATGCGAACTCGATCCCTCGTTCTGGGGCCATGTCTTTGGCCACGCACAAGGCGATGGATGGTTTCAATGAGCTGAATGTGGTGGATCCTTCCTCGAGGATGCCGTTCAGAAACGCATCCCCGAATGTCACACCTGTGGTTTCTTCGAGCCTAGATCTGCTCGAACGGATGATGTGGGCGAAATTACGGACGGGACCGACGCGGTCGCCCAAGATCATCCCACCTGAAATCACATCGAACTCGATGCGGTCTGCCCAAGCCGATTCCAACTTGCGGATGACCGGACTGAAGCCGAAGCACCAACCGCATAACGGATCGAACAAATAGACGAGGCGAGTTTTCATAGTTGGGACATCAACCACCCGCTATCGCCTATCGTTCCGATGCATGGGCACTCATTTCGTGCTTATTTCTTTACAAAAAATGATATCCGGATGAATTCGATGGACTTCCGTCGGCACCGTGAGTACGTTTCACGTGATTGGTTCTTTGAATGCGATTCACCTAAACATCACAGCTATGAAACCGCTGCGTCTCCCACTCATCGTCGTTGGGATGCTGGCTCCGTTTCTTCTGACCGCGCAAAGCTTTCACCTGATCGGTAGCAGCCCGTCCACCTTCAGCGCAAACGTACCGCTGAACACCACCGTGACCTTCACCTTCGATAAGGCTCTTCAGCCGGGAACGATTGTTCTCGATTCGATCGGTGATCGATTCATTGTCATCCCATATGACCGGATTTCCATCCAAAACATGGTGGTCGCCCCTGATTCCAAACGTGTTTCATTTACAGTGATCCATCAACCGGACGTGGATTACACATGGATCTTTTTCGGACTTCAAGCCGCCACCGGCGAAGTGATGTCCGACTTCAACATCGTGTCGTATTCCACCTCCACCACCATGTCGGCGTTTTCGGTGAATGGACAGTTGCTCTTGGAGGATGCGCCTTCGGAAATGAATTTCTCCAGCACAGTGATCATGCTCCTGTCGGATCTCAGCTTCATGAACGATGAGAACAGTGATGGTCCGCAAGACGCGATGAAGTACGCAGGGGTTCCGAATGTCATCACAGGCGAATACTCCGTGCCGGGTGTGAAACCAGGACAGTATTATGTGCTGGCCATGATGTTTTCCACACTGGTAGACGAGATGGAGCCCGTTCGCATTGGAATGCATACCGATGCCATGGGAGAACCGCAGATGATCCAAGTGACGGATACATCCATCACCGGACTCAACCTCACCATGCGCGAGCAGAGCTCCGGGCCGAGCGAACCGGTTGATGCCTTCCAAGCCTTCGGCGTGATCGATGCGATGATGTCTGTCGACCATCCGCTCGCTGAACCGATTGTGATGGAAGGCGATAGTCCTAGCTTTCCAACCAATGGGGATGCGGACGTGTGGGCGGTGTATTATTTCAACGACCTCGATTCCATGCTCACCTTCGTTTGGTCGGATGGTGTTCGAATCTTGGGTATGGAGTCGAGACATTTAATGAGTCTGCCAGATGACGATCGTCCGCCGGTGGACCTCAGCACGATCAAATCCATCCCCGATACCTTTCTATCCAGCCGTGCGGCGTATAGTGTGGCTTTGCAGAACGGGCTCGGGGCACAGATTGACATCGACGCCTCTCGAGCGCAATGGCAGGATGTGCACATGATGCTGTCCCATTTCTACTTTGATTATCCTGACTTGGCCACCATTCAGTCGAATCCATTCTGGACCATTCGATACAATGTGCAATGGATGAACGGACGTTTGGAGTTGGTCTATTTGGTGGATGCGGTCACGGGTACGTTCATGGGTATGAAAGAGCTCGAAGGTTCTTGGTATCAGATTCCGCTTGAATTGATGTCGGCCACTCCGAGTCCAATGACGGCAAGCGTGCCGTTGCAAACGACGGTCTCGTTCACCTTCAACGAACCGATTCAGGTAGGAACCTTGAGTATGGAATCGCGGATGGTGACGTGGTCGGTCTTCCCGACGAATCTGGCCATCCAAAACATCCGTTATTCCGACGATTACCACACCGTATTCATGGATGTGACCCACACCGCCGAAACGGATTATGTGTGGACCTTCCAGAACGTGCGCAGTACAAATGGGAACGGATTGCAAACCGCTGCCGTGGTGAATTACACCACCCAGGCAGCGACATCGCCGTTGGTGCTGGCTGGATCGCTGTTTTGGCCTCCAGGCGATTTCATTCCGCAGCCGAACCATGCCATGGCCGTTGTGGTGCTACTGGATTCACCGGATTACTTCACGAACGGGATGAACGGCCCACCGCCTGATGTCCGGAATGCTGGTGCCAACTTGACTGGAACCTGGGATTACAGCATGGCGAATGTGCGGCCAGGAACCTATTATCCGGCCGTGTTTGTCTTCACAAACGGAGCGGAATTTGGGCAATTGCTCGCATACGGGTATTCGCCTGATGAGCAAGACAACCCGAAAAGCGTCACCATTTCCGACCAATCCCTCACCGAGTACAATATTTCCTTGCGGTTTGTGTACAACGGACCCGATCATCAACGAACCGATGTGCTGGACGTCTTCGACAAGGTGAAACAATATGTGGCCGCTCAGGAAACTGGCGCCGATCTGATCATCGCATTCGGTAGGGAAGAGTTGACAAATACCACGATGCCGACCGGAACCAGCTTTGAATGGTCGTTCATTTTCTACGAATCGTCAACAGACACCATCCAAATGATGCAAGCGGATTCGGAAGGGATCCAGATGGTCGATCGGTTCCACATAAGCAGCGTCCCGGAAGAAGAGCGCATACCCAAAGAGTTGGTAAAGTCACTTCCAACCACCTTCATCGGTAGTGTTCAAGCCATGAGCACCGCGATGAGCAATGGATTGGCCGACTTGATCCAGTCGACACCCGATGTGGCTTGGAGGCAAGTCCGATTTGATCTCAGCAATTTCTACTTCCGTCATTCCGAGATCATGGATAACCAATCGCCACCGTTCTGGGAGATCCAGTACAATGCGGAAATTTGGAGTGATTGGAACGAGATCACTTGGGAGAGAGAAGCCATCTTCTTGGTCGATGCGATCTCTGGCGCGTTCATCCATAAAATCGAAACCACTGGAATCGAAGCGGATGAGCAGGTTCGGAAGATCGAGCTGGATCAGAACTACCCAAATCCGTTTAATCCGAAGACGGAGATCCGATATCGGAAATCGGAAATCGGAAGAACTCGGCTTACCGTATATGACATTTTAGGTCGTGAAGTCGCGGTACTGGTGGATGGGGTGATGCCAGTGGGTCACCATCAGGTGACGTTCGACGCATCGACCTTGCCATCCGGGATCTATCTGTATCGCCTGGAAGCCGGAGGGGAGATGATTCAGCGGAAGATGACGGTGGTGAAGTAGGGGAAAACGAAAAGAGGCCTGCGCATCGTACGATACGCAGGCCTCTCAGTGCCCTGGACTGGACCTGCCTGCCGGCAGGCAGGCTTGAACCAGCATGTCACATTAATACATTGATTTAAGAAATTCCTTACCTACCCCTGACTTGAGATAAATCTCACGTACTCTGGCCTCGGATCTTGTTGCGAAGGACTCTGAATGAAATAGCAAAAAAGGCGCATAAGCGCGGGTCGTTTTATTTTGCCCTGAATTATGTTGATCTAGGCGCCTTTCTAGATTTTCGGTTAGACCGACATATAGATAATTGCGTGTGACAGATCTGATTACGTAGACCCAGAACATGATATAGGATGCTTTAAATGAAAAGAGGCCTGCGCATCGTACGATACGCAGGCCTCTCAGTGCCCTGGACTGGACTTGAACCAGCATGCCGTTTCCAGCACCACCCCCTCAAGATGGCGTGTCTACCAATTTCACCACCAGGGCAAAGAAAGAATAATAAAGAGAAAGAACTAACCGAGAGTGTCTACCAACCTGCCTGCCGGCAGGCAGGTTTCACCACCAGGGCAAAGAAAGAATAATAAAGAGAAAGAACTAACCGAGAGTGTCTACCAACCTGCCTGCCGGCAGGCAGGTTTCACCACCAGCGCTAAGGGACACAAAGATACGGTGAAACGTGAAGATGTGGAAGTGGGGAAATGTGGAAATGTGAAAGCGTGAAAGCCTGAATGCCCCAATTTAATTAGAGGTATCTTTACCTCGCACGTCGCGCATCGCGCTTCGCATCCCCACAACGAACAACAAACAACGAACAACCAACAATCGAATGCGCCTGAACCGATATATCTCCAACTCCGGAATCTGCTCCCGCCGTGAAGCCGATGCCCTCATCTCTTCGGGTGTGGTTCGCATCAACGGCAAAGTGGTGACCGAATTGGGTACCATCGTTCAGAAAAACGACAAGGTGGATGTGCGTGGCGCCGCCATCAATCCCGAAGGATTCCAGTACATCCTGCTTCACAAACCCAAAGACACCATCACCACCACCGACGACGATCGTGGCCGCAAGACCGTGATGGATCTCGTGGAGGATGTGGAGAAAGTGCGATTGTACCCGGTCGGCCGACTCGATCGCAACACCACCGGCGTGCTTCTCATGACCAACGACGGCGACCTGGCCCATCGATTGATGCATCCCAGTTATGAAGTCCGCAAACGATACGATGTCGAAACGAAACGCGACATCACCGAAGAAAACCTGTCCCAATTGCGTCAGGGAGTGACATTGGAGGATGGTCCCGCCGCGGCCTACTTCATCGAACGCATCAACGGAGTGGCCAACCAGATCCGTTTATCCATCCATGAAGGTCGCAACCGGCAAGTTCGCCGCATGATGGAAGCCATTGGGCACGATGTGAGCCATTTGCACCGTTCTGATTATGCCGGACTCACCGTTCGAGGTGTTCGTCCCGGCAGATGGCGCAAATTGTCCGAAAAAGAGGTCAATCAACTGCGCACTTTGGTTAAATTGTTTCAGAACGAACCCAAAAAAGCCGATGCCAATCGTCCCGGTAAAAAAGCACTCAGGAAATCTGACGTCCCAAAACGGCGTCCCGATCGCATATGACCTGTATGTGCCGTTCAACGAACATGGCATGTTGCCGACGATCGTCTTCCTGCATGGACGTGATCATGTGAAGGATTGGGGCATCTTCCCCGATGCCTTCATCGAACTGGCGGAGCGCGGTTACGCGGTGATCGCCTACAATCACGCGCAACTCACCATCCAACAAGAACTTGACGATCTGGGAGTGATGCTCGATGCCATCCGGAAAAACGAATTCGGTGTGGCGGCCGGATTGTTCAGCATGTATCCGGTCGGGGTGATCGGGCATTCGCATGGCGCAAATACCGCCTTGGTGGCGGCAGCCGAACGAGATGACATCATGAGCGTGGTCACGTGGTCGGCCATTGCCGAAATCCCTGGTGTGGATGGGGAGGATGTCTCGGCCATGACATGCGTCACTAAGCTTTACATTCCTTGCTGCTTCATCCACGGCATGGCCGACGAGGTGAACTCCTACCGCGATTCCGACAAATTGTATCAAGCCTGCGTGAGCCGCGAAAAAGACCGCATCCTCATCGATAAAGCCGATCATACGTTCGGTGGAACCCAACCCTACTTGCACGACGACCTTCCGAAAGCCTTTTCGGATGTTCTGGACCAGACCGTGAAGTGGTTTCAAAGCACGATGTACTGATGGTGCTTCCGGTTCCGGTCGAATGGATCAGACGTCGTGGCCAACGCAATCTGCGTCTTCGCGTGAAGCTGGACAAAATCGTGGTTTCCGCCCCATATCGTTGCTCCGAACGAGATATGCGCGCGTTCGTGGAAGAACGGCAAGATTGGGTGCGGAAAGCGCATGCGGATCTGGTCCGCAAGGAAAGCGAATGGGCCACGGAATTGTCATCCCGACCCAATTCCATCCTGCTTCGTGGCGAATGGAAACGCATTGACGTGATTCATGGCGCCACGGGTCGACGCAAGTGGACTTGGGAGGAATCACCCGAGCTGCTTGCACTGATTCTGCATCCCTCCATCGCCACCTTGGACACTTCCATCCTGACATCTTTCTATAAAGAACTTGCAACGATCGAATTGTTGGCTCGGATGGATGAGCTAGCCCCAACCCTTCCCTTCAAATGGAACAAAGTGTTCATCCGCTCACAGAAGACGAAGTGGGGTACTTGCTCTCGGGACAGGAACATTTCGTTGAATTGGCGGCTGATCAAATGTCCGGTCGAGATTTGGGATTATCTGATCGTCCACGAGTTGTGCCACACGGTCCATTTCGATCACAGCAAGGCCTATTGGGACCTTGTGAAGCGCCATTATCCGGATGTGGATGGCGCGAATCGCTGGATCAAATCCAACACACGGTTGGTCTTTTCGGATCCGTTGCCGTTGTCGCAATCCATCTGAAGCGTATATAACTGCGCAG
Source organism: uncultured Chitinophagales bacterium (assembly GCA_964412365.1). Lineage (GTDB taxonomy): Bacteria > Bacteroidota > Rhodothermia > Balneolales > HLUCCA01 > CAMTWZ01. The sequence goes on along the minus strand of CAYPOI010000007.1, from coordinate 91 downwards.
GTGGCATATTCCGCCAGATAATCTTGGTGCTGAGCAAATGACGTTTCACAATGGCACGTTCGACCGAATTGAAAATCGGCGCCGGACTCAC
>CAYPOI010000006.1:26918-58776 GCA_964412365.1 uncultured Chitinophagales bacterium | reverse complement strand
CGTTCCTGCCGACGCCTCTGGCGACATCATGGTACCGGTTATCTACTACAACCGCACCAATCCTGTTGAACACAACAAAGTGGACACCGTCGCCATTCGCTTCCGTGTGAACGTTGGTGCGCAAGCCGCCACGGGTGTGGTCAATGATGATTCCAAAGTTGGTGTGCGTGGTTCACCGAATATCATGGGTAACCCTGATAACTGGGGTAGTACCAATGTATACCTGACCCGTGAGCCGATTGTAACAGGCACACAAAACGTATTCTATTCAGGCGTACACTACTTGCCAGTCGATTCCGCGGGCAAGAGCTTCAATTACAAGTATGTCATTGAAAATGGAAGCACAACGACCTGGGAAGATGGTTCCGACCGTCCAGGTAAAGTCAGCCCATCGGATACGACGTTCGCCTATGGATTCTTCAGTGGCCAACGTCCACCTTCACGTCCCGTAGTGAGCGCAAATGTTCGCTTCTCTGTGAACGTAGGTGTGTTGGAACAACTCGGATTCTTCAACCGTGCGGTTGGAGATACGATCATGGTTCGTGGTGGGTATAACGGTTTCGGAACCGGTTCCAAAGCCGCTTTTGATGCTGTGACCGATAGCTGGGTGCGTAATGATAACATTACCGCTGAAGTTGGTTCCACTCAATCATACAAGTATTTCATCCAATGGCATCCTAGCCGCTTTGTCGCTGACGGTCCAAACGAGATCGAGAATCTGATTGCGAACAATGGTTGGGAAGAGCCAGGTCAATTCGGTGGTGGAGACCGTGTGTTCACCTTTGGTGAAAGCACAACCCAAGACGTGGGTGAGTCTTTCTACAACAGTATCCCGCCATATGGTGTGATCACTGAAACAACCAGTGGAAATACCACGATGCCAGTAACCTTCCGTGTGGATATGACGCCTGCGTTGTCGCACACCGCACCGTTCAATCCTGCGACCGATAGTGTGTTCCTGTTCACAGAAACCACCTTCTTCGCATTGACACAAGGTCTACCAACGGGCGATGACATCACCAACCGCTTGTTGAATTCGGGTGCTACACTTCGTGATCGAATCCTGTTTCGCCCGGTAGATGGACAACCAAACATGTACGAGCTGACACTCAATGTGACGCTTCCGACCGAAAACCACATTGGATTCACGATTGTGTATCGCAAAACCTCGGATGGTTCCACTGTCCATACGGGTGGTGGATTCAATGCCGGACGTCGTTACTACCGTTACGTCCGTCCGTTGGATTTCGAAGATCAGTCCAATATCATTTGGCCGGATAGCTACACGTTAGCTCCAATCGAATGGAAGTTGACCAATCTCGACTTCGAAACACCACCTTGCTATTGCGAGCAGGATGTTAGTGTGGATCGTACGGTGTTGGATACGGCTACGAAATTCGTTCTGTCTCAGAACTATCCGAACCCGTTCAACCCAAGCACGACAATTGCCTTCAATCTGCCGCAAACCAGCAATGCAACCTTGACCGTGTACAACGTTCTCGGTCAGCGTGTGGCTGTGTTGATCAACGGCCAACTCAGCGCAGGTGCGCATAGCGTATCGTTCGACGCAAGCCGCTTGGCTTCCGGATTGTACATCTATGAACTCCGTGCTGGCAACTTCGTGCAGCAAAAACGCATGATGCTGATCAAATAATCCGCATCGAACTTCCGATCGGGATTCCGCCTTGTGCGGAATCCCGATTCTTTTTCAATTTCTAGATTCCATCATTTTGTCGGCAACGATCTACGATATAGCAAGGGAAGCAGGCGTCAGCATAGCGACGGTATCCCGGGTGTTGAACAACAGCAAAAGTGTTAGTCCCAAAACCCGCGACTCTGTCATTGCCGTATCCGAACGACTCGGATACCACCCCGATGCCCTGGCTCAAGGCTTGGCCAAGAAACGGACTCGCCTCATCACCGCCATCGTGCCGGTACTCTCCAACCACTTCTTCATGGAAGTGCTCGCTGGCATGCAGGATAAAATCCAAGCCTACGATTACGATCTCAATATCTACAATGTGAAAGTGGGTCCCGGCCTGGAAGACCAGGTCGAATACATGATGAAGCGTGGAACCGCCGAAGGGTATGTCATCATTTCCATCCATTTGTCGGATGAGTATGTGGCAAGACTCAAACGGATGAGTGTTCCGGTCGTACTCATCGACGATTATCACGCTTTTTTCGACTCGGTCAGCGTCGATAGCATCGAAGGCGCCTATATGGCCACGAAATATCTCATCGAGCAAGGTCATTCCCGCATTGCAATGATCACCGCCAATCCGAGTTCCAAACCGGCTAACGACCGTACCCGCGGGTTTCGCAGGGCTTTGGAAGACATGGGGCGGATGGTGGACGATTCACTGATCGTGACCGGAACAGAAGACGACCGCGATGGCTTCACTGAGCAGAACGGATATGAAGCGATGGTCAAGCTTCTTGAAAAACCTCTACTTCCGGATGCCTGTTTCTGCTGTTCCGATATCCAGGCGTTGGGCGCGATCAAAGCCATGTCTGATCACAATCAGCATATCCCCATCGTCGGATTCGACGACATCAAATTCTCCGAGTTCATCGGTTTATCCACTATGAGCCAACCCATGTACCATATGGGGTTCATGGCCATTGAAAAACTGATCCAGCGGATTGAGAACCCTATCACGGAAATCTCACATACGGTCTTCTCTCCGAAACTGGTGATCCGAAATTCCGCCGTGGCACCCATCGCTACGGCCTTCTCATAATCGAATCAAAACTGCCATGTCTCATTTCATTTTACGTGCGTTTTTTGCACTGACGCTATTCGTACCTGTACCCGCCTTCTCTCAACTTGTGACCACCGTACCGGCCTTCCCGACATCCGAGGGAAGCGTGGTTATCACCTTCGACGCCACTCTCGGTAATCGTGGCTTGGTCGGATTTACCGGTGATGTGTACGCACACATCGGTGTGATCACCAATTTGAGCACCAGCTCGTCTGATTGGAAATACGTTGTGGCCGGATGGGGGGTGAATATTCCCAAAGCCAAGTTGACCCGCATCGCTACCGATCGATACACGCTCACCATCGATAATGTGCGCAGTTACTTCAATGTTCCGCCTGCGGAGCAGATTCTGAAATTGGCGATGGTGTTCCGCAGTGGAACCCAAGTTGCTGGGGCCTGGCGTGAGGGCAAAGCAACGGGCAATGCCGATATTTTTGTGGATTTGTACGCCGGTGGCGTGAATGTTCGATTGGTCGACCCATCCAATGCAGGTCCATATACGCCGTTGTTTGTCGCGAATGGAGCGAATATCCCGGTATTTGGAGTGGCGTCGGCTGATGGCAGCGAGATCGTGAGCTTGAAACTGGAATCCGGTGGTCAAACACTACTTTCCGTCGCAAACGATACCTTGCAAACCACGCTTACGGCATCGACATCCGGGCGTACCGACATTTATTTGATCGCTATCGACGATCTGGGTCGATCCGATACTACGTCGTTTCATTATGTGACCACGCCACAACCTGCGGCGATGCCGCGTCCTGCTCAATTGAAGGATGGGATCACCTACACGAGCGGAGGCGAAGCGATCTTATCCCTATTCGCGCCATTTAAATCGCATGTGTACGTGATCGGTGATTTCAACGATTGGCAAGTGCATGATGCGTATTTGATGAATAGAGACGAATTAAAGGCCGATAGCGTCTGGTATTGGCTCACCATCACCGGACTCACCCCAGGCCAAGAATATGGCTTCCAATACCTGATTGATGGATCGATGCGCGTGGCCGATCCGTATGTGACGAAGGTCCTGGATCCATGGAACGACTCCTACATTTCTTCGAGTACCTACCCTGAGCTCAAGCCCTATCCGGTTGGAAAAACCTCGAACATTGTCGGCGTGTTGAACACGCAACCGGAACCCTACCAATGGCAGGTGACCGATTTCACCCCGCCTCCAAAAAACAAACTCGTGATCTATGAGTTACTGGTTCGCGATTTCATCGAGGCCAGAAACTACCAAACACTGATCGATACACTGGACTATCTGGAGAATCTAGGCATCAATGCCATCGAATTCATGCCGATCAAAGAATTCGAAGGAAACCTGAGCTGGGGCTACAATCCGATGTTTTTCTTGGCGCTCGACAAAGCCTATGGCACACCGAACGCGTTCAAGCGCTTTGTGGATGAAGCTCATTCGCGCGGCATCGCTATCATCCTAGACCAAGTATTGAACCACGCGTTCGGCCTGAATTCGATGGTTCGGATGTATTGGGATTCGGCCAACAATCGTCCGGCAGCCAATTCACCGTATTTCAACCCGGTCGCTAAACATGATTTCAATGTGGGGTACGATTTCAACCATGAAAGCAAAGCCACCCAGTATTTCGTGGACCGTGTGAACCGCTATTGGATTGAAGAATACAAGATTGATGGATATCGGTTCGACTTGTCGAAAGGCTTTACACAAGTCAACACCTTGGGCAATACAGGCGCTTGGGGAAATCGCGATGCATCGCGTATCGCCTTGCTCAAACGCATGGCCGACAAAATTTGGCAGGTGGATCCCGATTCCTACGTCATCTTGGAACACTTCGCTGCAAATAATGAGGAACAGGAATTGGGCGCGCATGGCATGATGCTTTGGAACAACGTTACGCATACGTTCCAAGAAGCGTCGATGGGATGGACGGCCAGTTCCGATTTCTCCGGTGTCTTTTATGGAAACCGGGGATTCTCCCAACCCGCGCTCGTTTCCTACATGGAAAGTCATGACGAGCAGTGGATTATGTTGAAGAACAAGTTGTACGGCAATAGCACGAACGCGAATCACAACATCAAGACTCTTGACATCGGATTGCAACGTCAAAAACTGACGGGTGCGTTCTTTCTACCGACGCCGGGTCCACGCATGATCTGGCAATTCGGTGAATTGGGTTACGGCGGCGGACCAAGCGAATGCCTTATGGATAGCCAAGATTGCACGAACAATGCCGGCACCGTGGGCCCGATAGTGGGCCGCACGGCGAATAAGCCCATCCGCTGGGAGTATCGCGACGACCCCAAACGCTACAATCTATACAAGACCTGGGCGGCACTGAATCATTTGAAAACGGAGTTTCCTTCGTTTCATTCGCCAGCCACGTACACCCAGAGCATGGGCGGAGCGATCAAAAGCTATAGGATGACCCATGATGACTTCGATGTGTCCGTGATCGGAAATTTCGGGGTCACATCGACAACAACCAACATCACCTTCTCGCGCACGGGCGACTGGTTCGATTATTTCACCGGAACGACCCGCACGGTGCAAAGCACGACCGAATCCATCACCTTGGGGCCTGGTGAGTTCAGAATCTACACTAGCGCCTCGCTTCCGATGCCGGAAGTGGGCATCACCACCAATATCGAAACGGATGAGTCTCGTTCCGATTTGCCGACGGTGACCGCGCTCAAGGGCAATTATCCGAATCCGTTCAATCCGACCACGGAAATCAGTTATCAGGTAGGGGCGATTCACGAATCGCCCGTGCATGTGCGCATGAGTGTTTACGATCTGCTTGGACGTGAAGTCGCCGTATTGGTCAATGGCGTTCAACCGTCAGGACAGTATTCAGTCAGCTTCAACGCGATGAGTCTTGCATCGGGTGTGTATCTGATCCGGATGCAAGCTGGTGAGCAATCGTTTACCAGGAAGATGATGTTGGTGAAATGACGTGACACGGGACACGTGGGACGATGGACGTGGGACGGATAACCGAAAACTGAAAACAGATAACTGAAAACCATGATTTACATTCTGTTTGCACTTCTAAGTTTCGCGCCACCCGATTGGGCGAAGGATGCGGTTTGGTACCAGATCTTTCCTGAGCGCTTTCATAACGCCGATCCGAGCAACGACCCCACCCGCGAGCGCATCGGCGCTCCAGAGGGCTGGGAGATCACTCCATGGACCAGTGACTGGTATGCTCGCGCCGATTGGGAACAGAAACGCGGCGCTCAGTTCCGCAGCTTCGCGACCACGCGTCGGTATGGAGGCGATCTTCAGGGCGTGATGGATAAGCTCGATTATCTGGATTCACTCGGCGTCACCGTCATCTATTTCAATCCGATATTCGACGCGGTGTCGATGCACAAGTACGATGCCAGTTCCTATCACCACATCGACCGTCATTTCGGTCCCGATCCCGAAGGAGATTGGGCTATCATGCAGAGCGAGGATCCACTGGATCCGTCCACCTGGAAATGGACATCGGCGGATTCCTTGTTCTTGAATCTCATCAAAGAAGCCAAACAACGCGACATCCGTATCGTCATCGATGGCGTCTTCAACCACACCGGACGCGATTTCTGGGCTTTTCGCGATCTTCTTGAAAACAAGCAAAACTCCCGCTTTTCCGGTTGGTATGAAGGTGTTCAATTCACCGACACGTTGGCAGACGGATTCGACTACAAAGGATGGTGGGGCTACAAAGGCCTTCCCGAATTCAAAGAAGAGCGCGAAAACCTGATTCCGCCGATCCGCAAACACATTTTCGACATCACACGACGTTGGATGGATCCCAACGGGGATGGCGACCCATCCGATGGCATCGATGGATGGAGATTGGATGTGGCCGAAGATGTGGGCATCGAATTCTGGCGCGATTGGCACAAACATGTGCGCTCCATCAATCCGAATGCGCTGACCATCGCTGAAACATGGACCGATGCCGCCCAAACCTACATCGATGAGGATCTGTTTGATGTGGTGATGAATTACCGTTTCGCCTATGCGGCACACGATTTCTTCATCACGCGCAAACGCGATGCACGCTCTCTCGATTTGCGTCTAGACACCCTCCGCACCCAATTTTCGGATGCCGTGAATCTCTCGATGCAGAACCTGTACGACACCCACGATACCGAGCGACTGGCGTCCATGGTCGTGAACAAAGACCGCACCTACAAAGAACGCAGCAAGATCGAAGACATCGATAACACCTATCAGGTGCGCAAGCCGAATGCGGAGGAATTCGCCCTCTTGAAACTCATGGCCACCTTCCAGTTCACCTATGTTGGCGCTCCGATGGTCTATTATGGAACGGAAGCGGGGATGTGGGGTGCGGATGATCCGGATGACCGCAAACCCATGATCTGGCCCGATAGGATTTATGACGATGAGGTGAACCATCCCTTCTCGCGTCAGAGACCTCGCGACAAGGTCGCATTCGATACCGATCTGCACTCGCATTACACCAAACTCGGCGCCGTTCGTAATTCGAATGCGGCATTGCGCAGTGGCAATTTCCAGACTCTGATCGCCGAAGATGGGGGAGAGATCTACGCCTATATGCGCCGTGCCGGAAGCCAATTCGCGATCGTGGTTCTGAACAATTCCACCGAGTCCAAATCCATACGTTTAGATATGAGTGTGATGCGGAATATGCCGAATGTGTATACTGACGCCATTTCCGGGGCGCGATTCCGTCGCACTGGCGGCAGTCTCACGATTCCATTAGAATCGCTGCAAGGTGTAGTCTTGGTTCCGTAACTTAAGGGATGCGCCTGCATCCCCGATTGTTCAACCGGTTTCTTGTCATTACCGCCACCATTTCCGCTGCGGCGATCCTGTTTTTTGGTATCCGCTACCAAACGAACCAGGAATCGGCTCTGCTTGAACGCGTGGGTAGTGGAGCCCAGTTTGTTCTCGAACCAATGCCATCGTTTGATGTGCCCGGTGATACGGTAAGGGTGATCGACTATGCGGGTCGATGGGTGTTGTTGCAGTTTTGGTCGACCTGGTCGCCGCCATCCCTTGATGCGCTTCATTCATTGCCGCATCGGCCGGACCTTGTCGTGATCGCCGCTCATGTGCGCGACGATTCCACATCCGTCGCCGATTATCTGCTAACCACGAGCTACGACCACCGTTTCGTGGCTGGAACCACGATTTTTCAGAAGTACGCGTTCACTGGTGTGCCTTCGTTTGTGATCTTTGATCCGAATGGCCGGCTTCACGCGCTTCATGTCGGTTTCGCCGACACCGAAACCGTCGAATCGTACCTCCCATGAGTACCCCTGTTTTTGAAACGATGCGGGCGGTGAAGGGTGCGATTCCGCTTTGGGAACATCACCTGACCCGCCTGATGCGGTCCGGAATACGAACGCTTCCCAGCTACGAGGAGGTTCAAAAACAATTGCCATCCGAGCCGTCTCGCATCCGCCTTAGCGTGTCTGAAGAGGCATGGCGTGTGGAATCCGAACCTTTGGGCGACGCGTGGGACGCTCTCACGATCGGCATCTGGCACAAGCCGTTTCACAACCCGGTTCCTGCCCTGAAAACCGAAGACCGGTCACCCTACGCCGAGGCATGGTCCAATCGCCCTAACGGCTGCGACGACATGCTGCTGTTGACCGAAAATCATCACATCGCAGAAACCACTCGCCTGAACCTCTTTTGGATGGTCCGCGATGGTCTCCATACTCCCGATGACAGCTGCACCCCTTTGTCTGGCGTCGCCCGGAATCTTGTGAAATTGTGGTCGCCATGGCCCATCGAAGCCGGTCGCTATCCGTTGGATGACCTTCTCCGCGCGTCGTTCGTGTTCGGAACCAATGCGGTGCGAGGCATCGTTTGGATTCGCTCCGTGGGGGATCGGGTTTGGCCGACCCCAAATAAGCTCTTTCGTCAGTTTCAACACGATTTCGAACGCAAAGCCTACGGATGAGTGACGAACCGATCCTATGGCTTGATTCCCAGGATGCATCGCATCCACAAGCCACGATTTCCTGGCTGGCGACCAAGCCGGATGTGACGCTCACCTATCGGGATGGGTTGGCCAAAGTCACGTACCCTGGCGGATCACGGGAGTGGTCGACCAACGCATGGCACGCACTCCGCTACGTGCGCGAAACGTGGCCGGGCTGGTGGGGCGGCTATCTGGGTTATGATTTGAAAAATGATGTTGAGGCGCTGACATCGCTCAATCCCGATCTGGTGAATGCACCGGATCTGCATCTATCGCGATGGACGAAGATCGTGCCTCATGATCCGGGATCACCGCTTCCGTTCAAGGTCGGAGCATTTCGTATGACAGACCCAATGCCGGTCATCACTCGAGAGGCGTATATCGAAGCCATCGGAACGGCGAAACGGCACATCGTGGAGGGGGATATCTACGAACTGAATCTCTCGCATCCATTGGTGGCGTCGGTCGAGGGAGACGCAAAGGGATTGTACGCGGCGATGCGCAGGGTGGGTCCGGTTCCGTTCGGTGCCTTCATGCAAGTGGATGGACTTGCGATATGCGGCGCATCCCCCGAACGGTTTCTGAGTCTGTCTAGCGACACCCTTCGATCCGATCCCATCAAGGGAACCGTAGCCAGAGGAACGGATGCCGATCAGGATGAAGAGCTGCGCCGAAGTCTGCTTTCCAGCGAAAAGAATAAGGCCGAAAATCTCATGATCGTGGATCTGGTACGGAACGACCTGAGTCTGGTTTGTGAACCGGGGTCAGTGAAGGTATCGGCGCTGTTCGACATCCAATCGTTCAATACGGTACATCAGATGGTCTCAACGGTGACCGGACGCAAAAAGAAGACTATTTCACCGGAAGAGGCGATCAAGGCGTGTTTTCCGATGGGATCGATGACAGGCGCTCCGAAAATCAGCGCCATGACCTTCATCGAGGAGTTGGAAACGTGGCGCAGAGGCATTTATTCGGGAGCGATCGGATTCATCGCGCCGGATGGGGATTTCAGTTTCAATGTGGTGATCCGCACCGCCATCATCCGAAATGGTCGGTTGGTGTACGGAGTAGGAGGGGCCATCACCAGCGATTCGGACCCCCAAGCCGAATGGGATGAGACCTTGATCAAAGCCAAAGCCCTTGTCAATGCGATGTAAAACCGCTATCTTTGCAAGCTAATTCCACAACGATTTTTTAGGCATTATGAAACCAGGCATTCATCCGGATTACAAAGATCTCACCGTTCAATTGAGCGATGGAACCACTGTCACCACGCGCAGCACCATGAAAACCAAAGATGGTGTATACCGCACGGAAGTGGATTCGAAAAACCATCCGTTCTACATCGGTTCCGACCGTATGATCCAGAGCGACGGTCGCGTTGACAAGTTCAACAAGAAATACGGTCGCAAGTAAATCGACGTGATTCTCACGTCGTTCACGGTCGGTCCGTTCGCTGAAAACACCTTCCTGCTCGAGAAAGACGGTAAAGCTGTTTTGATCGACCCAGGGTTCAGCAACACACATGAATGGACCGAGGCTCGGAACAGTCTCATCGACTACGAGCTGGAACTGATCGCCATCATCCTCACTCACGGACACATCGACCACATTCTGGGTGTGGACCGTGTGCTGAGCGAATTCCGGGTTCCTGTCTATATGCATCCGGAATCGCAACCTGTGGTGGATCGCTTCCCCCAGTCATCTGTGATGTTCGGGATGCCACAGCCTCCGGTCGCCTTCACAACCGTTCCATTGCTTCCATCCGGCTCCTTTCAAATCGGACCATTCGGGATGGAGGTGCGCTTCACACCGGGGCACTGCCCGGGTCATGTGTCGCTCTACTTCCCGAAAGAAGGATTGGTCCTAGCAGGCGATGCTTTATTTAGAGAAAGCATCGGTCGAACGGATCTTCCAGGCGGCAATTATGCCGAATTGGAGCAATCGATTCAGCGCGAGTTGTTCAGCTTGCCAGACGAGACCATCGTCTATTGCGGGCACGGACCCAAAACCTCGATCGCCCACGAAAAAGCCTTCAACCCGTTTGTTCGAGCTTCGACTTGATTCGGTTGATGTGCTCGGCATAGGTGCCGGCGCGATCGGGTTTGGCCGATATGAGTTGATCATAAATCGCTAAAGCCTCGGCATAGCGTCCTTGCTTTTCATGAACCATGGCCAGCGTATGTGTGGCGATTTTACCCCGTTTCGCGCTTTCATTGGCCATATCCACATGCGGTTCGGTCGATTCTTCCAGCTTGATCTTCGTCTTTCCCGCATGACTGAGTTTCGTGATCAACGCATCCAGATCGAACGGTATGCCGAATTCGGTGGCAATGGCAGTCGTCGTTGCCACGGATGGAACCGACCACGACGTAGAGAGAGCCTCGAACCGCTTCGGATGCATGCACAGATAGCGCAGTTGCGCGATAATCGGACTTCCGGGCGCTTGCGTCATCGCCAAGTTGGCGCGTTGCAACGCCTGAGCGACATCCCCTTGTTCAATGTACATCCAACAAAGCCAGGCAAGTAGAACCGGATCGGACCGGCGTTTGAGAAAGGCGGTCTCCATTTTTTGAATGGCTTTGTCCGGTTCCTGCTCATACAGTCTCACATAAGGTTCGATCGATGGCGGGATGGGGAAGGCGGGTTTGGACATGCTCGGAAAATAACGAATCACCAACGACCGACCGAATCGTTGAACATATTTTGTGAGATCTGGTCCATGGCGATCTCAGCGGCAGATGTTTCGCCATCAATCGGGTTGGATGAGGGATCGAAATCTCCATTTCCCGTGAAGCTTTTGTTCCAGCGGGCTTTGTCTTCGGTGCGATAGGTGAAGCTGCCGCGAACGGTGATCGTCACGCGGTTCAGGGCCGCGGCTTCGTTTCCGCCGATGGAAAACGGGGCATTGCGATAGCCGGTGATCACACCTTCCATCACGATGTCGGCGGTTTCGATGTCGGTCGATAAACGCAACCGGGTTTGATTCACAAATCGGTTGATCAGAGATTGGTTCAACTGGTCGGACAAATCGGCCAACCCGGATCCTGATTCATCCTGAAAAAACGGGATATAGATGGTGCGGACATCATCCGGAATCGCCACTCCTGTGAAGCTGTATCGGAAGCAGCTCGTGAGCGACATCAGAACCAAAAAAAGCAGGATGGGTTTCATGAATCCAGATCGTATTGGTCGATTTTACGATACAAGGTACGCTCGCTGATGCCCAATGCCTCGGCCGACTTCCGCCGATTTCCTTCAAACTGGGTCAATGCCCGGCTGATGAGGTGTTTTTCGGCTTCTTCAAGCGTGGGGAGGTCTTTGTCGGCAAAAAGGTCGACGGGTTCTGGCTGACGGATTTCCAAATTCGGATTATGCCTCAATCCCAATTCCACATCATTTGCCGGTGGAAGCATGCGCGTGATTTCTGCGGGCTTCACTTGAGAATACAATAATGTGCCCATCATTTTTTTCATGTCGCCCATATCGGCGCGAAGCTCGACGAGGGCGCGGTAAACAAGACCCATGGCGTCGTCATTCACAGGTGCTTGTGCGTTTGGGTGATGCAGGACCGGCAGATGGTCCGTGGCGCCCACATGCTGGCGACCTTTGAGGTATTTCTGCAGGATTTCGGCTGTGATGAACTGCGATTTTTCCAACACCACCAGTTGTTCGGCCACATTCCGTAATTCACGGATGTTGCCGGGCCAACGATAGGAGACCAGCAGTTGCCGGGCCTCATCCGAAAAGCCTTGAAACACCGAATCGTATTGGGTGGAATAGTTGAGCACGAATTGGCGGAAGATGGGAAGGATGTCATCGGCACGTTCGCGCAGGGCGGGGATGCGGATCATCACGGTGTTCAGCCGATAGAACAGATCTTCGCGGAAAGAACCGCTTTCCACATCTTTCCATAAGTCGCGGTTCGTGGCAGCGATCACACGCACATCGGTTTTCCGCACTTCGGCCGAACCCACGCGAAAATACTCACCGTTTTCCAAGATGCGGAGCAATTTGACCTGAACCGATTTTGGAGTATCGCCGATCTCGTCTAAGAAAATGGTACCGCCGTTCGCTTTCTCGAAATAGCCTTGGCGGGTTACATCCGCTCCGGTGAACGATCCTTTTTCATGTCCGAATAACTCGCTTTCGATGATGCCTTCCGGAATGGCTCCGCAGTTCACAATCACCAGGTTCTTGTCTTTGCGCTTGCTGAGGCCGTGCAACGTGCGTGCGAACACATCCTTCCCGACACCGCTTTCGCCTTGCAGCATCACGGTGATGGTGGTGGGTGATACTTGCATCACCTTGTCAATCAACTGCGACATGATGGCCGAATCGCCATTCAGTCCGAATAATTTTTGTACCTGTTTCTTATCCATAAACCGAATTGAACTCTGCGATGGATGAGGATTTTACCGCATCTCCGAATAGGGTGGCGGATGTGGACCCGGTAACAAGCACATCCACATAATCGCCGATCTGATGCTGCTTGCGGTCGAAGATGATGATCTTGTTGGAGTCGGTTCGTCCGCTGAACTGGGTCTCATCCCTCCGACTCACATTTTCCACCAGCACCAAATGCCGGGTTCCGATTTCGAGCGCATTCAATTGCTCCGATCCCTTGCGTTGCACATCGATCAGCTCGGCCAAGCGGCGCTGTTTCACATCCGCCGGAACATCATCCGGGTATTTGCGATGCGCCAGGGTGCGTTCGCGCTCCGAATACACGAACAGATACGCCAGTTCGAAGCGCAGCTCGGCGATCATAGCCAGGGTTTCGGCATGGTCGGCTTCCGTCTCACCGCAAAATCCAGCGATGATATCGGTGCTGAGGGTTACACCAGGAATGGTTTCACGCATATGATCAATGAGGGAGATGTATTCCTCGCGCGTGTAGGGGCGACGCATCCGTTCCAGCACAGCCGTACTGCCCGATTGAGCAGGGATGTGGATATAATTGCAAATATTGGGCTGCTCGCGGATCACATGGAGCAGATCGTCGGGGAAATCTTTCGGATGGGAGGTGGAAAAGCGCACGCGCATTTCCGGATTCACTTCGCTCACTTTGAGCATCAATTCCGTGAAGCGGGTGCCGTTGTCATTGTACGAATTCACATTTTGTCCGAGGAGGGTCACTTCCTTGAAGCCGTTGTCGCTCAGTTGCTTCACTTCATCCAGAATGGACGCCATCGGGCGGGAGCGTTCGCGTCCACGGGTGAACGGGACTACGCAGAAAGCGCACATGTTGTCGCAACCTCGCATCACCGACACATAGCCGGACACCCCATTGCCCGTCGTTCTGACAGGCGTGATGTCGGCGTAGGTTTCTTCAAGGGATAGAATCACATTCACGGCTTTTTGGCCGCTTTCCACCTCGCTCAAAAGATTCGGAATATCGCGGTAGGCATCCGGACCCACCACGAGATCCACCAACTTCTCCTTCTCCATAAACTCTTCGCGCACGCGTTCGGCCATGCAACCCAGCACGCCAAGGATACGGTCGCTTTGGCGCCGTTTGAGTCCACGGAGCGATTTCAGGCGCTCCCAGACCTTGCGCTCGGCATTATCACGGATGGAGCAGGTATTGAGAAGGATGATGTCGGCCGACTCGGCGTCTTGAACGGGCGTCATCCCTTGCTCCATCAGAATAGCGTTGACAATCTCCGAATCGGAGACATTCATCGCGCATCCATAGGTTTCGATATAAAATGACTTCATGGGATGGGAAGATACCGAAAACGTGACAGAAAGTCAGAGTCTGTGGAGAGACAAGGTGGGAGAGACAAGAGACGGGCAAAAAAATAGCCGAGGGCTTAAGCCCTCGGCTATGAAAAGAGGTGATGTCTTTTCTCAGAAGTGGAACATCAATCCGCTGAAGGCGGTGCTGATGCCGGCGCCATTCTCTTTGGAAGAGGTGCTGGATGCCGCTCCAAAGCTGAATTCGAAATTGCGGAACTCAAGTCCGGTTCCGAAATGATACGTGGCGTTGGAATATCCACCTGTACGCAGACCCATCCGCAATGGCAAGAAACCGAACAATTTATACTCCGTTCCGAGAGCCATATAGGCACGTTTGCTGTTCACACCGGTGCTGTTGAAACCAGCACCCACATCCAACATCAAGCCAAAGCGACCCATTTTCAGATGGGTTCCCAGATTCAGGGTTGTTGGAAGAGCGCGGGAGACGCTGGCAGAACCGTCTTTGTTGAAGTCCAAGTAGCGTTCCACACCGATCGAATCTTGAAAGACGGACTCGGCATAGGATCCGAAATCGCCATCAAATTCTTGATCGATCATTTCCGTGTCGTAGTTGAACCCATCATAGTACACGACGTCTGCGTTGCTGAACTGGCTGGCGTCTTTGAAGTTGAGCTTTCCGATATCGGTGATGGACAGGCCAACGGTCAATTGACGGTCGCCACGGAAAGGACCCCATTTCGGGATTGGGATGAAATCGGCTTTGAAGATGGCGGTCGCACCGATATCAAACCCGATGCCGGTTGCTTGTACTCCAGCGAAGTCGCCAGCGTCTGGCTCGAGGTAATCGCCGAATTCGGGAGCATCTTGCCCTTCTGGTGTGTTGGCACGGTCGATGGAGTATTGCTCCAGATTTTCGGCCAAGGCGCCAAGCGTCTGGATCGAATAATCATACTCGTGCTGGAAGTTGCCGTTATTCGCGGTGATTGTGCTTTTGAAATCCAAGCGTTGGGTGTTGTGACCCATCAGGATTTTTGGAGCCACACCAGCGAAGATCTTCGCGCCGTTGAAATCCGCAACTTGCATCGCATAACCGAGCGAGACTTCTGTGAAAGCCACGACGTCCATATTCATGTTTACGGCACGACCGTTACCAAAAACGGCAGGATCCAAGCCATGAAAGAACACTTCCGGCAAGCCACGGCTCACGCCGATGTTGCTGATGATCCGGTTGCGAATGGCCAAAGATGTGGCCCAGTTTCTGTGTTGGTAGGCAACACCCAGATCGGTGATACTCATATCAATGCCTACCGATCGACTGGCCTCTGGATCTGTGCCGAACCAAGTATCCAGCATCTCTGCGGACATCTCGCTCGAAAGCGTCAATCCTTTGGTCAGGTATTGGTTGTACGTCGTGATGTTGGCTAATGGGCCACCTGCGGAAACGCCTACGCCCAGCAAGCCAAAGCTGATTTTTGTCTTACGATCGTTGCGAAGCATGATGTTCGCAGGGTTCAGGAAGTTGGCGTCATAACTGTCCACATACGCGGTACCGCCACCACCGAGACCGATGTTGGTCGCGGTTTGGAGGCGTGCTTGAGCGCTGACGGTGGTGGTCAACGCTAAGCAGAACAGGAGGGTAGTGAGAATGGATTTCATTGTAGTGTGCTCCTGTGCTTATTTGAATGAGGTGGTGATGGAGAACGATCCGTTCATTCCCATAGAGAAACCATCAACAGCCCGGATTCGGACGGCCCCATTGTTTGTGGTGGTGAGCCCGGTTCGAAGGCCGATATACCGAACACGATTGAGCAGATCCATCTGATCACGGTTCAATTGAATCGACATCGTGCCTGCGCGCCCGGTGCCGGTCACAAAGCCGTTGGCGTCTACGGGTGATGCGAGCAATGCGATGGCGGCTTGGCCGGTGCGAGGCGCCGTGGTCAGTACCGTGTAGTTCTCATCCATGAATTCCAACGTGATGTCGATTTCCATCGGAAGACGGTTCGTATAGGTGATGTTGATACTGGCCGAATTCAAGTTCGTATCGTCTTCCGGCCCGGGAAGAGAGCCCATATCCGTATTCAACGTGTCGGTATACACCGCCGAGGTGATGGTTTGAATACTTAGAGGAATGTCGACCAAAATCATCGGTTCAAAACGTACCGGCTGCTGGATGCGGCCACGAACGCTGTTTTCATTGATCACCGCTTTTCCGATGAACCGGATTTCAACCGGAAGTTTGTTCAAGAACTCGATGATCGAACTGTTGTCCTTATCGAACTCGATCGCGCTGGTGATCATCGATCCATCCGGTGAAACCGCCAATTCGAATTGAATCATCTGATTCGCACTGAGCATTGTTCCATTGCTTGTGAAATTGGAGAACGGGTTGGCCGTCACTTCAAATGAAGACCCGGATTTTCCAGTCAAATACAAGAGGTCGCCCTTGGCATCCACACCCACGAACGATCCGACGATTTTTGCAGGAACGCCGATGTTGGTCTGATAGGTGATCGCCAAACGCGCGTCAAGAAACTCGAGTCCACCGAGTTTGTCAGACAAATCTTCAATTCCATCCAAGGAGATCAGATTCGCCTCAATGTCATTGAACAGGTCGATGTTGAGTCCGTTTGTTGGATCATCTTCGTTAAGGTCCACATTCTTGGTGATGATGGTTCCTACCACGTCCCGGATGGTGAGTCCTGAAATCGCAACCCGTGCGAAGATGTTATCGGATTCTCTCACAACAGTGGACGTAGAGCCGGATCCTTGCTGGTTGTCTTGAGTGATGGAATACACATTGTAGACCATCTGGTTGTTCGGTGCGAACAATCGAAGATTCGCCATGTCGATCGAATAATTGTTGATCACGCGTCTAGCCGTGATTCGGTCGGCACCGGTAAACCGGATGAACAACGAATCTCCTGGCGCATAGGGAGCACGACGGATATTCGGAAACGACAAGATGAAATCGTTGATGGTGATATCCATGTTGTTCACCAGTTGCTCCAGATTCAATGATCCGGCCGATAATTCCACATAATCATTCAACCCTTCGAACAGGAATTGGGTGCGGTCGATTTCGAATGACCCATTCGTGCTGAATTCCTGACTCGACAGAACCGCTTGCACTTGCGATGCCACCAGGCTCACGCCTTGAACATTCTGTACGATCAGATCTTGTGGAGTGGCGCTCATGTTTTGCGTATTCCATGAGATAGACACGTTCATATTGATGTCACTCAGAACCGTGCCATTCGGCATGGCGAGTGTTTCGGTGAGTGTCGAGTTATGGTTTAGATTCACAAAGTTGAATGTTCCGATCACGGTCGATGCACTGCGCAACTCCAATGTGAGCGTACTTAAATTGAATCCCAATGTGTTGCGAAGACTGATTGATAACGCACCGCTTTTGATGGTCGCGGATACGAAATAATCGGTGCTCACATTAATGTTTACCGGAGATGGGGATTGGCCACCGGGCAACGGTGTGCCTGGACCAAACAACGCTGGGTTCAGAGTCGTCAGTTGTTGGAAGTTCGCACGGCCAAGTCCGTCAGGTGAATCCGATGCGAAAGAACCCAGACTCAATTCGCCCACTTCCGCGTTCACATCGGTTGGCGTCACAGAAACTTCTGGAATCGCGTTGTTCAGATCGCCGAAATCGAAATCTTCTTCGGTTGAAATGCTGACCACGCCATCCGGATCGGTTGTGAAGAAATCCGCGGCGTCACCTTTTGTGGTGTCGATCAAGGCTTTCTTTCCTCCCAAAAATTGGAATTCAGTGTTTTTCAGGACTTGGATGTCCAGTTTCTGGCTGGCAGCAAAATCTGGCTCGCCAGGCGTTTCGCACGCAATTAGAAGACCGAACACCGAAGCGGCGGTCAATAGGATATGTTGTCGTCTCATGGTTATCATTGTTGGTGTATAGTCGAATGTTATCGGGGCCATGTGGAGGGCTCGTCCCTCCACCGATTCAATAGGGCAAGGTCTTCTTCTTTGATGCGACCCTCTTCGAGGGCCACTTCGATCAAGGTGGGATAATCGGTCAGCCAATCGAGCCGAAGTTTCATGTCTTTGAACTTGACTGTGGCCACATCAAACTGATAGGTAAAAATGGTGGCGCATCCGCGGACATCCGCCCCGACGAATTGTAGGGCTTCGACAACGGAGAATATGGAACCGCCAGTAGAAATCAAATCTTCAATGACAATGGTGCGCTGTCCTTTTTTTACGCCCCCTTCGATCTGATTTCCCATTCCATAGGATTTGGCTTTGCTTCGAACGTAGGCCATAGGTAGGTTCATGCGATCCGACACCCATGCGGCATGCGGAATCCCAGCCGTGGCGGTTCCCGTGATCACTTCCACATCCGGATACGTGGATCGGATGAAGCCGACCAACGTCTCCGCGATTTCGGTTCGAAGCGCCGGGTGTAGCAACGTCAAGCGATTATCGCAATAAATAGGTGAGTTCCAGCCGGAGGACCAGACGAACGGTTCATTTGGACGAAGTACGACGGCATCGATCCGGAGTAGCTCATGCGCCAGTTTGCGGGCAAAAGAGCGGTCTATCAACATAAAGATTAGAACAGGTGCGGAAAATCCGCTAAAGGGTATAGTTGTAGGACAAAATAACCATTAATCCCAAGACTAAGGTGATGATACCCGCAAGAATATCATCACCTAGTATTCCTACAACACCGCCACGATGTTGGATTGTTCCCACGATTCCGGGTTTCCAAATGTCGAACACACGAAACCCAATAAATAATCCGAGTAGGATCCAAGGCGCGAACGGGTCGATGCCCCAAAACGAAATACCGACGAGGGGAACCAGTTGACCGGCCCATTCATCCATCACGAAATGTCCGGGGTCTTTTCCGTGCACGGTTTCGTAGTGGTCGGTCGACCACATGCAGGCCAACACCGTGAGTGCGAAAAAGAGGGTCAATGCGATGGTTCCGCCGAAGAGCCACAATCCCCAAGCGAGAGGAAGTACGGCCAGTGAAGCGACGGTTCCGGGTGCCACCGGACTCCATCCGATCCCGAAGCACGATCCCAGAATCAGCTTAGGATGCGGGAACGTTGGCACGGACGAACAATTTCCGATTCTGGACGATGTACTCGATTCCGGTGTAGACCGTGATCGCGGCGACGATGTACAATCCGTAGGTCATGTATCCTGAATGGAAGAACTGACGCGCCAGGCTACCATAAAAATGAGGGATGGTGATGGCCAATCCCAATAAAAGAGCGATATACAAGTACCCCATCTGGATGAAGGTCTTCACTTTGGCGGAATAGCTCGTCTTCATGTCCATGTCTCTTTGATTCGCTACCACGCGCATCCCGGTCACAAACACATCCCGAATGACAATCAGGATGATCGGCCACCACGGAAACACATTCGTGTTCAAGGTTGGAAGGACCATGAATGCGGCGAATGTGAGAATCTTGTCGGCAAGCGGATCCATGAAAATACCCAATGACGATTCCACATTCAGTTTGCGGGCGTAATGCCCGTCGAAATAATCGGTCAGTGCCGCAATCGTGTACACGACGAGACTCGCGGTTCGGATCCACGGGTCGTTCACCGTGTACATGACGAAAAACACAGGCGTGAGTAAGACCCTGCTGATGGTAAGGATGTTCGGCAACTGATGGCGCATTACCGGAAAGATACAAAAAGCCTGTATTTTCGATGATGCTCGCTCATCAAATCTCTGTCGGAAATGAATTGCTTCTTGGCGACACTATAAACACGAACGCATCGTGGATCAGTCAGAGACTTTCCGAGCATGGAATCCGATGTGTGCATGTGGCAACGGTCCCTGACGACAAGCCCGCCATCCTCGCCGCGCTTGCCCATTCCTTGCGGGATGCCGACGTTACCATTCTCACAGGTGGACTAGGTCCCACGCACGACGACATCACCAAAACATGCCTCGCTGAGTATTTCAATGCGCGTTTGGTTTGCCACGAACCCACGTTGGATCGCATCCAACGACTATTCGAAGCCCGTGGCATTCCGTTCTCTCCATCGAATACGGCGCAAGCGGATGTTCCTGAAAACTGTGATGTCCTTCTCAACTCCCAAGGCACGGCGCCGGGCATGTGGTTTACCGAGAAAGGCAAGATCCTGATCGTTCTGCCTGGTGTTCCTCGCGAGATGAAGCACCTGATGTCGGATGAGGTCTTACCCCGGCTCCGCGCCTTGGTCGGCGCATCCAAGCTGAACAAGCAGTATCTGCAGCTGACCGGGATCGGGGAAAGCACGCTCAGCGATCTGGTAATCGGCGATGTGTCGTCGTTTCTCAAACCCGGCATCGAATTGGCGTATTTGCCACATCCGCATGGCATCACCTTGCGGATCACCTCCTATAATGGTTCCGACGGGGATGCGGACCGACTCAAATCCCACATCCTTTCGACGGCCGGGCCATATGTCTACTCCGAGCTTCCGGACATCGACCTCGAGCAGGTCGTGGTGGAGCTCGCATCCGAACGGAATGTATTCATTGCCACTGCTGAAAGTTGTACGGGCGGATGGATCTCGAACCTGATCACGAATGTGCCGGGAAGCAGCGCCGTCTTCAAAGGTGGCATCGTGGCCTATGAGAATTCCGTGAAGAAAAACCTGTTGGATGTTCCGGAATCGGTGCTGATGGAACATGGAGCTGTGAGCAAAGAGGTGGCGTTGATCTTGGCGAAATCCGCCGCATTCAAATTGGGTGCGGACATCGGACTCTCCACAACGGGCATTGCCGGTCCAACCGGTGGCACCGAAACCAAGCCCGTGGGATTGGTTTGGATCGGGTTTTGGTCGCACGACGCCCATTTCGCGGTTCAAGCCCGGTTTTTCCGCGACCGCATCCTGAATAAGGAACGATCTGCGAAAGTGGCGTTGGAGATCGTGCGTCGCCAGTTGCTCGGAATTCCGGGGCTGCCGTTCGACCTGAAACCGGAATCCGCCTGATGCTCATCTTGCTGCTCCTATTGATGGGATTCCAACCACCCGACAGCCTCGAAATTCGTCCGCTATTGCCAATCGAGCATCAGAACATGACGACGATCGAAACCGACAGCACGTTGCGATGGAACCATTGGCTCACTCCGGCAGAGCGTAATAGCCGGATGCCGGATCGATTCACATCCCGCCTGACCGGTTTTTTACGTCACGATGCGAGCTACATCAACGGCCACAATCCCTATCAGCAGCGGTATTGGGTGGATGGAGTCGATTTCCGGGATCCGGTGACCGGGCTCACCAACCCGAACCGCCTTCCTCACTTGCATCTGGCACGATGGGATGAACAAACCATTGGCACCCTCTACAAATCCAAGATGATCGAGCGCGATTACTATGTGATCAAGCCTCTTACGTGGATCAACTACGAGCAAGGCCCATTCAATCTGCTCAGCAATGAAGTGGTCTTCGCCGCAAACCTGACTCGTCGTTCGGGATTCTCCGCACGCTACTGGGGAAAGAATGACGACGGCGAGTATCTGAACTCTGCCACAAAAGGGCGCTTGTTATCGGCTCGCGGATATCATTATCTGAATGAGGATTGGAAGCTGCATGGAACCGTGTTGTACAACGGAATTCAGACCACCGAGCCCAACGGGTACAATATCATCAGTTACATCCCTCAGGCTTCATCGGTGAGGGAAGCCGGTCGAGCCTCGGTCCGGCAGACCGTAGCCCGGGTGTCGCTCACCCATCGTGAGGATTGGGACATGGGCGTGTATCATCATCGATTCCGGCGCTTTTACAAGAACAATCCCGATTCGATCTATAGTTTTTACCGCGTGCTCGGGTATGGCGCCTATGGAACCCGGTATCTGGATGCCGGCCTGCTGAAAGCGGATCTGACGATGCGGGCCGAGACATTCAGGATGGATCCGCAGCGGCGTCGCTCCGTGAACATTGGGGGATGGAGCCTGGCGGAGCTCGAAGCGAACGCGTCACTGGGCATACTCAGCAGCAGCGGTTCGATCGCGACACGCAGCGATGGCGAGATTGATGCCCACGCGATGGCTCGGATGCAGGCAGGACGGCTTTACGCGGCCGTGTCTGGAGGCAAGCGCATGCGAAGCATTCAGGAAAGGCATTGGCGTGGACACGGCACGTTGCCGGGCGACGGATCCGCGGAAACGAGGCTGCGAGTGGAGGCGGGCTTGGGATGGAAATGGTTCGAGTGGAGCGGTTTTGCTCAGTCGACCGACAGCATCGACGTGGCGGGGGGAATGGTTTCGCTACGACTTGAGACGTCGCGTTGGGATGTGGGGTACTCGGGAACACTGACCCAGAACCTGACGGATTTCAATTATGGAAGCCGGGTGTGGAATAGGGCATGGATCTACTGGAAGGGCTACTTGTTCAACCGCGCCACGTTCGTGCGGACCGGATTCCACGCCACCGTCGTGCCGATCGGATATGTGGCACCGACGTATGACCCGGTTACGGATGTGTGGCAAGAATTCAATCCAGCCGGAGCCAGCATCCCATCCTTTTATCGGATTGATTGGGACCTCAGCGCGAGAGTCCGCAATATCTTCTTTCTGATGCGCTGGGAACAGCTGAACCAGAATGCGGGTCAGTTCGGATACGAAGAAACCGCCTTTTACCCGATGCCCGGTCGCGGATTGCGGTTTGGGATGAGAGTGGTTCTGAGAAATTAATGGCAAAAAAATAGCCGAGGAATAGAATCCCTCGGCTATCGAGAATCGAAGTTGAATACGATTACTTAATCAGCATCATGCGTCTGGAGATCGCTTCGCCATTTGAGACGATGCGGTACAGATACATACCGCTTGTCAGTTCGGTCGCATTGAATGTGACTGAGTGCGATCCAGCCGACATCGGGCCATCGACCAAAACCGCGACTTCACGACCCAAAAGATCATAAACGCTTAGAAGCGTGAAGCTGGATGCTTGAAGCGTGAAGCTGATTTGAGTGGAAGGATTGAACGGGTTTGGGTAATTCTGCGACAATGTGATCGTTCTAACGTTCTGATCGTCGTTTGAATCAATGCTCGTTCCAGTAGGTGGAGCCGGACGGTTGATCGTGTTCTGCTGCAAGGTCACGTTTGCGGTTAGTGCCATGGCACGTCCGTTTAACGTCCCAAGCGTGGCCATGGTCACTTGCGTGCCGGCCAAGATGGTTCCTTGCATGACAGCCGTGGTTCCGAAAGAGGCGAGAGTGCCGACCTGCCAGAAGATGTTGGCGGCATTGGCGCCATTGGTCAAAATCACGCGACGATCCGATGTCATGTTAAAGCTGGATGCGATTTGGAAAATCCAAACAGCGTCGGTATGTCCACCACCGTCCAAAGTTAAATCACCTGCGGAGATTTCAAGCGTTCCGGTGGATTTGTACAGCCCTGGAAAGAGGGTTTGGCCACCGATGTTGCCGGCAATACCGATCGGATTGACTGTGCGTCCTGCAGCGTCGTTGAAGGCGATGGTCAGATCGCCCTTGGCAGTGGTGAGCATGGACGGTGAAGCGACCGATCCAGCTGGACCGGATGCATCCACAGCAAAGATGGTTCCTGTCACTTCGCCTTGTGTCAGATCGATGAACGAGCCGGAAGCAGGGCTGATTCCCACATCACCTAAGATGGCGGAATTCGGCACGTTCGTGATGGCGGTATGGGCAAGGATTGCGAAATCCTGCGTCATCCCCAATACGACCGGATGTGGACCTTTAGGGATCGAATCCCACGTGGTGAAGTTGTAAACAGGCGAATACGGGCTGTTTCCATCGGCATTGATGGCGCGGACGCGCCAGTAGTGCTTCGCTTTGAACTCCAATTCGGTCACGAACACCGTGGTGTCAGTTAAGCCTGATTGGTTATAAACCGTGGAATTGAACGACTCGTTTTGCGAAATCTGCAATTGGTAGGTCACCGCTTGTGGCGACGCCGACCAGATGAAGGATCGCGTATGAGGCTGGTTGATCGTCGAATCACCCGGAAGGGAAAGCAACGGAGCGATAGGTTGCGCGATTACGGCTGAAGAGAGCAATAACAGAGCGAAAGACAGTGTAGTAAGTAATTTCATAGGTCGTGTACTCAGTTAGGTTTGACGACGGTGCTACTGGCCAAGGTGACGGCAGCGATGCGGGCCAATAAACGCCCTTCGATGGAAGCACCGGTGTTCATGGCGATCGATTGATCGGCCATAACAGTGCCTTTCATGACGGATGTCGTTCCGAACGAGGCGGACGTACCGACCTGCCAGAAGATGTTGGCAGCTTGGGCACCATTTTTCAAGATCACTTTGCGACCCGAACTTGTGGTGAAGGTCGACGCGATCTGAATGATGAAGACGGCATTGGAATTGCCTTTCGCATCAAAGGTGAGATCACCTGAGGAAATCTCCAACGATCCGCTTGATTTGTACAAACCTGGGGTGAGGGTCAATCCACCCAAGTTGCCAGACAATAGAACGATGTCGGTGGATGTGCGACCTGCGACGTTGTTGTAGGCAACCGTCAAATCACCTTTTGCGACGGTGAGCGCGGCAGGTGTTGGACTCGCATAATCCGAAGCATACACATTTCCCGTGATTTGGGAGGATGTGGCATGGGTGCTACCTGGTGTGTAGGAAAGAGAAAAGCCTGTGATCAAAGATCCAGCTGCCGGGCTGATGCCTATCGCGCCTGTAATTGAAGAAGGAGGGACGTTCGAGATTTGCGAACCAGCCAAAATGGCGTAGTCGCCAGCCGTGCCTAAATTGACAGAAGCTTGAACCGTGGTTTGGATCGGAATGACAATCTTATTGTCATTGTCTGGACCGGTTGAATCATTACAACCGATAAGTACCGAAGCGATAAGAAGTATAGAAGCGAAGCGTTTCATAATGTTGGTTTACCCGAGGTATCGGGTTTGGCGTGATATAATTATCACTTCAACAAAATGACTACAAATCAGTCATCAACCATTACACAGTGTCGATGATATGTTACATAATTCACTGATTATTAATGACTTGGTTTGTCTGGTACTGGCGCACTACCGTGGAAATCACGAAACACTCGATCCGCATATTGGTCCAAAAGCTCGGCTACCCGTTCTCTGGACTCCGATCTCACAATGAATCCAATATGATGCTTGGCATCCATCCGCCAGACGATTTCAGGGTCGGTGAAGGAAGATGTGTCCGGGTGATCGAAGCGTGACATGGAAATCAGGATGCCGCTTGGGACGTATTTGTTTTCCGGAACGTCATACGTCTCATTCCGAAATGCCGCGCTTTCGATTCGGGCCCATTCCCACCATAAGTTCACACCGGTGGCCGCTTCCACCATCTCATTGATGTGCGCTCCGCCGACACGGGAGGATGTTTCCAGGAAATAGAACTTCCCATCCTCATGACAATGGATAAATTCGGTGTGCGACGCGCTGTATTGCATGCGGAAGGCGCGCATCACATCGGTATTTCGCTTGAGCAAGGCTTTGGCTTCGGCGCTTTTGGGCTCGCAGGTCATGCTGCGGAAGATCCCCGCGCCATGCGCCACATCGAACGGTGTGCTGAGATACTTCGACACACACCCGAACACCACTTTTCCGCCGAAGGTGAGGCTATCCACATGGTAAACATCCCCAGGTTTGAACTGCTCGACCAAAAAGCCATGACGCCGGTCGCCCATTTCATCGATCATCCGCCATAACTCCTCTTTCGTATAAACTTTGCGGATGCCCATGGCGGATGCTTCCGCGCGTGGTTTAAGCACCCATGGGGTGGGGATGGTATCGGCAAAACGGTTCACATCGTCGTTGTTTACGAGGGATGTGAATGCAGGAACGTCAATGCCCGCGTTTTGGGCCCGCATCCGCATGGCCAGTTTGTCGCGGAAATAGCGTGCAGTGGTTTGTCCCATGCCCGGAATCCGGAATTCCTCGCGGAAGGCGGCAGCTTTTTCGACATCGAAATCATCCAAGGCCACGATCACATCCACTTTTTTCTCGCGCATGAGCCAAGCGAGGCCCTTGATCATGTTCTCAGTGTTGGTGGCATCGTTGCGATCATCCTGCATGTAGAAGGTCTCGTCGATCGACTCCCATGGCCAAGCTTTCTCCTTATGCGATTCGTGCGTGAGCAGATAAACCTTGTTGCCTTGGGCTTTGGCCGAGCGGATGAAATCCTGCCCCTTGAAGTAGAAGGTGACGCAAAGGATGGTGATGGGAGAATGATTCACAGGAGGATAGGAGGAGGGGAGGGATAATTAACAGGGAGGATGGGTGGATGGGAGTGGTTCCACTTGAAAGAATGACTTTTGGAGGATACTAAACTCAGGGGCCATGTTCAAGAGTCTTAATTCTAGCCCAGGTTTTATAAGACGCGCTTCCACTTATTTCTCTGACCCCCGGTTAAAACCGGGGGCTAGAATTAGGATGCGTCTGGCATCTCGCATCCTGCATCCCGCATCTAGCTTCTCAAAAAATCCACCAACAACCTCACCCCATACCCCGTGGCGCTTTTCGCCTTGCCGAATTCATTGTCTCCGTAGGCGGTTCCGGCGATGTCGAGATGTGCCCAGGACGGATGCCCCTCAATGAAAATTTCCAAGAACTTGGCTGCGCTGATGGCGCCTGCCGTGATTTTTCCGAGGTTTTTCACATCGGCGATGTCGGACGCGATGTCGTCTTTGTACTCATCCCAGAGCGGCAGGCGCCAGAGGCGCTCGCCGGTGGCTTCGCCACTGGCGGTCAACGCCGCCGCTAACGCGTCGTCGTTGGAAAAGAGTGCCGAGGCGGCGCTGCCGATGGCGCGGACCGCCGCGCCCGTCAATGTCGCCAAGTCCACGATCACATCGGGCTTGTGATTCCGTGCGATGTACGTGAGCGCGTCGGCCAGAATGATGCGGCCTTCGGCATCGGTGTCGATCACCTCGATGGTTTTCCCGCTGTAACTGCCGATCACATCGCCGGGCTTGTACGATTTTCCGTCGACCATATTATCGGTGAGCGGAATGGCGCCGGTGAGCTTAATCGGTAATTTCAAAGCAGCCACAGCCTGGAATGCGGCGATGACCGTTGCCGCGCCCGACATATCACTTCTCATGTGCTGCATCGAATCGGTTGGCTTGATGGACAGTCCACCGCTGTCGTAGGTCACTCCCTTGCCCACGAGCCCGATGTGGCGCGTCGCATCGGGTCCTTCATAGGTGAGGATCAGAAACCGCGCCGGATTCTCACTGCCCCGGTTCACCGCCAGCAAGGCATGAAATCCTTCTTTCTCCAAGCGCTTCTCATCGAATATCTCGACGCCGAAACCATGTTTCTTTCCACTTTCAACCGCATACTCCGCCACGCTGATCGCCGATTTGCGATTGCTGGGCGTGTTGATGAGCGTCATGGCGTTCAGCTGGGCTCGGGAGATGGCGAGGGCACGGTCGGCCGCCTCACGTAGCGTGGACGAGGGTTCCGCTACGAGCGTGAGAGTGGCGTCGGGGGAGGAGAACGGGTGACGCTTCACCTCGGATGTCTTATATAAGGATGTCGCGTTCGCGCCAACGAGAAGGCCGTTGATAATGGCCTCGATTGTACGGGATCCATAATATGGATCCCCTGCCGGATGCTTTTCTGAACTCAATCCTTCAAATTCAATCCCAATTTTCGCTTCCAAATGCGCGCTCTGCTTCGCTGATACCGTCTTCGCCAACTTATACAACGCCGCCGGACTCGGAGTCGCGCCCGTACCCACCATCAGCCGCTTCGGCGAATCATAACTCAGAACCCGAACCTCGCCGCTTGGGAAAGCTGTCGTGAAGGTGATTTTTGCGGAACTCTCTGATAGCGACGGGGCGATGTGGATGGTCATGACGTTTGGTTCGATGACCCCCAGCTTAAGCTGGGGGTTAGTGTTAAGAGTCTACTAAGGCAACTTTAATATAAAAACCGCACCGCCTTCGGAAACTCATTCCCCCAAGCGGCTTCATTATGATGCCCATCCTCTCGGATGGAGACGGAAAGCTCAATGCGGTCGGCAAACGGACGTGCATGCTCGCGGAACGCATTCAGGTGCTTCACCATGTCCGATCCTTCCTGAGCGCCGCCATATAAGTAGATCTTGCCGCGGAAGGAGGTGGATTGAGTGAGAAATTCGTTCGGGAGGTTGGGAGAGACCCAAATGGACGGCGAAAAAATCATCAATTTGCTGTATGCCCGCGGATGTTTCATGGCGGCGTACAAGGATATCAGCCCGCCCATGGAACTTCCACCGATTCCGGTATGCTCTCGCTCGGGCATGGTTCTAAAATGGGAATCGATGTACGGTTTGAGCGTGTCGGTCAGGAAGTCGGCATACTGCAATCCGTCGCCCTTGCCGAGTTTCGTTTTCACGCTAGGCGTGTATTCGGCGATGCGCTCTTTCTCGGCATGATCGATCGCGATCACGATCAGGTCGCCGTCTCCCTGTTCAGACAGAAGAGTGAGGCGCTTGTCCACTTCCCAACTGCCGAAGGGCGCGAAATCATCAAACAGGTTTTGTCCGTCTTGAAGATATAAAACCGGATAGCGCTTATCGGTGCGGGTGTAATTCCAGGGGAGGAGGGCGGTGATTCGACGTGTCTTGATGAGCTGAGGAATCTCGAAATGCTCGTCGATGGTGTGGATGATGGGCTTGTATTGCATAAATCAACCCAAAATACGCATGTTTTATGTTTGTATTTTGTGGCATGAGCGCTCTATACATCCTCAAAGAAGGCTTCAACGGCATCCGCCGGGCCCGACTTGCCGCCTTCACCTCCATCACCGCACTTACACTTGCTGTTTTTGTGATCGGGGTACTCGCCCGCATCGGCTGGAACGCCTATGAAGTGGCGCAATCGCTACGTGCTGAAATCAAGATGGAAGTCTTCTTGACGGATGCGAACCGTGACGCGCATCGCGTGATCGGTCGCGGTTTGTTGGCCTTACCCATCATCGCCGAAGCGGATTACATCAGCAAAGATTCGGCCTCAGCCATTTTTAAACGCGAGTTCGGTGCCGAGGGCACACCGCTCACCGAGCTCGATTTCCTTCCCGCATCGTACCGACTTACCCTGAAAACCGACATCACCGCCGATTCGGTGGCTGGATTCCTCCCCACCATCCGCGCCACGCGAGGTGTGGATGATGTGAGCATCAACATGGATCTGCTCATCATGATCGAGAACCGCCTCGACACCCTGGCCAAGACCGGTGGCGGCATCGGATTATTGATCTTGTTTGTGGCGGTGATCTTGGTCTTCAACACCATCCGCCTCACCATCTATGCCAAGAAAAACATGATCCGCGCCATGAAACTGGTGGGAGCCACGAACGGCTTCATCCGGAGTCCGTTTCTGATGGAAGGATTGTTTCAGGGGCTCATCGCGTCCGCCTTTGCGATGATCGGTGTATGGATTCTCTTCGAACGACTCATGCCCGATTACATCCATATGGTGCTTGAATGGCCGATGGGACGCTGGTACTACCTCACCGGCGGGATGGTGGCCTTGGCTCTGTCCATGGGCTTCTTCGGCAGCCACTGGGCCGCCAGGACGTTTATTAAGAATGTGACAGTTGGGAAAGGGTAATTGGTAGTTAGTATTTAGTAGTTGGTAGTCTCACTACCCAGTTTGGAGGCTTACTCGAAGCTGATAGAGACTCTTCAATAACTGGGTGGTCTTTTGTTGAAGCGGATCATGATCTGTTTGACTTATATACCCGAGGTCTCTTGAGAGGAATAGTTGGTATTCCAACTCATTGGCTGATCCATGAGCGATTTCAACAAATCTGGAGAAATCCTTTTTACTTGAACGCGATGCTCCTTCTGCCAAATTACTGGCGATGGAAACAGCCGCTCTTCGAATTTGTGATGTCAACCCATACATTTCATCCTTAGGGAATGACTTTGTTGCCTTATAGACCTCTAATGTCAGTTGATGTGCGTCAACCCAAACACGAAGTTGTTTATATATGTGCATGTCTTTTGAACTTTTTCACCAATAAAAGCATGAAAAGCACCAATTGGTTCAAAAAGTGCACAGATTTAGGAACGTTTGATAATTAGGCTAATTACCAATTACCAATTACCAACTACTATTTCTTCAGCTCAGGTTTTCTGGTACACGTGTCCGGATTCAAACACGCCCCATAGAACTGAAGATTGTGCCCGGCGATATCGAACTTGTAGATCCGCTCCATGAGCGTTTTGATCTCTTGGATGCGAGGGTCGCAGAATTCAACGACCGCGCCGCATTGCTGACAAATGATATGATCGTGCTGACGATACCCATGCGCCCGCTCGTAATAACTCTGGTTCTGCCCGAACTGATGACGCTGCACCAATCCGCATTCCACCAATAAATCCAAGGTATTGTAAACCGTGGCCCTAGAAACCCGATACCCGGTGTTCTTCAGCTTGAGGAACATGTCGTCAGCATCGAAATGGCCGTCGGCCTTATAGATTTCTTCCAACACCATGAACCGCTCGGGTGTCTGCCGGTGCTGATGCTCTTTGAGATACTCGCGAAACAGCTCGCGGACTTCTTCAATCGTGTCTTTATGTGCGGGTGAGGCCATGTAAGAATATACGGCTTTTGGCTTTTTTACTATCTTATCTGACCTATCGTTCATTCTCTAAACCAACTGTCTTCGCCATGCCTATCGTAGCCCAATTCGCGACTCTACCCGAACTGTTCCAGAATGTGGCGCACTTGTACCACGGAAAGAACAAGACCGCTTTCGGCTTCAAGCCAAACCCCACATCCGACTATCAAACCATTGATTGGGATTCGTTCAGTGGGGATGTGTACGCGTTAGCGGCGTATTACATCGAAAATGGCATCAAGACTGGCGATCGTGTCGCGATTTTGAGCGAAAACCGGTATGAATGGTCGGTGATGGATATGGCCCTGCAATTGGTGGCGGGTGTGAACGTGTCGCTATATGCCACACTTCCGGCGAACCAATGCGAGTATATTTTGAAGGATTCGGAATCCAAGCTGTTTCTGGTCTCATCCCAAATCCAGCTCAAAAAAGCCTTGGATGTGAAATCGAATTGCAAAGACCTGAAGCAGATCATCGCGTTCGATAAACCATCCATCGCAACGATGCTCGATCATAAATTCGTGACGATGTGGGATGATGTGTTGGATGCGGGACGCAAGCTCGTCGACAAGCACATGAAGGAAATCAAAAAGCGGATGAAAGCCACCAAGCCGGCGGATGTCGCTACGCTGATTTATACCTCTGGAACCACGGGCGAGCCGAAAGGGGTGATGCTCACGCACGAGAACATCGTGACGAATGTGAAAGCCGCGCATCAGATGCTGAATATCGATGATTCGGACCGGACCCTATCCTTCCTCCCGCTTTGCCACAGTTTCGAGCGCACAGGCGGATATTATGCGATGATCGCCGGCGGCGCGGAAATCTTCTATGCCGAAAGCGTGGATACGGT
>CAYPOI010000006.1:0-26818 GCA_964412365.1 uncultured Chitinophagales bacterium | reverse complement strand
GTGATGACCATCAATCCGTTTGGAAAACCCCGTTATGGCACGGTCGGACACGTGATCGCGAATGTCACCGTCGGCATCCAGCGTGTGAGTGATGGCAAAATCATCGCACAACTATCTGGAAACGACTATCCGAGCGAACTGAGCAGCGAAGAAGGCGAGATCTTATGCAAAGGTCCGAACATCATGAAAGGCTATTGGGGCAAACCCAAAGAGACGAAAGAAGTGATCGATAAGGATGGATGGTTTCATACCGGCGACATCGGGCGTTTCAACAAAGGATATCTCCAAATCACCGACCGCCTCAAACACATGTTGGTGAACGCGGGTGGAAAAAATATCTATCCGGGTCCGATCGAAGACATGCTCAAAGCCAGCATCTGGGTGGACCAAGTGGTGGTGATCGGGGAGAAGCAGAATTACTGTTCCGCGCTCATCGTTCCGGATCTTGAAATGGCCAAATCCTTCTGCAAAACGAATGGAATTCCGTTCACAAGCGATGCGGACTTGGTGAAAGCCGAGGCCCTCATCAAAACCGTGGAAGCGGAAGTGAAGGAAATCAACAAAAAACTCGCATCCCACGAGAAAATCCGGAAGATCCGCCTGCTGTCGGAACCCTTCACGGTAGAAAATGGTCAGATGACGCCCACCATGAAAGTGAAGCGCAAAGTGATCTACGCCGATTACAAAGACATCATTGCTGATATTTATTCGGACGATACGCCGTAACGGGCCGAGTATCGCATGAAACGGATTCGGTGATTGTGGGTTTTATTGCTAATCTTGATTCTATGGATCTCAAATCAATCAAAACCGCAGCATTCCAAGCCATTTGCAGACAATATGGAGTGCGTGAGCTTTATGCGTTTGGTTCAGTCACTACCGATCGTTTCACGGAAGAAAGTGACATGGATTTTCTGGTCGATTTTAACCGTGACTCGCCAAATGGGGCTTTTGATCAATTTATGGGGCTGAAAATGGCCTTAGAGGTTGAATTAGGTCGTTCTGTTGATTTACTCACACTCAAGCCTTTCCGAAATCCATTGTTCCAGCAGGAAGTTGACCGAACAAAGGTTCTTCTGTATGCCGCATAGCGTTCGCAAGCTTCTGTTGGACATCTTGATTTCATGTGAAGAGGTCCTGGTCTTCCATAAAAACGTCAGTTTTGAGCAATATTTGGAAGATAGAAAGCTTCAACTCGCTACGGAGAGGCACTTTGAGATCATTGGAGAGGCTTTGTATAGACTCAACAAAATCGACCCAAACGGTCTTGAAAGAAACATTCCTGATTTTCGTCGAATCATCGGTTTTCGGAACATCATTGCACATGGCTACGATGTGATCGATCAAGCCGTACTCTGGGATTTTGCAGTGAATAAGGTTCCGGAGTTGCTCGATATGGTTCGCAACTATAAGTGAGTCTTTGGTCGGTAGCGTCTGGTTCCCGAGTCTATACCCGAATTATCCGCTTCCCTGACGTTTGTCATTTCAACTCTCGCGAAGATGTGCTACTATAAACCACACATCACAGACGAGCCATGAAACTGCTCCCCCCCATGCCCAAACATCTTCACATCGCGATCGCAGTATTCATCATCGCAATCCTCGCATCCTGCGGCGATGAAAGTTGCGAGGGATCATTGACCGTAATCAATACGATCCCCGACATCACGATGGCCGTGGGAGATACGGTGTATGTCGACCTAACCAACCCAAGGGTATTCCAAAAGCCTCCAGATAATGCGATAGCCTACACAGTTACTCTGATTTATGGTTTTGGGCTTGTTCGCTTAACTACTTTACAAAATGAGAACGATAATGGCCGCTCTTCTTACATAAGGATCATTGGTAAAAGTTTAGGAGAAGTAAAGATACAAGTCGAAGCCGGAGCAGGATGCCTCCAAAACGAAACCACGTTTAAGATCACCGTCCAATAAGCCACCAATTACCGGCAAAAATACTCGCGGCGATGCCCTGCAATGAGTATTTTGGTCAGTGGACACGAAACGAAAAGGCTATCGTTTGCTCGAGTCGGGCGAGATTATTGGGGAAGGCATCGGATGATCATTTAAAATTTATCATTTAAAATTATCCTACTCTTCAAAGGCATCGAGAAGT
This sequence comes from uncultured Chitinophagales bacterium, assembly GCA_964412365.1. GTDB lineage: Bacteria > Bacteroidota > Rhodothermia > Balneolales > HLUCCA01 > CAMTWZ01. The sequence continues at coordinate 24,703 of CAYPOI010000006.1, read as the reverse complement.
CGTTATACCCTAGACCCTCACCTTTCCTCTCGCCTCACTCTTTCCCATCACCTTGTCAATCGTCTCGACACTCGGCACCATCGGCTTATCGCGATAACGGTCCACGATGCACAGAAAACCGAGCCAATCGCCCTTGTCGGCATGAAACTGATGCAAGGTTTCGGGCGACACATACACCACATCATGCAACTCCAGATCGGTGACGGTGTCGTTCAGCACAACCGAGCCCTTCCCCCGAATGATGATCACGCTATGCGGGTGCCGATGCGTTTCGAGCGATGAATAGCCGCCCGGAGCCACCTCAAAATACCGCGTCTGCATGTTCAGCTCCCAGTCGTCGGCGCCTTCACCCAGAATCGACTGACGCGTGATGTCCTTGAAGTTCGTCGTCTCCGTCTTGTACGCCTTCAGCTCGATGCCGTCCCAACGGTAGTCGTGGCATTTCACCACGCGGGAATGGTTTTTCATGATGCGGATTCCATTAAGTCTCGGATTTCAGCGGCAGCCGCGCGCAGCCCATCGGGATGCTGATACAAGCTGCCTCCAATAAGATAGCATGTGTCGTTGCCGTACGTCTCGATCCATTTGTGCAAGGTGGCGCGTTGCATGCCTCCGCCCGGGGTGGGCCATGCGCCTGGAAAGTTGTTCATCGGTACGCGTGCGGTGTCGTTGATGGCCAAGCAATCGGCCAAGGGATAGGTGAAACGCCCACCGGTGTTCGGATAGATCACGAAATCAGCGCCCAATGCGCGCCACAGTGCGCCATAGAGGAAGGCGCGGGTAAAACCATGTGTCGGACCCACCAATCCGCCCGAAAATGCCGGATGCGCCATGATCGGAAGCGCATCGCTTCGCTGCGCGAGGCGATGCATGACGTCGGGGGCGGTCAGATGCGGACACACCATCACCGCGCCGGCTCCCGCGGCCACCGCCGCCTCGAAACGTCGCTCGGTAACCTCGCCCGGTCCCGTGATATGCGGCACATACACGCTTCGTCCGCCGGTTTTCACGTTCGCCTCATTCACCGCATCGGCACAGGCCTTCAATCGGTCGAGGAACGGCGCATAGGGCTGGTCGGCGAGCCCATGGTCGTCTTTGATCATGTCGATGCCTCCCAGCGCGAATTCATGCGCCATGATAGCGAACTCGGCGGGCGTCGAGCCCACCGGCTTGAGCGCCGTGCACGATAACGGACGCGAAGGAACGCCCAAGCGCTCCCGCATCCCTGCTATTCCAAATGTGGGTCCGCCGAACAGGTCGGATGGAAGCTCATCCCAATCCACACCTGTGATGCGGATCCCGTCCAGCAAGGAAATATTCCCGAAGAGTACATTCAAAAACTGGGTGATTTCCCCGCCCACATTGCCGTTCGGATAATGGATGGAGACCTTCGCCCCATCCTGCGAAACCACCTTCCCGACGATATGTTCGAGGATATGCGCCGGCAACGTATCGAACGGCATTTCCACGCTTTGCTCGAGCCGGATGGCGTCGATTTGCGCGACGTCGGCCAGTTCGTAATGGATCGTCATTCTTCGATAACGATGGTTTCGGTGCGGTCTGGACCCGTCGACACGATCCGGATCGGCACTTTCATATACACTTCAAGGAAATTCAAATAGGATTTGGCCTCTTCCGGAAGTTTGTTGAAATCGGTGATGCCGATGGTGGACGTTTTCCAGCCCGGAAACGTGGCATACACTGGCTCGACGGCCTCAAGCTCATCGCAACCCAGTGGAAACGCCCGGGACTCTTCGCCCTTCACCTTATAACCCGTGCACACCTTTACTTCATCCAGTTGGTCGAGCACATCTAATTTGGTGATCACCAATTCGCTGAATCCGTTCACCCGAGCAGCATAGCGCAGAGCAACCAAATCGAGCCATCCGGTGCGACGCGGCCTTCCTGTCGTTGCGCCGAACTCATGACCCACGCGACGAATCTCTTCACCCAAGCTATCATGCAATTCCGTGGGAAACGGGCCATTCCCTACACGGGTGCAATACGCTTTGCTGATTCCCATCACATGGGTCACAGCCAAGGGCGGAATTCCGCTTCCGATGCACGCGCCACCTGAGGTGGGCGACGAACTGGTGACATACGGATACGTGCCATGGTCCACATCCAACAGACTGCCTTGGGCTCCTTCCAGCAAGATGGATTTCCCTTCATCCAATGCGTTATGCAGCATTTCGGAGGTGTTTCGGATGTAAGGAGATAGGCGGATGCCGGCATCAATCAAGTCCGGAAGCAATTCGTCGGCCGTGAAGGTCGGCGCGCCATACAAGGATGATAGATGAAGGTTCACTTCAATCAGCGCCTCATCGATTTTTTCGCGAAGGGAGGATGGATCGAGCAGATCGCGCATGCGGATTCCACGACGTGCAGTTTTTGACACGTACGCCGGACCAATGCCACGACCTGTGGTTCCGATTTTGCCTTCGCCTTTCGACACTTCGTTGGCTTTGTCGAGCGCTTTGTGATAGGGGAGGATCACATGCGCGGTTTCGGAGACGAACAGGCGTCCGGCCGGGTCCACACCCATGCCACGGACAGCGTCCATTTCGTCGAGCAAGGTGAAGGGATCGATCACCACACCGTTTCCGATCACGCAATCGGTGTCGTCATGGAATATGCCGGATGGGATCAGGTGCAGGACAAAGGTCTTGCCATTGAATTTGAGGGTGTGGCCGGCGTTGGCGCCGCCTTGGTATCGGACAACAATATCGGTTTGCTTGGCAAGGATGTCGACGATCTTGCCTTTGCCTTCATCGCCCCATTGGGCGCCGATGAGAATTCGGACTGACATAAAAAGTAGTAGTGGGAAGTAGAAAAAAATACGATGGGACCGAGTCGCAAACATACGAAAAGCCCGGAAGTCGGGCTTTTCGTAGTTCCGTTAAGAGCAGAGAAATCGTTTTATTCGAACGACTTCACAGCTTCATCAAGCGAGCGGAAGTGTTGGAACACCGTGATCAGCTTGGTGATGATCAGAAGGCTTTCGATTTTGTCGGTCGCATTGGCGATCCGAAGATCTCCACCTGCGTTGCGCATCGTTGTGAGCGCGCCAATCAGCATGCCTAAGCCGGATGAGTTCATGAACTTGACCTTGCCAAGATCCACAATCACATTCTTCTTGCCGCCGTCGATAAGCTCATGCAATTTTTCGTTCAGAGCCACCGCATCGGGACCGCCCATCACGTTGCCATTGAACTCGATGACGACACAATTCCAACGTTCATTACTTTTGAAACTCATAGATTCTCCGGAATTCTCAGGATGCTTGTTTTTTCTTTAAATCGACCACCACAGGGCAGGCGACGTAGAGTGTGCTGTATGTACCAAGGATGATACCGACGATGAGCGCGAACGCCAATCCTTTCAGTACCTCACCGCCGAATATAAAGAGCACAGTCACAACAAACAACGTTGTTAATGACGTAACCACTGTCCGACTCAAAGTAGAGTTCATCGCGCGGTTCACCATTTTCTCCAACGGGTCTGTTTTGTAGACCAGCGAGTCCTCGCGGAGGCGGTCGAACACCACTACGGTATCGTTCAAGGAATATCCCACGATTGTCAGGAAGGCGGCGATCGTGGTCTGATCGATATCCAAGCTGAATGGCAGGATTCCGTTGAAGATCACGAACACACCCAAAATGATGATCACATCATGTGTGATGGCGGCGATGGTTCCAACCGAATATCTCCAGTTCTTGAATCGGACCAAGATATACAGGAAGATGACGACGATTGAAAAGAGGATCGCATTCAATGCGCCCCATTTCAGGTCGTCGGCAAACCGTGGACTGATGTCATCCGTTTTGATGATGATCACATTGTTGCCAGGGAAGGCGGTGTTCATCGTCGAAATGATGGTGTTCTGAAGGGGAGTGGCTTCCATTTCGGAATCAGTACGGATCAATAGGTCGCGGCTGAGTCCGAATTGTTTCACTTCCGGCTGACTTCCAAGCGCCGGCGTGAGGAGGTCCCTCACTTCGGTCACGGAAACCGCCGTGTCGAATTCGACCACAAGCTCTTTTCCGCCTTTGAAGTCGATTCCATAACTGAGGCCCTTCAATAGAAGAGCGCCGATCGCGATCACAAGCATCGCGGTCGAAATGTAGTACCCGATCTTGCGGGTTTCTACAAAGTTGTAATTGGGTGTTTCAAACCATCTCATGGGTTTATATATCCTATTCTAAATTGATTAACCGAAGCTGATGGAACGCGATTTGTCGCGGGTGATGTAATCCAGGATGACACGGGTGATCACGATCGCGCTGAACAGCGAGGCCACGATACCGATCATCAATGTGACAGCGAAGCCCTTGATCGGACCCACACCGAAACTGAACAGGATCACGGCGGTCAGGAATGTCGTGATGTTCGAATCCAAGATGGCGCTCATCGCGTTGCTGTAACCGCCATCGATCGCAGCCAACAGGCTTTTGCCATGTCGCATCTCCTCACGGATCCGGTCGAAAATCAGCACGTTCGCATCCACCGCCATACCGATGGTCAGTACGATACCGGCGATACCTGGCAACGTTAGGGTCGCTTTGAACGCGGCCAACATCCCCAAAATGAAGAAGATGTTCGCGAACAGAGCCACGTTGGCGATCACACCACCCATGTGGTAATAGAACATCATGAAGATGGCAACGATAACTAGGCCGACAACTGCAGAATAGAATCCGGCGTTGACGGATGCGGCTCCGAGCGACGGTCCGACGGTGCGCTCTTCAATGATGTTAAGCGGGGCAGGAAGCGCACCCGACATCAGGATGTTCACCAAATCGTCCGCTTCATTCGGGCCACTGAGTCCAGTGATGCTCGAACGTCCGTCCGTGATTCTGGAGATCACATTCGGGAAGGTGATGACGGTTCTGTCGAGTACAATGGCAACCGGGCGACCGATGTTCGCACCCGTGATGCGCGACCACACTCGTGCCGCTTCGGCGTTCATCGTCATCGATACTTCCGCTGCGTTGGTTTGCGGGTCGAAGGTTTGACGCGCTTCAACGATCGCATCCCCAACCAATTCAACCGTGTTGCGAACGGCGATCAACGCGTAGATGCCAACTCCATCCGGACCGGTTTGCTCCGGCTGCGAGGTCCACAGCAGGTCCAAATCACGCGGCCAGAAACGGCGTACGTCGGCATCGAGCAATTTCTCGCGTACCGCGGCGGTGTCCTGTCCGGATGCATATCCCATCACAACTCCTTGTCCGATCGGTTGGAAAATATCCACCAATTCGTTCGTTTGTTGCGGGATGGAATCTCCCTCAACGGTTGTGGTAACCGTGTAATGGTTTAAGACCGCTTGGAGCGCGGATGTGAGTTCAGCCGGCTCTGGTGTTAAGCGGAACTCAAGGCGGGCGGTACCTTTGAGGAGGTTACGCACGCGTTGCTCGTCGTCTACACCTGGAAGTTCGACGATGATGCGGTTGGAGCCTTGTTTGATGATGGATGGTTCGCTCACACCGAAACGGTCCACACGGGTCCGAACGATTTGTACGGCACGATCCATCGCAGCCAATTGCTGCAGATTCAAGAAGGCGATGACTTCTTCATTGCTCGACCGACGTGTGATGTTCTGCGCATCCGAGCGGAAATAGCGGCTCAGTTGGGCATTCGGATTGCGGGCGAGGAATTCATTGACGAATTCATCAATCGCATTGGAGCGGTTCGTTTCGGAACGCTCTTTGGCGAGGGCCATAACCTCATTGAACTCAGCGTCGGTGGACCCATGAGCTAATTCAATGAGCAATTGAGGCGTATCGAGCTCCAAGGTCACGTGCATGCCGCCTTGAAGATCCAGACCCAAGTTGAGGATTCGTTCGCGAAGGTCTTGAACACGGACGCCGTTTTCGCGCACATATTCGGTTTTGGTGGCCTCGTCGAGGCTGTTGATGTGGCGCTGCTCCAGCCAATAGCGTAGTGAAAATTGCAGATAGAATCCGCAAATCAATACGAAAGCCAGAATAAAGCCCACGCGGGTGCCTAATTCTTTTTTCATTAGTTCGTTAGTTGTTCGTTGTTGGTCTTTTAATACAAGTAGTTGGTAATCGGTAGTTGGTAATTGGAAAGAGTGGAAGGCGAGTACATGTTTATAACTCCTACCAAATACCAATTACCAATTACTATTTACCTATGGTGCCCTAGCGCTTACAGAACCCGTGGTCGGGGAGACCCGGAATGCCGTGGTGATGACGGCGAAAAGTGGGTCGGTGTACCGGATATCGGCAACCGCCACGATGGGCTGATAGGGAAGGGGCGCGAATTTCGGTGCGCCATCGAGCATGGAAGCCTGGCTGAGTCCGTGGCGCTGAATTGGCAATGGCCGACTCATGCTGCCTTTCTCGGAATACGTCGCCAATTCGGCTGTGCTCGGCGTGGATTTCTCCTCAGTCACCACCACATCGCTGATGCCGGAGACATAGCGCGCGCCCAATCCGCTGATGACGATCAGAGATAGGACGATGTGCAGCAAAGAGTGACGGAAGAATGCCATGGGGCAGAATATACGGAAAAGAGTGCACGGAAAAGCCGTAATTTGGATGTTGCTCAAACCTCATCCTTCCCGCTTTTGAATTCGAATATCATCGTTCGCGGCGCTCGCGAACACAACTTGAAGAACATCGACATCGACATCCCACGCGAACAGCTCGTGGTGATCACCGGTTTGTCGGGTTCGGGCAAATCCAGCCTGGCGTTCGATACGATCTATGCCGAAGGGCAACGCCGATTTATGGAATCGCTCTCCGCCTACGCACGCCAGTTCCTTGGCATGATGGAGCGCCCGAATGTGGATTTCATCGATGGCTTGTCGCCGGTGATTTCGATCGATCAGAAGACGACGAACCGAAATCCGCGCTCAACCGTGGGCACAGTCACCGAGATTTATGATTTCATGCGCTTGCTGTATGCGCGTGTGGCGGTTCCGCACTCCTATATCACCGGAAACCGGATGGAGAAGCAGACGCAGGACCAAGTGCTTGATGCCATCATGCGTCTGCCCGAAGGCACGAAAGCGTATTGCATGGCGCCGGTCGTGCGCGGACGCAAAGGCCATTATCGCGAATTGTTCGACCAAACGCTGAAGCAAGGCTACATCCGCGTCCGCGTGAATGGCGAGTTCATGGAATTGGAAAAGGGAATGCAGGTCGATCGCTACAAAACCCACAACATCGACGTGGTGATCGATCGGTTCGTGGTTTCGGAAAACAGCCGGACCCGCATCCGCCAAAGCGTCCAAACCGCGCTGGACATGGCCGACGGAACGCTGATGTTGCATGTTCCGGATGGGGTGGAAGGCCGCTTCGATCTGGTCTATTCCATGAAATTGTTCGACGCGGAAAGCGGCCTCGCGTATGAAGAACCCGCGCCGAATCTGTTTTCCTTCAATTCGCCGTTCGGGGCGTGCAAACGTTGCGATGGATTGGGCTATTCGATTGATGTGAACCCGGATCTGGTCATTCCCAATCACGGACAAACCGTGCGCGAAGGCGCTGTCCGGTATTTTGGAAAATACCGCGATACCGTCACCTTCAAGGCGGTTGAAGCCTTGTTGGAAGGATTCGATGCATCATTGGACACACCTGTAAAAGACTTTTCGCCGGAGTTGTTGGATGCGCTGATGCATGGCGCTGGTGATCGGAAATTCAATGTGAATTATACGTTCAAAGGTCGCACCGTCACCTATCGTCAGACGTGGACGGGATTGGTGAAGCAACTCCGCGCTCAACTCTTGGAAAGCAAGTCGGCGGCGCAGCGGGAGAAGGCGGAGATGTTCATGAGTCAGCAGTTGTGTCCAGATTGCGGTGGCGGGCGACTCAATAGGGAAGCCCTCAGTTACAAACTCGATACCTATGCGATCCATGAGTTGGTCCGGCAGGACATCCATCAACTGCGCGAATCCCTCCTCAAACTGAATCTTACTGAGCGGCAGCATCTTATCGGCGGACAGATTTTAAAAGAAATCCGTGACCGACTCGATTTTCTGATCAATGTGGGTCTGCATTACCTCACGCTCGATCGCGAAGCGCAGACTTTGAGTGGTGGTGAAGCGCAACGGATCCGATTGGCCACCCAGATCGGAACGCAGTTGGTCGGCGTGTTATATATTTTGGATGAACCCAGCATCGGGCTGCATCAGCGCGACAACATGAAGCTGATCAAATCCCTGCAAAGCCTTCGCGATCTGGGAAACAGCGTTCTGGTGGTGGAGCATGACCGCGAAACCATCGAAAACGCCGATTGGGTGGTGGATATGGGTCCGGGAGCCGGGGTGAATGGCGGACATATCGTGTCGTCCGGCATCCCAGCCGATCTGAATCCGGAATCGACGACGGCTGCGTATTTGCGCTATGAGCGACAGATTCCGATGCCGCCTTTTCGTAATACGGGTGATGAACGAAAACTGAGCCTCAAAGGCGCTCGCGGACACAATCTAAAGCGGGTCGATCTTGAACTCCCGCTCGGCACATTTATTTGTGTGACCGGCGTGAGCGGAAGCGGAAAAAGCTCCCTCATCAATCATACGTTGGTTCCATTATTGAACCAGCATGTGTATGGATCCAAGAACATGCCGCTTCCATATGATTCCATCGAAGGATTGGAGCATTTGGATAAGGTGATTTCGGTGGATCAGAGTCCGATCGGGCGCACGCCACGCTCCAATCCGGGTACGTACACCAAAGTATTCGACAGCATCCGGAACCTATTCGCAGAACTTCCCGAAGCGAAAATCCGAGGCTATGACCAAGGACGATTCAGCTTCAATGTGAAGGGAGGTCGTTGCGAAACCTGTGGCGGCGACGGCCTGCGCAAAATCGAGATGAACTTCCTGCCGGATGTGTATGTGACCTGTGAAACCTGCAACGGGAAGCGTTACAACCGAGAAACCCTCGAAATTTTCTACAAAGGGAAGTCCATTTCCGATGTGTTGAACATGCCTGTGAAAGAAGCGATGGAGTTTTTCACGGCGGTTCCTCGCATCAAGCGGGTGCTCGAAACCTTGGATTCGGTGGGATTGGGGTACATCACCATTGGTCAATCCAGCGTCACATTGAGCGGTGGCGAAGCGCAACGGATCAAGCTGGCCAAGGAATTGTCCAAAATCGGAACCGGCGATACCATCTACATCATGGATGAACCCACAACCGGGCTGCATTTTCAGGATGTGGACATGTTGGTGAGAGTGATTCGACGCCTTGTGGATAAAGGCAACACCGTGGTCGTGATCGAGCACAATCTGGACCTCATCAAGGCCAGCGATTGGGTGATCGACATGGGTCCGGAAGGTGGCGCCGGTGGTGGAACCATCGTGGCCGCAGGAACCCCCGAAATGATATCCGAGTTGGGAAATTCCCACACCGGACACTATCTTCGGCAAGAATTAGAACGCAGCACACCCGTCAGTTTACGTTAGGGATGAATCCAGTACAGAAAATCGCGACCGATTGGCACCCGGAGTCATGGAGGGAATTCCCTGTATGGCAGATGCCGGAATACGCCGATCAGGCGCTCCTCGAATCCACTTACAAAACCATGCAATCGTTGCCTCCGTTGGTGACATCGTGGGAAGTGGAATCGCTACGCTCCAAACTCGCACTCGCCGCCCAAGGGAAAGCGTTCGTGCTGCAGGGTGGCGATTGCGCGGAGACCTTCGACACCTGCACCAGCGATAACATCGTGAAGCTGTTGAAGGTGCTATTGCAGATGAGTTTCATCCTCATTCACGAAATGAACATCCCGGTGGTGCGCATCGGTCGGTTGGCCGGACAATATGCCAAACCCCGTTCCAGCAATATGGAAATGGTGGGCGATCTCGAATTGCCATCCTATCGCGGAGATTTGTTCAACGGATATGGTGCGGATGCGGCCGTGCGTCAGCCGGATCCGTCACGACTTTTGGAAGCCTATCATAAATCCGGTCTGACCTTGAATTTCATCCGTGCGCTCACTGAAGAGGGCGGAGGATTCGCGGACATGAGGCACCCAGAGTATTGGGAACTCGATTTCATGAAGCAGAACCGTTTTTACAGCGAGTATGAGCGGATGGTGAACTCCATCCAACATTCCATGCAATTTGTGGAAAGCGTGTTGTCGGGAAATGTGTCGACACTTCAGAAAGTGGAGTTTTTCACGTCGCATGAAGCCTTGAATCTGTTTTATGATTCAGCTCAGACACGTCGCGTGCCGCACAAATCCGGGTTCTATAATTTGAGCACACATATGCCGTGGATCGGAAACCGGACTCGTCAGCCGAACGGCGCGCATATCGAATATTTCAGAGGAATTCGGAATCCGGTGGGTATCAAAGTGGGTCCGCCGTACAAAACCGATGAAATATTGCATCTGATTGAACATTTGAATCCGAATCAGGAAGAAGGGAAGATCACCCTCATCACCCGCTTCGGAAAAAAACATGTGCACGACCAGCTTCCTGGCTTGATCCGCGCGGTGAACCGTGCCGGGCTGCAAGTGACGTGGAGCTGCGATCCGATGCATGGAAACACGTTTTCAACCAAGGATGGTATCAAAACGAGAGATTTTGATGATATTCTGGAAGATGTGAAGCGCACCTTCGAAGTGCATCGTTCCGAACACACCATTCTGGGTGGCATCCACCTGGAATTGACCGGAAACAATGTGACGGAGTGCGTTGGCGGAGCGCAAGGGCTTGGTGAAGATGGCTTGGGCCAAAATTATCAGACCTATTGTGATCCGAGATTAAATTACGCTCAGGCACTGGAAATGGCGTTTTTGGTATCACGAGAGTGGTCCCAGATGCGCAAAATCTGAGCAGTCGAAATTATTTTACAAACGGGTCCGCAATTCGGAAACTCGTTGCAGCGTTAATCTGTTGATGTATAGAGATCAAGTATTTGCTGGGAACAGTTAGATACTTGCAGATTAATAGGTGCAACGAGGGGTTCCGGTGAAACGGTTCCCCTCGTGTTTTATAGAGAACAGGTTATGAGACGTCAATTGTACCCGAAATTATATGCATCCATCCGCGACTTGCTCGACGAAACCGCGTCCATTCCGCAAGATCGAAAGGATATTCTAAAATCGCTCACGTCGTATCTGACGTCGACGACATCACCGAAATTAAACTTCGTGTGCACACACAATTCCCGCAGGAGCCATTTGGCACAGGCATGGGCTTGGGCTGCCGCCATGTATTTCGCACAACCCAAGGTGTCGGTGTTTTCAGGAGGGACCGAGGCCACGGCCCTCTTTCCGCAAGCGGGTTCCGCCTTGAAGGAAGCCGGATTCGAGATCCAGGTGGGTCCGGAATTGCGCAATCCGAAGCATGTGCTTCGTACCGGTGGCCAACTGCCTGAAATCGTCCTGTTTTCGAAAAAGTTTGATGACGCCTCCAACCCGTCCAGTGACTTTTGCGTGGTTACCGTGTGTTCGGAAGCCGAAAAAGAATGTCCGTTCGTGCCTGGGGCAACGCATCGGGTCCACATCCCCTATGAAGATCCGAAAGCGTTCGACAACTCACCGAAGAAAGCCAGCGCGTATCTGGAGCGAAGCCGTCAAATCGGTCGTGAATTGCTTTGGGCGTTTGAACAAGCCTATGGCTAATTGCCGCAGCACGCGCGGATGACCTGATCGATTTCCGCTGGCGATGCGCTTTGTAGGGACACGACCTCATTCCCGTCCAATCCTTCCAACAGGCGTTCGATATCCATCGCCCCTTGGTCTGACGACATCAAGCGTGTGCGAAGATGTGTGGTGATGGGATCATCCACCAAGGTTTTTCCCAAGCTGTAATGCACCCATTGGTCGCGGCGATGCGTGCGGACCATGTCGCGTTTTCTGAGGTAGGCCAAATGACGTGAGATTTTGGCTTGAGGTTCGTTCAAGGCCAACTCCAGATCGCACACGCACAGATTAGGAGCGTGGAACAAAAGATTAAGGATCCGAAGGCGAAGCGGATCGGCCAAGGCGGTGAAAAGCGGCATATGTTGGTTCATGATACAATATATGTGAAAGCGAATATGAAAAGCGAGGGATATTTTACACACTAAACCTGCGTTGGATGTCGTTAAACCGCCGTCAACCCAAAACCTTCTCAATTTGTCACCTCGTATGATGCAAACCACATATGCCCGGTATGGGGCTGTCGCCATGCTGTTCACCATCCTTTTCACACTCACCTATCTGGATGGAAAAGCACCAACAGAATTCGCTTTTCTGGAAGCGAAGGTCGAGAATCCACCCGCAGATCGACCCATCACCACGCTTCGGGATTTTTCCAATGCCATGGTGGATATCGCTGAGAAAGCGAATCCGACGGTGGTCACCGTATTCACCGAACGCACGGTTCGGGTGCAGCAACGCGATCCGTTCGCGGATTTCTTCGGACCTGGATTCTTCGGTCCATCCCAACCGCGTGAGCGTGAGTTCCAGCAATCAGGACAGGGTTCTGGTGTGATCGTATCCACGGACGGGTACATCGTCACGAACAATCATGTGATCCAGAATGCCGATTCCATCCGCATCCGCACCAATGAAAACAAGGTGATTTCTGCAAAACTGGTTGGGGCCGATCCGAACACGGACATCGCCATCCTGAAAGTGAGCGGAACCTTCCCGGCGATGTCGTTGGGTGATTCGGATCAATTGAATGTCGGTGAATGGATTTTGGCGATCGGATCTCCGATGTCGGAGAATCTGGCCAATACCGTGACCATGGGTATTGTGAGTGCGAAAGGTCGCTCGAATGTGGGATTGGTGGAGATGGAAGATTTCATCCAAACCGACGCGGCGATCAATCCGGGAAATTCAGGCGGTGCCTTGCTGAATTTGGATGGCGAATTGGTAGGCATCAATACCGCGATCGCCTCGAGATCCGGTGGCTTCCAGGGCATCGGCTTCGCCATTCCCATCAACATGGTGCGCAACATCATGAAGTCGATTATCGAGACCGGCAAAGTGGTTCGCCCTTGGGTAGGTATTTATCCGCAAGACATCGACCCGACCATGGCTCGCGCGCTGAACCTGAGCACGACCGACGGCATTCTTGTGGCGCAAGTGGTGGATGAGGGCCCCGCCAATAAAGCCGGATTGAAGGAAGGGGATGTGATTTTGGATGTGGATGGCCGCAAAGTGACCAATGCGAGCGGTTTCCGAGCGTATGTGGCTTCGCAAACCCCTGGAACAAAGATCAAACTCACGTTCAATCGCGACGGAAAGCGTCAGGAACTCAATATTACTTTGGCGGAACTTCCAGCGGACGGATCCATCGCAGCAGTAGAAGGTGCGTTGTGGGACAGGCTCGGGTTTACGATGGAAGCGGTTGAACCAAATCGTAATCTGAGAGGAGCGGCCATTGCCACAATCAATCCGCAAAGCAAAGCCTTCGAAGCGGGCTTGCGCGAAGACGATGTGATTATCGGCATCCAGCGTAGAGCGGTGCGGTCGGTGGAGGAAGCTTCTACGATGTTGGAAGCCGCCAAAAAAGGCGATGTGGTGCTCGTGCAAGTGGTTCGTGGGCGCCAATCCTTCTTCTTCGCATTTGAGATGGGCTAAGCAGTTAGCGTTATATTCCGGAGTGATTTCACTCCGGAATAATCTAGTCGAGCACGCATGATTCTGTTTCTGCTGCTCATGCAACTGAGCCAAACGTTTCATTGGCACAATGACGATTCATTGATCGTCACGCAATGGACCGTTCGAGATGGTCTGCCAGTGAATTCCACGAATCGCATCATACAAGATTCAGATGGATTTATTTGGATATCCACATATGATGGGATGGTACGGTTCGATGGGATCACATTCGAAACGCTGAATACAAGCAATACTCCAGCCATTCTGAACAATCGGATCGCATACTTCCACAAAACGCCGGATGAGACGATTTGGGTGTCACTTGAGAATCTGGGTCTATTGCGATATCGCAACCAAGAGTTTCGATTGTTCGATGACACAGACGGCCTCACATTGGAGAGAATCTCCCAGATCAGGACGGATCGGAATGGGCAACCTTTGGTAGGAGCGAACGATGGGTTGTATCAGTTCGACCCGGTTCAGGAGAGATTTAAACGGATTGATTTGGTCGAAGACGGCACGCCCTATCATGTGTACGACATGCTGACATATGATGATGGGACCATTTGGATCGTGACCTATGATGGGTTTTATGCATACCGCGATACCATTTTGACAAAGTTTTCATCCGGACTGTTCGTTGGTCTGTTTCAAGACAAAAACGGTGTGATCTGGGTCGGTGGATTTTCGGGTCTGTTTCGGATAGATCCAGGGATGGAACCCAAGAAGGTGAATTCAGATGCGATTCGCACTATGTATTCGATCGGTGATCGAATCCTTTACACATCCGACAAAGGTCTGAATGTTGTGGATGCTGGACAACGACGCGCGGTTCAGGGTGTCGGAATTGATAAAGGCGCCGATCTGATGTTCACATTTGTGGATTCCTACGGCTTAAATTGGTTCATCACGGTAGACGGTATTGTATTTGTTTTGGACGGAATTCAAGCGAAGCGGGCGGTGTCGCTGGAAAGAATCACGAAAGCGTCAGCCTTGTCTATTTATGAAGATTCGGAACGGAACTTGTGGTTCGCCAGTCGCAGAGGAGGATTGTTTCGCGTGAAGCGGAATCCAATCCATCATATCGGCGTTCCTGAAGGCTTGGTTGGTGACAACATCCTCGGTTTATTTTTCGACAACCGAAATCGGTTGTTCGTCGGCGTAAGGGATGCGGGATTCAGTGTGGTGGAAGACAATCAAATTCGAAATTATCCTCAGAAAGCGCTCAATGAAAACGCGATTATCCAGACATTCGGACAGGATGCGGACGGGCGCATTTGGATCGGGACCTATCAAGACGGGTTGATTTCATTTGGAAACGATGGTCTGGATTTGAAACAAGTTCAAATCGGAACAACATTGATGACGAATGATGTCAGAGCCATCCATACTGCTAAAAATGGGGTAGTCTGGTTGGCGACATCCGGTGGACTGGTACAATTCAATCCCGATACCCACGAATTCGACATACTGGATCGAAGCACCGGCCTGCCGAGCCAACTTTTACGGAACATTATCGAAGATCAGGAAGGGCGGCTCTGGGTCGCAACGGGGGATAACGGCGCCTTCCGATTTGACCCTTCCACGAAGGATCTTCTGATTCTAAATTCGAGCAACGGATTGCCATCCAATCTCATTCGAAGCATTTTGGTTGATCCAGAAGACCCCAATGTCATTTGGTTGGGATCAGAAACGAGCGGTCTCATTCGATTCAAAAACGGCCAATTCCGATTCGCATCCACAGGGGCGGGTTTGCCGGATCATATCGTTCACAGTATCCAAATGGGACCTTATGGCTGGATATGGATCTCGACAAACAAAGGGATTGTTCGAATTTTGAAAACCGACCTGAACGAGTATCTGGATGGAAAATCAGCCGGTTTCCATATGGTGGTACATGATTCGGATGCGGGAATGCGCAATTCGGAAGCGAATGGCGGATTTCGCGGTGGAATTTTGATGTCGCCTGACAGACAATCCATCTTCGTATCCACTCAAAGCGGGGTCGCGATACTGCCGATCATGGAATACGACCGTATGGATTCAGCACCACCTGTGTATATCCGCCATAAAAATCGATACACCCAACAGGATGAAGTTGTGCTCTCAGGTGGGGAAAATGACATCATCATCGAGTTCACAGCCCTTCGGTATGCGTCGCCGGCGAGGGTTCGTCTTCAACACCGATTGATCGGATACGATGAGGAATGGGTGCATGTCTTCTCCAATCGATCGGTTCAGTATCACAACCTTAAACCGGGCGAATATGTGTTTGAGGTCATCAGTTGGAATGAAGCGGGCACGATCGCCTCTGAGCCCGCACGGATGCGCATCACGGTTCAAGCGGTGTATCATCAGACACTGTGGTTCCGGCTTCTTGTCCTGGTAAGCCTGATTTCCATTGTTTGGTTGGTCACGACCATACGCCTTCGCAATTTGAAAACCATCCAAGAGCGTTTGGAAACTCTGGTGGATCAAAAAACCAAGGAGCTTCGAAATGAGAAAACCGAAGTCGAAAAACAGAAACAAGTGATTGAAGAGCAAAAGGCGCACCTGCAGGAATTGAACGACACGAAAGACCGCTTTTTTTCCATCATCGGACATGATTTACGTGGACCGTTCCAAACTCTGCTTGGACTTTCGCAACTCATGATCGAAGAATATGATGAGATGGATGATGTCGAAATCAGGCAGAATCTGAAGCATTTGCGCGCCTCGTCTGAACATCTTCATCGATTGGTGGAGAACCTGTTGGAATGGTCGAGTTTGCAGAAGGGCAAGGATCGGATTCTGATAGAGCCGATCGATATGGATGATATCGCGAAATCGACGGTCCGTTTATTCGGTCCCATCGCCTCCGCAAAAGCCATTCATTTCGAAGCCATCATTCCGAAGGATATGGTTGTGATGGCCGATCGCAATATCGTGGAGACCGTGATTCGCAATTTGGTATCGAATGCCATCAAATTCACGAAAACCGAAGGAATCGTGGTGCTGGAAGCGGGTTTGAGTGAATCCGATTGGTGGATCCAGGTGAGCGATAATGGCATCGGGATGTCGGAATCGCTGCGCAAACAGGTCATGAACATCGACAAATCCGTGAAACGTCGCGGAACGATGAATGAATGGGGTTCAGGACTGGGATTGGCGCTCTGCAAAGAATTGATTTCCTTGCATGATGGAAGCATTTTGGTGGAATCGGAGCCGGACGTCGGCAGCCGTTTCACGATCCGATTCCCCAATCGTTCCTAAAAAAAGCACCAAACGTGTAAGATTTTCGGATTTCCCGCCTCTGTAAGAGAAAGGAGCAATGCGCTCTGTTCACCCCAATCTCTTACAGTCATGAAATTCTTACTGATCCTCATGTTTTGGCCAGCGATCCTGTTGGCTCAATACCCCATTTCGCAAAACACGATCCATATGATCCGTTTCGACGGAGCGGATGGAACCGTGATTCCCGATCCCTTCGTGGTCAGCGGCGCCGGATTACCGTCTTCGTTTGGAGGCCTGTTTGATCCAGGCACCACCTCACTGAGTTCGCTTCGATATTACGTGTTCACCGAACCGAACGATCAAGATGTTCGGGCTTTCGGGATGAAGCGCGGAACCAGTGGCGCCGCCTATCTGGAATTACCCATCTTAAACTCAACCGGTCGGAGCTTGAAGCGGCTTCATGTGACGTTCCGGGTGTGGCAGATCACCCAGAGTACCCGTGCGACCCGCATCAAGCTGAATCATTACCGTTACCCGTCGGATGCGACCATCACATCCTCGTCGCTATATGTGACAAGCCAAGAGTACACGGCGACGACAGGCACCGAATCGGTATTGGAAACCATGCATCGAGAATGGCTCACGGCCACCATCGTGTTTCAGACACCCATCCTCGCCAATGAATCGTTTATCCTTGGTTGGAATGTAATCAGCGGCGTCGGAACGGGTTCAAACTCCCATCTTGCGATCGAAGAAATCCGATTGCATCCGGATTATCAGGAAAAGGCCATCAGCGGGGATGCAGGATGGCGGATGTTGGCCTTACCTGTGACCGGAACCACATTGCGGACGCTTTCATCCCACGTGCAGATACAGGGTGTTCCGGGATTGAGCCATGCGTCGTATGCTCCGAATCTGTACACCTCGTATGATGGAACGTCGTGGGTACCACCATCCGATCCGGATGCGGCGTTGGGGGCAGGAACAGGCATGATCTGGTATCGGTTTGCGGGAACGCCGTACTCGGCGGGTGTATTTGGCCATGAACCGACCGAAAATGTGGATGTGAGCCTTCATTCCGCCGGAAATCGCTGGAACCTGGTTGGAAATCCCTATTCCTCCGCGATATCGGTTTCGTCGCTCACATCAAACGGCACCATCGTTCCTGTGGTGCAAGTCTGGCAGGACGGCTCGGGCGAGTCGCAAGCCGGTGAGTCGTCTTTGGGAAGCTGGATTCTGAGCTCGGATCCATTGCTGGGTGGGAAAATCGCCCCATGGCAGGCGTTCATGCTTCAAAACGGGGAAACATCACCGGCCACGACGTTGACGATTCCGATTTCCGCAAAAACCTCGGGAGGCAGTTTCCTGAAGGATGTGGAGCCGATCCGCATCCCAATCGAATTGGTCGAATTGAAAAATGGCGGCCTGATTCGTCACGATCGAGGACCCTTACTCGAGTTCAGCACCGACCAACCGGTATCGGTATCCCGATTACGTCCGTTGGATGAGGGCTCGGCCTATGGTTGGTTTCGTAATGTAGACTTATCCGAAGCGGCCATGCGTACGATCGACATCGACATGGCAGCGGATTTGGACATTCTTTATGAAATATACTTGCCCGGAAGCGGGGTGTGGCGAATCCGTTGGCCGGATGTGTCGATTGTTCCTGAGGAGTGGTCGATGCGGTTTCATGACGATCGTGTCGGTGTTGAGCTGGACATGAAGGAGGAGAGTGGATATGGATTCGAGCAGGACGCGGGTGCGGAAACCATCCGAAACCGATTCCGAATCGTGGCGAAGCGAGTGCATGGCACTTCCATTCAAAAACAAGATCCGTTGCCAGATCGCGTGAGGTTGTCATCGTGGCCGAATCCGTTTAATCCAAGTACGGTTATCAGTTTTCGAGTCGGGACGCAAGATCTTGCGTCCGTACATGTCAGGGTAGCTGTATATGATATTCTCGGAAGAGAAGTCGCGGTATTGGTCGATGGGATGACATCGGCCGGCTCTCATCAGGTCCGATTCGATGCGTCCGGATTAGCCAGTGGCTTGTACTTCGTGCGGCTTTCCACATCATCCACAACCACCATCCACCCCATCACATTACTGAAATGAATATTCTCATCATCCTCATAGCGTACGTGGCGTTTGTTCCACCACCATCCTTGCCTTCAGCACCGGAGCAAGCGCCAATCGACGGCGGACTAAGTCTGCTAGCCGCAGCCGGTGGCGCTTATGCCTTGAACCGCTTAAGAAAGCGGGAAAAGCCGTAAATTGAATGCATGAGCGAACACACACAGAAAAGCCGTGCCGAAGTGATCCTGAAAGGCATCGTGCAAGGCGTCGGAATGCGGGCGTACTTGCAACGGCATGCCAACGACCAGGGCGTGAAAGGATATGTTAAGAACTTGCCGAACGGTGAGGTCCTCGTGGTACTGGAAGGGGAGGAATTCCGAGTTCAGTTCGTCGTGGACCGCTGTGTGAGTGGTCCGCCTGCGGCTACGGTCGAAAAGGCTCATGTGGATTGGTCGCCTGCGAAAAACGAATTCGAAGCGTTTCAAATCCGAGCTTGAGTATATTTCGGTTATGCTCGTTGAAACACACACCGAATTTCAAGTTACTGGTCAGCAGATCGAATCGTTTCAGGATAACGGATTTATTCACCTGAAAAACGTTTTATCACCGCGTGTGATAGCCTATTTCGAATCCGCCATCACGGCACGAGTGCGAGAGATGATGAAACCGGTCGCTTCCAAAAAAAACCAGACGACCTACGAGAAAGCCTTCACGCAGGTCATGAATTTGTGGCTTCGAGACGATCAAGTGAAGGAATTCGTGTTCAGCCGAAAGCTGGCGAGCATCGCGACACAACTGTTGCAGGTGAAAGGCGTCAGGTTATATCATGACCAAGCGTTGTACAAAGAACGCAGCGGTGGCTACACGCCATGGCATGCCGATCAATTTTATTGGCCATTGGCATCGGATCGAACGGTTACGGCATGGATACCCTTGCAAAACACACCTCTCGAAATGGGTCCATTATCCTTCAGCGCAAAAAGTCATCGGTTTTTAGACGGACGAAATCTTCCGATTTCCGATCAAAGCGAAGCCGAATTGCAGCGATTGTTGGAGAACGAACAATTTCCTTACGTTGAAGAACCGTATGGTTTGGGTGATGTGAGTTTTCATTTGGGGTGGACCTACCATCGAGCCGGACCGAACACCACCGATCACGTCCGAAAAGTGATGACCATGATCTACATGGATCAGGACATGCGTCTCAAGAAACCCGAAAATCCGTTCCAACAGGCCGATATGGACGCTTGGTGCCCAGGCGCAGTACCCGGAGAGCCGATCCGGACACCATTGAATCCCTCTCTTTATTCCCTGACATAAGTATTTTTAATAGAATCTTACAACAGAGGTCTGCATTCATTGGTAATTTGATTTCGTTATCAGAGAGTGATTAATCCTTCCAAACCCATGTCCAAATTTTATCGTTTTCCATTGTTCCTGATGATTCTGATGGTGGCGTGCGGTTCGTCTGCGGAACAAACAGAGACGGTAACCCATCAAAGCGAGACCGTCACGTTGAAAGCCGCGCAGCAGATGGCGAAAGAATCTGGAAAATTCATTGTGCTGGATGTGTTCACGGTGTGGTGCGGCTATTGCCGGCAGATGGATCAAAAAACCTACCCTGATTCGGCGGTTCAGGCTGTGATTGGTGAATCGTTCATCCGCGTGAGACTCAACGCCGAATCCAAAGAATCCGTCGAATTCAACGGCAGGACCTACACGGAAGAGGACCTTGCGAAATCAATGGGTGTCACCTCCTATCCATCCACCATCTTCATCACACCGGAAGGGAAAACCATAGGCTACCAGCCTGGGTACATGGATGCTACGCTGTTCTCGCGCTTGCTGAGATACGTGGCCAGTGGATCGTACCAGACCACTCCATTCGAGACCTTCGAAGACAAACTCTAAATGAAATCATTTTTTTTACTACCGCTGTTCCTGTTCATGGCGGGTTCGTTGAATGCGCAATCGTTCAGCGCCGGACGTGTTCAAACCTCGGTTAACGTCGAGTCTGAATCGGTCAAACCGGGTGCGGAAGTGCGTGTAGCGGTCGTGATGAACATCCAAGACGGATGGCACATCAACTCGAATCGCCCGACGTTGGACTGGTTGATCCCCACCGAACTGACATTGACCCTGCCGGATGGAATTTCGCAGACGAACATCCAATATCCGCCGTCCAAAACCTTCAAATTCTCCTTCGCTGATGATGAGCTCGACGTGTATGAAGGTGCTGCACCCATTTTCCTGACCTATTCGGTGGATGCGGGACTCGCTCCGGGGTCATACCCCATCGAAGGCCGTTTGCGTGTTCAGGCCTGCGACGATATGACGTGCCTGCCGCCATCCAACTTGCCAATCTCTTTCACCCTCGTGGTTTCTGAGGATGCGGTGGAATCGAGCAATGCGTTTTTTGACGAATATGTGCCGAGCGATGAGGATTATGTGACGTTTGATCGGGCCGGAGAGCAGAATCAGATCGCGCAATTAATCGATGAAAGCGGATTGTTGTGGACCTTCATCACCATCTTTTTCATCGGATTGGCCTTGAATCTCACACCATGCGTGTATCCGATGTTGACGGTCACGGTATCCATTTTTGGAAATCAGACCGACACCAACACGCTTCGAGTGTTCTCCAAAGCCTTGGTCTACGTGTTGGGAATCGCATCCATGTACAGCGTGTTGGGTGTGCTTGCGGCACTGAGCGGAGGATTGTTCGGAAGCGCGCTTCAATCGCCCTGGGTGCTGTTCAGCATCGGGGCCTTGCTGTTCGCTCTTGCGCTAAGCTCCTTCGGCTTGTATGAAATCACGCTTCCGTACTGGCTGACCAAACGATTGGGCGGAACGCAGTCCACCGGCTTTATCGGAGTGTACATTTCTGGTTTGGTAGTGGGCGTGTTCGCCGCGCCGTGTATTGGTCCGCCCGTGATCGCATTGCTCGCCTTTGTCGGTACGAAAGGGGATGTGTTTTTCGGATTCTGGAGCTTCTTCATCTTGTCGCTCGGGCTCGGTTTACCCTATTTGATCCTCGGCACCTTCAGTGGCCTGCTGACCAAATTGCCACGTTCCGGAGTTTGGATGATCTGGGTGAAGCAATTGTTCGGTGTGGTGTTGGTCGGCGTAGCCTTGTTCTACATCGGTTTGGCGTTCTTCCCGAAACTCACGGCATGGGTCATTCCTGCGACCTTGTTCATCGGCGGTGTGTATTTGGGCTTCATCGAACGCACCGGAAATGCCACAACCGGATTCCGCTTGTTCAAATATGCGTTGGGAGTGAGCGCCGTGGTGGGTGGCATCCTGATGACCCAGGTTCTGCTTAAACCCTCCGTCGAATGGACTCCCTACACGACCGAGGCTTATGAGCAAAGCATCGCGGATGGACGTCCCGTCGTATTGGATTTTTATGCCGATTGGTGCATTCCGTGCTTGGAATTAGACCGCAGTACCTTCACCGATCCGGCTGTGATCGATGCGATGAATGAATATGACCGCTACAAAGTGGATCTCACCAATTTCGACTCACCCGAATCGGAAGCCTTGCGTCAGCAGTTCGACATCGCCGGCGTTCCGACCATCGTCTTCATCGGCGAAGACGGCCAAGAGCGCAAATCAGCAAGGGTGGTAGGGTTCTTGGGGCCGGAAGAGTTTTTGAAGAAGGTACGTTAGCCGAGGGCTTTAGCCCTCGGTGGATGAAAAAACGCCCCATGCGATGAAAAATAACGCCCTCGGTGGTTAAAAAAACGCCCCATGGGATCAAAGAAACGCCCCATGGGATATAATGCGCCGGGGATGATGATGCCCTCTGGAATAAAAACGCGATCCGGATTTACGCGATTCTAAATTGAATATGCCTCAATGATTTTAATCTTCCGAGGGTTAAAACCCTCGGCTAGAAAAATCTTCGCTGACGAAGGAGAACCTCGGGCTAAAGCCCTCGGTTGGAGAATTCCATCCACTTTCCCGTCGTCGGATGATGCAGACCCACGAGCACCGAACGTAGGGCGAGGTCGGTGCCATCCGCCTTCCCATATTTGCCATCGCCTTTCAGCGGACATTTGATGTACGCGAACTGAGCCCGGATCTGGTGCGGCCGACCCGTTTCCAACTCCACTTCAACTGTGGTGTATCCCTTTTCCTTTTTCATGACGCGATAATGCAGGATGGCGGCTTTCGCATCTTTCCCAGGCTTATCGTACACCTTCACTTCGTTAATGTCGTCATCTTTCCAGATGAAATGCGACAAGGTGCCCTGTTCAGGTGATGGCGTGCCACGAAGAATGGCTCGATAGACTTTTCGAAAGGTGCGCTCTCGGATTTGGGCAGATAAGCGAGCTGCAGCTTTGCTGGTCCGTGCGAATACCATCACACCACTTGCCGGTTGATCGAGGCGATGCACCATCCCCAGATACACATCCCCGGGTTTGTCGTATTTGTCTTTGATGTAGGCTTTCAGCTCGGTGAGAAGGTCGGTTTTGGAATGCTTGTCGGACTGGGTGGGGAGTCCGGCGGGCTTGTCGACCACGAGCAAGTGATTGTCTTCGTACAGGATGGGAATATGCATGAGCATAAGATACGGGGATTCGAGATGGTGATTTTTTTGCGCGAGGCGCGAGGTGCGATGCAAGATGTAAGTTGGGCATGATACTCATGCGATTTTGAACATCGTACCGATTCCCGATTCCCGACTGCCCAAATCATTACGTAAAAAAGCTGTGAAATCTGTGCAAAATTTCGAAGTGACGTTGTTTATAACGCTATATGGATCATGTGGGAAAGGTCTGGTGAGGGTGGAAAGGGACTTGCGGACAGTATTACTTCTTAAATGCCGAATAAAGCCCTGTCAGGATGTCAGAGCACAGTATATGGCACAAGATTCGCAGTCGAAGGTTCAGAAACATCTAAACAGGACTATCCATGAATCTGAACAAATTTACGGTCAAGGCGCAAGAGGCGGTTCAAGCCGCATTGGAACTGGCGGCAGCGCGTTCGCACCAGGCCCTCGATCCCCTGCATCTTTTATCCGCTATGGCCAGCGACGAGTCCGGCGTCGTCCGATCCATTCTGTCCAAGCTCGAAGTGCCGGTCCAACGCCTCACTCCGATGATCGATTCAGCCATTTCCCGACTTCCGATCGTGCAAGGTGCCGCTGTGTCGGGTTCGTATCTGTCCAATGACCTCAAAGCCGTGTTCGACGCCGCATTGAAAGAAGCCTCGAACATGGACGATGAGTACGTGAGCTCGGAACATCTTCTGTTGGCGATCGCCGATTCCAGATCCGAGGCCGGGACCCTCCTCAAATCCGAAAAAGTGACCCGCGCGGCGTTGACGAAGGTCATCCGTGAGATCCGCGGAAATCGCAAATCCGACGATCCAAATTCCGAATCACAATACCAAGCCCTGAAAAAGTATGCTCGCGACCTGAACGAGCTTGCCGAGAAGAACAAGCTGGATCCGGTGATCGGTCGCGATGCCGAAATCCGTCGTGTGATGCAGATTTTGACGCGTCGCACAAAGAACAATCCGGTTCTGGTCGGCGAACCTGGCGTGGGCAAGACCGCCATCGCCGAAGGACTCGCCCTTCGCATCGTGATCGGCGACGTTCCGGAAGGACTCAAAACGAAGCGCATCGTCGCCCTCGACATGGGTGCGCTCGTAGCCGGAACGAAGTTCCGTGGTGAGTTCGAAGAGCGCCTGAAAGCTGTGATCAAAGACGTGCAGGAAGCCGCTGGCGAAATCATTCTCTTTATTGATGAGATTCACACGTTGGTCGGCGCCGGAGCCGCGGAAGGGGCGATGGATGCGGCCAATATCCTCAAGCCGAGCTTGGCTCGTG
>CAYPOI010000005.1:0-61192 GCA_964412365.1 uncultured Chitinophagales bacterium | reverse complement strand
TCCGCGCCTACGGATCGGCGAACATCAGCGAGCGTCACAGGCACAGATATGAGTTCAACAACGGATACCGTGAGAAGCTGACATCCAAAGGACTTAAGATTTCCGGACTTAATCCGGATCGCGGATTGGTCGAGATCGTCGAAATACCTGAGCATCCATGGTTTGTGGGGGTTCAATTCCACCCGGAGCTGAAAAGCACCGTCACGAAACCGCATCCGTTGTTCGTCGGCTTTGTGAAAGCGGCCCTCGAACGCTCGGAAAAGGCATGAGCGCGAATCCCTTCACGGGTCGCGTGAGGGTTCGCGTGCTCGGCTTGTTGGTTGAGGATGGAAAAACGTTGATGGTGCGGATCGATCCCGGCACCACGTCCGAGCCCTTTTGGGCGCCGCCGGGAGGTGGCGTGGAATTGGGAGAACGCCTGGAGGACGCGCTGAAGCGCGAGTTTCGTGAGGAGACGGGGCTGGAGATCGATGTCGGAGAACTGGCCGACGTGAAGGAATTCATCCAATTGCCCTGGCATGCGATCGAATTGTACTATCACGTGACAAGAGTGGGAGGGGAGTTGAAGCTAGGCTCGGATCCGGAATTACCGGAGGGGCGGCAGATGATTACGGAGATAGGGTGGGTCTGAGAAGATTTAACAGGGAGCCTGCCTGCCGGTAGGAAGGGTTAAGGGTGGATAAGAGAGGCAAGACTTTTATACCGCCTGGATGCGGGCGGAAATTGCGACCGCATTGATTGACTCAATACCTCGTCTGAAGAGCCCCCACCTGAAGGTGGGGGTAATCGTTAAGAATTCAACCCTCAATAAAACCCGATCGAGAACCCCACTTTCGGATACCAAAGCTTCATCGTGGTGTCGTACATGTAAGCCGCGTTTGCGTAGAAGAACACACGGTCCGTGGTCTCATATTGGGGTTCCATCCTCATTACCAACACTCCTCGAACTCCGACCGATGTGGTTGAGATATATGGGGATTTGCAGTATTTGCATGAGTCTTCATCGGGTAGTCTTTCTGCACTATAACTGAAATGGTTACTCACCACCATCGCACCGATCGATAATCCGGTCGGATTCCCATCAAGCAGCCGTCGTTGCAGAATGAATTGCCAATTAAAAGGTTTATACCAACTCAGACCGACAGACCCGGTCGCATAAAGGGAATGGGTCAATTTGGTGGTCAGATCCAAACCCAGTGGAAATCCTAGTGCGATAGATAATGCAAAATTACGGTTCGAGCGATCCATGATCATCGCATGGGTCGTCAATGAAGACACCTTCATATGCTCATACTCATTTGTTCTGCCGTTTTTTCGATTCAGGTAGTCGGTCACACCAGAAATCGGATACTTGTCGATGCTGGTTCCCACGAAGGCATGACCATACCCGGCATACCTCACGGTTCCGTCACGTTCCACCTTTTTTTGGAACATCACCATCTCGCTCATCGGGTTGTGAACGGCGCAACTCGAAAGAAGCAGCATGAGAACGAGGTGGGATTTCATTTGGGGAGGATGAAAGGATGAAAGGATGAAAGGATGAAAGGATGAAATGATGAAGGCTTGTACACTGAAATATGTACCAATAAGCCAAGATCTTCCTACTTCTCCCTTCCAAATACCATCTACCAATTACCAACTACCAACTACCATCATCACATTACATCCTTCAACGCTATACTCATTTCCACCTGCCAATCTTTGAATTCGGCATTGTACCGTGCGTCGATCACTTTGAAGCCTTCTTGCAAGCCCATCACGAGCATGCCAGGATCGCGGTTCGGGAAGGTGTGATACTGAAGGGTGTCGAAACCCGACAAGTAGACCCGACTCATCATGAAATGCATTAGTTTCCGGGCCACTCCTTTGCGGCGCCAGGCTGGGTCCACCGCTCCTTTGGCGGAATAAAACACGGTGCGGTCTTTCGGATAGCCGACCTTGAAGCCGACGAGTTCCCCCTTCATATAAGCTCCGATCACAAGTAGTCCTGGATGCTCCACGTGTTGCACCAATCGTGTTTCGCCGAAGATCCGTTGGTTCAGATCCAGGATCTCATCGGCTTGTTCCAGTGACAGTTCGGCGATGCTCAGGTCATCCATAATGCGGGAAATTGTGCTATTTTTCGCCCTTAAGCTACACAAAACCAAAGCCAATTATGCGTCTTTTCCTTGTCTTGTTCATCGGTTTTCTATGTGCCTGTGCCGGACCCACTCACGACAATCAGATCATTCACAACGTCAACGGTTATGACCTCAATGGAAATCAGGTGGAGCGGTTTTCGGTGCTTGTCATTCAAGACGGCAAGGTTCTGGCCAAGGGCGACGAGTCGTTGCTTGACACCTATGATTTTCCTCGTCGGGATGGAGGCGGACTCACCTTGCTTCCCGGCCTGATCGACGCCCATGCGCATATCATGGGACTCGGAAGCGCGCTGATGTCCGTCGACTTGATGGGTGCATCCACCAAACAGGAAGCCTTGGCCCGCATCAAAGCCTTCGCCGACGCGAACCCGAATCAAGAATGGATTGTGGGAAGGGGATGGAACCAGACGCTGTGGCCAGAGAACGCCTTTCCGACGGCCGCGGACCTTGATGCCATCCTCCCCGAGCGTCCTGTCGCCCTCGAACGCGTCGATGGCCACGCCACGTGGGTGAACTCCCGTGCCCTAGAACTCGCTTCCATCACCAACGACACCCAGAATCCGGATGGAGGCGTCATCCTGCGCGATGCATCCGGCGCGGCGAGCGGCGTACTCATCGACCGGGCATCGTACCTGGTTGATCGCGTCATCCCAGCCACGACCACCGCCGCCCGCCGCGAAGCGCTGGGCCGAGCTCTGGCTTCCATTGCCTCACATGGACTCACCGGCGTGCATGATGCCGGGGTCGGAGTCGCCGATTGGGCCTTGTACAAAGATTTCGCGGATAACGGCTACCTGTCGACCCGCATCTATGCGATGGTTTCGGGGGCTGGAGCCATTTTCGATACGCTCGCTGCAAACGGACCCGTCATCGGCTACGCTGAACATAGGCTCACCATGCGCTCGGTAAAGTTGTATGGCGATGGCGCGCTCGGAAGCCGGGGCGCCGCCCTCATCGAAGATTATTCCGACGACCCAGGCAATCGCGGCTTGCTGTTTTCCACCACACAGCAGCTGATTCCGATGTTCGAGAAAATCAGCGGCAAAGGATTTCAGATCAACATCCACGCCATCGGCGATATGGCGAACCGCGCCGCGTTGGATGCATTCGATTCCTTGTCGTCTCAAGGTGGAAAATCCGGAATGCGTCACCGCATCGAGCATGCCCAGGTCGTGGCCTTGACCGACATCCCTCGCTTCAAATCCCTCGACCTGATCGCGTCCATGCAGCCGACTCATGCCACCAGCGATATGAACATGGCCGAAGCGCGCGTCGGCATCCATCGCATCCGCGGCGCGTATGCGTGGCGGACGTACATGGACCAGGGCACCATCATCGCATCGGGATCTGATTTTCCAGTGGAAGCGGTGAATCCGTTTTTCGGACTCTATTCAGCGGTCACGCGGATGGATTTTGATGGGAATCCGCCGGGCGGATGGTACCCCGAACACCTGATGAGCCGCGCCGAAGCTCTGAAATCCTTCACCTTGGATGCGGCCTATGCCGGACACATGGACGATGTGACTGGAAGTTTATCTGCCGGGAAATATGCCGATTTCATTCTCATCGATAGGGACTATTTCGAGGTTCCGGCGCAGGAAATCCATCAGATCCAGGTAATGCAGACGTGGGTCGGAGGGAAGCAGATGTTTCAGCGTACCGAGAAATGAGAGTCCGCCTCCATCAGCTGAATCCGACGGTCGGTGCCATTGATGCGAATGTGGCAGCGATTCGAGCGGTGTACGAAGACGCATCCGCTCACAACATCGATCTGTTGATCGTCACCGAACTCGCGACCTGCGGCTATCCGCCGATGGACTTGCTCGAACGACGTTCCTTCCTCGATCGTCTGCTGCGGGCCAACGCCGAACTCACGGCCATGACCGGCTCCACTGCGCTCATGTTCGGCACCGTCACCGAGGCGCCCGTGACCCGCAGCCGACCGATCCACAATTCGGTGATCGTGGCCCGCCACGGCCAGGTGCAATCCGTGGTGCACAAAACCCTTCTCCCCACCTACGACATCTTCGATGAGTTCCGGTATTTCGAGCCGAACACGTCATTCGATGTGGTGGACATCGGTGGAATCCCATTCGGCATTACCATCTGCGAAGACATCTGGAACAGCGAAAACGAGATTGTCTATCATCGCTATTTGGTGAATCCGGCCGAAGAGCTGGTCAAACGTGGCGCGAAGGTGATCGTGAATGTGTCCGCATCCCCTTTCAGCAAACGAAAAGCGGATATCCGCATCGGCATGCTGCGAAATCATGTGGCGAAACTGAAGGTTCCCATCCTTTATGTGAATCAGGCTGGAGCGAACACGGAAGTCGTGTTCGATGGCGATTCGATGGCGCTTGATCGGGATGGGGCATTGGTAGCCTCGGCCGGACTATTTGATGCCGCTTTTTGTGATGTGGAGTTGGAAAAAGATGGTTCGGTTCGTGGTTTGTCGCCCCTTCGTCTGCGCGATTTCACCTATGAAGAACGCATGTTCAAGGCCTTGGTGCTTGGGATCCGCGATTATGTGGCCAAATCCGGCATGCCGGCCAAAGCCTTATTAGGACTCAGTGGTGGTATCGATTCGGCCTTGGTCGCGGTGCTCGCCAAAGAAGCCTTAGGTGCGGAAAACGTGATGGGCGTGACGATGCCATCCGAATTCTCGTCCATGGGAAGCGTGGATGATTCCATCCAACTGGCGCAAAACCTTGGGATTCACATCGAGACGTTAGCGATTGCCGAGATGTATAAGACGGCGCTTACCACGTTGGATCCACTGTTCACGGGAACATCCTTTTCTGTGGCGGAAGAAAACCTGCAAAGCCGCATCCGTGGACAATTGTTGATGGCCATATCCAATAAATTCGGCCACATCGTGCTCAACACGGGCAACAAATCGGAAATGGCGGTGGGCTATTGCACCTTGTATGGAGACATGGCGGGCGGACTCAGCGTGATCTCCGATGTGTACAAGACCGAAGTCTATGCTTTGTGCCATTGGTTAAACGATGTCTATTACAAGCAAGAGGTCATTCCTCGTTCGATCCTGACAAAAGCGCCGAGCGCCGAGCTGCGTCCGGATCAGAAAGATTCTGACTCGCTGCCGGAATATGACATATTGGACAAGATTTTACGTCTCTACATCGAGAATCAGGCCTCAGTGGATGAGATTTGTTCGCAAGGAATGGAACTGTCTACGGTGCTTCGGGTTCTACAACTGGTAGATGGTGCGGAATACAAGCGGAGACAAGCTCCGCCAGGGTTACGGATCTCGGCCAAAGCCTTTGGGATTGGTCGCCGATTGCCCATCGCGCAGCAATGGCGTGAAAAGGCATCATCATAAATTGGCTATCTTGTCGTTCCTGTATGATTAAACTCTTCTTTTGGCCTATGTATCGGATTCTCTGTCTTCTCGCACTGTTGTTGTTCACCACGTCTGTTTACGCCCAAGAGGGGCGTGTGATGTATCAACCGGTGCCGGATCCCCAATTACCTTTCGATCCGCCAGTGAAGGTGGATGCGGTCTGGGCCTTAGGACAAACCGCCAATGCGTCTGAAGACACCGAGCGCGAGTTGGTCAAACGAATCGCCGATGTCTACACCTTGCATGTGGCTCAACTGCAGGCGCAGCTGGCGTTCGACATCCTCTCCGCCGAGCATTATCTGTTGCAATCGCTGAACGCCTTGCAAAGCATCATCGATGAATACCCGGAAGCACAGACCAACCGCCGCTACACCGAGTTGTATCGCACGATTCTGATCGAATACCAATCCTTTTATGGCATCACCGAACCGTTGCGCGATTCGGAAGGCGAGATTTTCGCCATTCTTGAAGACATGTTCGCGATCGAAGACACCTTCATCGACGATTCCAAGCTGATCATTCCGCGTCGTGAGGAAGTTACGACGACGGTGCCTTTGATCTTCAACACGCAAGTGCAGAATCAGATGGCCTATCTGACTCAACGCCGTCCCGAAATCATGGAACGCTGGCTCGAACGCTCATCCATCTATTTCCCGATGATGCGCCGCATCTTCCAAGAAGAAGGTGTGCCAGAAGAACTCATTCACTTGTCGATGATCGAATCAGGCTTGGTTCCAGTGGCCCGATCCAGCGCCAGCGCGGTCGGACTCTGGCAATTCATCAAAGCCACGGGGAACAGTTATGGCTTGGAAGTGAATTGGTGGATTGATGAACGTCGTGATCCGTTGAAATCCACCCGCGCCGCCGCCCGACACTTGAAAGATCTGTATGTGATTTGGGGTGATTGGCATCTGGCCTTGGCGAATTACAATGTGAGTCCGCGACGGATCCGCAGCTCCATCGCTTTGGCGAATGGTCAGCGCGATTATTGGGCCATCTATCCGTATCTGCCACGTGAGACACGCGGGTATGTGCCGGCGTTCATCGCTGCGACCACCATCGCCATGAATCCGGAAGATTATGGCTTCGAGCGCGTTCCGATGAAAGAAGAGCAGACATTTGATGTGGTTGAAATCAAAGGATCCATCGAATTGAGCGCCCTCGCGAAATTGGCCGGCATGACCACGCAGGAATTGCGGGACATGAATCCGGAATTGCTTCGCTGGGCCACGCCACCCGGACCGAAACCCTATCAATTGAAAATTCCAACCGGACGCAAGAATGCGTTCATGCAGGATTTCGAGACGCTTGCGGCCTCCGCCATTCAAGACATGGCGCTCCATACGGTGAAAAGGGGTGAATCTCTTGGCATGATCGCCAATCGGTATGGCATCACGGTCCGTGACCTGTTCGCTGCCAATGAATCGCTGAAAACGACGATCCATCCGGGTCAACAAATCATGATACCGGTGCAAGGAGGAAGCAATGTTGCGATTTTGGCCGATTCTCCATCCCGTGCTAGAACCGCGGCGACATCGACTCGCACTACGGCAGTGGCTTCCTCCGGGACATATCGCGTGAGATCGGGTGATTCGTTGTGGGAAATCGCACGCAAACATAGCATGTCGGTCAACCAGCTCAAACGGATGAACAATCTGCGCGGCGATGTGGTGCGTCCGGGACAAGTACTTAGAGTGTCTCGTTAAATGGCACGATACAGACTCGTATTCGCATCCTTGCTTGTAGTCGGAATAGTTTTCTGGCAAGCCGACCGTTATTTCGAAGTCAAAAAGAACCTCACCCTGTATAGCGAAGTCTACAACGAGGTGTCCCGCCGATATGTGGACGATGTGGAAGCGGGCGTGATGTTGCGCAACGGCATCAACGCGATGCTCGAATTGCTCGACCCATACACCGTTTTGATGGATGACGGCGATGATGCCGTAATGGACATGATGATGACCGGAACATACACCGGCGTTGGCATCGAGGTGGGCGCTCGAGGCAACCAACTCGTCATCATTGCGCCGATGGAAGGGTATTCCGCGTTTGAAAAGGGAGTCCGCGCGGGGGATGTGATCCAATCAATCGATGGCGTGGATGTGGAAGGGTATGCCGTCCAAGACTTATATAATTTGTTGAAAGGGGAGGTCGGAACGACGGTGACGGTGACGTTGCTGCGCAGCGGTATCGAAGATCCAATCGACTTTTTGCTGACTCGTCAGCGGGTTGAGATGACCAACGTGGCCTATGCGGGGTGGATCGACCAAGCCCAAGGCGTGGCGTATGTCTCGCTTTCCCGGTTCGGATTCAATGCCACCGAAGAAATCCGCAAAGCCCTGACCCTGCTCAAGGCTGAGGCTCCCATCCAATCCTTGATTCTCGATCTGCGAAACAATCCAGGTGGATTATTGGATGAAGCCGTTCGCTTGGTCGATCAATTCGTGCCACCTAACCAACTCGTGGTGAAAACCGTGGGTCGCGCCGAAGAAGACCGAAACCAGTACCTGACCTCGGAACCTGTGTTTTTCAACGGACCGCTCATCGTGCTTCAGAACGGCGGCAGCGCATCGTCGTCGGAAATCGTGGCGGGTGCCCTGCAAGATCTGGATCGCGCGGTGATCTTGGGTGATCGCAGTTTCGGGAAAGGCTTGGTTCAGATCGTGCGTCCGTTGTCGTACAACGTCTCCCTGAAATTGACCGTATCGCGATACTACACCCCATCCGGCCGATCCATCCAATCGCTGCAGTATTTGCATGACGGACGGGATGCGAGTGTGCTGCCGGATTCGCTAAGAACCACATTCAAGACCAAAAATGGTCGCGACGTGAAAGACGGACTCGGAATCGATCCGGATGTATGGCTCG
This sequence comes from uncultured Chitinophagales bacterium, assembly GCA_964412365.1. Lineage (GTDB taxonomy): Bacteria > Bacteroidota > Rhodothermia > Balneolales > HLUCCA01 > CAMTWZ01. The sequence goes on along the minus strand of CAYPOI010000005.1, from coordinate 52,819 downwards.
AAGAACCCGAAACCGAGCGTCTGGATCTGGAATTGCGCAACTCCGGTTATTATTTCCGATTCGCAAATGAATTTCGCGCCAGTAACGAGGACTATTCGGAAGACCGCCTGCCACCTTCCGTTTATCGCGAATTTCGCGAATGGCTGGTGGCCGAAAACTTCACGTACCAAACCCGCCAGATGGCGCAGCTGGCGGACATCCGGTCATCCGTACCCGAAACCGAGCTTCAGAAATATCCAGAGGTTTGGAAACAGATGGAAGACGAGCTCGCCCGCCTGCGCGGACAAGACTTTGTACGGATTGAGGACCTCATCCGCGCCGAATTGCATGATGAAATCCTGTCGCGATATCTCGGAGCGACCGCATTGACCCGCAAACGCCTTGAAACGGATCCATCCATCCTCGAAGCCATGCGCTTGTTCAAGGATTCGAGCCGCTATTCCGCCCTGCTGAAAGGCACACCCTGATGATGAAGGGCGATTTCCATATGCACACCCGTTACTCCGACGGGGCGTATCCGCCAGCGGTGGTATTGGACATGGCGAGGAATGCGGGATTGACGCATGTGTCGATCACCGATCACGACTCGATGGAAGCCTATGCCGAAGCGGTACCGGCTGCCGCGGCATTGGGTTTGAATCTGATGTATGGTGTGGAACTGTCGACATCCCTGAAGGGTCGAGATTGCCATTTGCTGATTTACGGCATGTCGCCCGACCACCCATTGATGAAGGAGGTGCTTCAGTCCCAAAAAACCATCCGCTACAATCGGGCGAAAGGGTTGCTAGCGATGCTGAAAGCACGCGGAATCGACATCCATATCGATGATGTGGTCGCATCCGCCGGACATCTTACCCTCGGTCGTGTGCATGTGGCACGAGCGATGGTGGAAGCAGGTCATGTTTCAACCCTGAAATCGGCTTTCGACCAGCATTTGGTGACGGTGGCGCGCAAAGCTCCATCCCCATTTCCAGACGTGACGGACATGATCCAACGGTTTCGGGATGCGGGGGCGCTGACAGTTCTAGCCCATCCCGGAAATTTGTACGGGTTTCTGGAATTGAGATCCCTCGTTGCGGCCGGATTGGAAGGCCTGGAATGCATCCATCCTAGTCACGATGCCTCTCTACGCACGAAATACCTCGATTATGCCCGGTTATGCCAGTTGATCCCTACCGGTGGATCGGATTTTCATGGAAATAAGCCTGAAGACCATACCTTGATGGGGATGGTGGCCTTGACCGAACCGGAATCGACCTACTTCTTAGAACGGATGGATTATGCCAGTGAACATCAGCGGTAACCCCGCACATGTGTCTGATTCGACCGTCGCGATTGTGATGGCGAAATGGAACAGTTTCATCACCGAACGTCTGCGAGACGGCGCGGTGGACATCCTCAGAGCCAACGGATTGAGCGAGGAGCGCATTCTTGTTGTGGAGTGTCCGGGCGCGTTTGAAATACCGACCGTGGCCCAAGCCTTGCTGGAGCGGCGCAATGTGGACGGTGTGATCGGCATCGGCGCCATCATCCGTGGCGATACGCCCCACTTCGATTATGTGGCATTGGGCGTGACGAGAGGGCTCGGCGATCTGTCCATCCGATACGGCAAACCCGTTATTTTCGGCGTACTGACGACCGATACCGTGGAACAAGCCATGGATAGGGCAGGTGAACGCCATGGCAATAAAGGTGCGGAGGCCGCTGCCACCATGTTGGAAATGCTCGATATCCTAAGTCAGGTTCGTCGTCTTTCCGTTTGAGAATCGGGTGATAAAGCCCTAATTTTACCCGATTATAGATTCCACTTTGAAAGTATACACCTTAACTGATTCACCACAGACCGCACCCGATCGCGACGCTCAAGATGCGTTGAAACAGATCGGGAATATACCGCGCCATATCGCGGTGATCATGGACGGAAATGGTCGGTGGGCGAAAGACAAAGGCCGCATGCGGATTTTCGGCCACCAAGCCGGAGTGGATTCGGTGCGCGACATCACCGAAGCGTGCGCGCAACTTGGCGTCGAATACCTGACCTTGTACACCTTTTCCACTGAGAATTGGAATCGTCCGACCGATGAGGTCTCGGCCTTGATGCAGATCCTGGTTCAAAGTCTACGCAAAGAAACTCGTCGGTTGAATGAAAACAACATCCGATTGCAGGCCATAGGCCAGATCGAGCGGTTTCCGGAAATCTGTCAAAAAGAACTTCGCGAAGCCATCGCCCTGACCAAAGACAACGACCGCTTGCAGTTGAACTTGGCCTTGAGTTATTCCGGCCGTTGGGACATCACCCAAGCCGTTCGTAAAATCGCGAAGCGTGTTCAAGACGGCGAATTGCAACCCAGCGACATCAACGACGCCCTCATCACGGCCGAACTTGTCACAGCCGACATCCCAGATCCGGATCTGATCATCCGTACGAGCGGTGAATTCCGTATCAGCAATTTTCTTCTCTGGCAGCTCGCTTACTCCGAGTTGTATATCACTCAAGCCTACTGGCCCGATTTCAGACGTGCTGAACTCTATCAAGCCATTCAATCCTATCAAAAACGGGAGAGACGCTTCGGAAAAGTCTCCGAGCAAATAACTCCCGTCACCTGAACGTTACTTTTTTCGTGAATCCGATTACCCGCTTCCTTTCCATTTGTTTACTGGTTCTGTCTCCTGTTTCGGCGTTCGCCCAAATCAGTGATCCGACGCTGAACCAACCTCGTCAGTACACCATCGCCGCCATCCAAGTGGTGGGTGCGGACGCGCAAACCCAAGCATTCGTGCTGGCATCCGCCAGTTTGGATGTGGGGGATGTGGTTCAGATTCCGGGTCCACAGATCGCAGACGCGGTTCGTCGTATCTACCGCTCCGGGCTCTTTTCGGAAGTCGACATCTTTCAAACAGCCGTATTGGGCGATCGCATCGAGTTGGAAATCCGTGTGAAGGAACAACCACGCTTGGACGATTACACCATCACGGGAGTGCGTCGAGGCCAGCGTCGTGAACTTCGTGAGAAAATGAATCTGTTATCGGGGTTCGCGATCACCGAATCGATGATCGCTCAAGCCAAGGGCACCATCCGCCGCTATTATGAGGAGAAAGGATATTCCGAGGTTGAAATCGAGCATTCATTCGGCAAGGTCGATACACTCCGCAATCGCCAGAACCTAAATTTTGATATCGATCTGGGTCGACGCATCCAGATTCAGAAGATTGCCATCAACGGAAATGAGGCATTCTCGGATCGCAAGCTCCGCAAGACCATGAAAGAGATCAAGGTGAACACCTGGTGGCGCCTGACCCGTCAATTGTTCAAGCAAGACAAATATGAGACCGCGCTCGACAATTTGGCCAATTTGTATAAGAAAAACGGATATCGCGATTTTCATGTCACATCCGATACCGTCTATACCTATGACTACCGCGGCGACAAAGAAGGCATCGCAGTCGAACTGACCGTCTATGAAGGCCCTCAATACACGGTTCGCAACATCACTTGGGAAGGCAATACGCTGTATCCAGCGGAAGTACTGACTGCGGCGCTTGATTTCACAGAAGGGGACATTTTCAACGAAGAGAAGTTCACGAGCAATCTTCAAGCGAACAAGAACAGCACGGATGTGACCAGTTTGTATCACGATGCCGGCTATCTGTTCTTCCAAGTCAGCGACGAAATCGTTTTGGCTCCCGACAATCAACTTGACCTTAAATTTATCATCGCCGAAGATGAAATCGCCAAGGTTCGTGCCGTCACGTTCAGTGGAAACACGAAAACGAACGATGATGTGGTTCGCCGCACCATCCGGAGTGTCCCTGGGCAGAATTACAATCGTACCGCGATCATTCGTACCGTGCGTGAATTGGCCACCTTAGGGTACTTCACACCGGAAAAAATCACACCGAACTTGAATCCGAATTTCGAGCGGAAGACCGTGGATGTGGATTTCGCATTGGATGAGTCGGTTAGCACAGACAACTTCGAATTTTCAGGTGGCTTCGGTGGACGTCAGTTTGGTGTCATTCTGTCGACCCGAGTGAACTTCAATAATTTCTCGGCGCAGAACATGTTCAATCGCGAAGCATGGAGTCCGCTTCCAAGTGGCGACGGACAAAAGCTCTCCCTTGGTGTTCAAGTGACGGGTGGTGGGTATCGGAATTATTCCTTCTCCTTCATGGAACCCTGGTTTATGGGTCGTCCGAACTCGTTCGGTTTCGGTTCCTCGTACAGCTACTACCGCTTCTCGACCACTCAGAAGTATGAACAGTTCTCCACGTACGTCTCGTACGGACGTCGTTTGCAATGGCCGGATGACTATTTCACGCACACATCCACCTTGAACTATCAGATGTTCGATGTGTTTTCACAGGAAGGATTCATTCGTCCGGGTCGCGCATCCATGATTTCGCTCAAACAGATTCTGGAACGCAACTCGCTCGACAATCCGATTTCTCCGTCATTCGGTTCCAAATTCACATTGGCTGGGGAATTCGCTCCACCGATGGCTGATTTCAGGCAATTTTATAAGATCAATACCGCGTTTCAAAACCACATCCCTGTCGTCGGGAAGTTGGTCTTCACGAACGGATTCGAGTATGGATTTTTGGGATGGTTCAACGACGACAAGAAGAGTCAATTCAGCCGCTTCTACCTTGGTGGAACGCCCCTTCAGCAGCAGCAGACCTTCTATCGCGAGAACATCGACTTGAAAGGCTATCCAGGTGGCTTTGGGGGCTCGATTTCTCCGTATTTGAATGGCCGTGAAGTGGGTGGAACCATCTACAACAAGTACTACTCGGAGCTGAGATATCCGGCGATATCAAACGACCAGGTACAGATTATTCCTTACATGTTCGCGGAAGCGGGTAACGCCTATCTTGGCTTCCGTGATTTCGATCCGTTCACCCTCAAGCGCTCGAGCGGTTTTGGTGTTCGACTCTTCCTTCCGATATTGGGCTTGATCGATCTGAGTTATGGGTACCGCTACGACGGAGTTGAAGGATCTCAATTCGTCCAGCCGGGTAAATGGGAATTCCTGTTCAATATCGGAGCACCATTCTGATGATACGCTATCTGTTTTTGGCTTTCGTATTGATCGCGCCGTTGATCGCGACCGCACAGAACCAGAAATTGGCTTATGTCGATTCCGATTATATCCTATCCAAAATGCCTGAGTACACCGGGTTGGATCAGCGTCTACGCACCTTGGTCAATGAATGGAATCAGGAGCTGACCGCGATGCAGGTCGAAATCGACCGACTCGAGCAAGAATTCAGTGCTCGGGAAATCCTGTTCACCGCTGAGGTCCGTGTTCAGCGGGAAGCGGAGATTCAGACCAAAAAACGAGCCAAAGCACAGTACGAGCAATCCAGATTCGGTCCGGAAGGCGAGTATTTTCGCCAGCAGACTCAGTTGCTCGAGCCGATTCAACGTCGTGTGATGGAAGCGATCCAAGTCGTGGCTCAACGCGATGGATTTGATTTCGTATTCGACCGTACGGGCGACTTTTTATTTCTATACACACGTTCCCAATGGAACATCAGCGATGAGGTATTGCTCGAACTGGGTATCAATCCTACCCCTTAAGGAAAAGAGCATACGATTTCCTATTTTTCGCACGTTTTTCAACTACATCCAATCCATATGATCTACCACAAAAAGATTCTTCTCGGGTTATTCGCCGTCTTGATGTTCAGCAGTGCCAGTATGGCTCAGATGCGCATCGGCTTGGTGAACCCACAAACCGTACTTGATGCGCTTCCGGAGAAAGCAGCCGTTGAGCGTCGGTTAGCGGACTATCAAGGCGAACTACAGTCTGATTTAGAACGTCGTTATATCTCATTTCAACAAGCTGCGGAAGCCTATCAGACTCGTCAAAGCGGACTGTCTGTAGCCCAGCAGCGAGAAGAAGAAGCCCGCTTGGGTCGTGTTGCCGCTGAATTGCAACAGGCAGAGCGTGGCATTCCTGAACTGATTCAGCGCCGCCAGTCCGAACTGATGCGCCCTGTATTGGAGGAAATGAATGCCATCATCGAATCGATCGCGATCGAATTGAAGTTGGATTACATCTTCAATCAACAACTTGCCGCCAACCAACTCCCGTTGCTGTTTATCGCCGATGCGTCCAAGACGCCGACCGATATCACACAGCGCATAATTGACCAAATGAAGAAATAATCCATATGATCCGCACTACCATCCTCTCTATCGCCCTTTTGCTCGTCGCCGGTTCGTTAACCGCTCAAGATGTCAAAGTCGGGTACGTCGAACTGAACGGCATCGTCAGCCGCATGCCGGAATTCGCTTCCGCACAACAACGCATGAACAATTATCGTGAGCGCGTGACGCGCGAGCTCTCTACCGAAGACAACCGTCTCCGTACCGAAAATCAGCAGCTGCAAGTGAAAATCGAGTCTGGAGTATTATCTCCTGATGCGGCCAACACCGAAGAAACCCGCTTGCGTGAAGAAGCTCGTAAATTGCTGGAACGTAGCCAAGCCGCCGACCAAGAAATGGCCCGCATCGAACAAGAAGAGATGGGCAAGATCTTGGCTCGAGTTCAAACCGCCATTGAAGAAGTGGCTAAAGCCGAGGGCATCGCTTACGTGCTCAACGACATGACCACCGAAGGCGATATTTTCATCATCTATGTGTCTGAAGAGGTCCGTACCCGGTACAATCTCACAACCAAAGTGATGGCCCGTCTGAACATGTAAGTCAAGGTCGATGGATCAGGATTCGAGCGCGTTTCGCATCGAGTCGGATCTGTAACGACCCTTCCGAAATCTGAAAAGGGGTTCCGTCGATCGCATCTTCATAGGTGCCGTCCGGAGCCCCTTTCACATTCAGGGAATGTGCACTCACGGCATTGTTGAACACCACTAAAACGGTGTTGCCATCGGTTTCACGCACAAACGCCAATGATTGCTCGTCCGCTCCCGTTTGTAGATAGCGCAAGGAACCCTGTGTGAGCGCTGGATTGGCTCTTCGGATGCCTATCAAGGTTTTGTAGTGGTTTTGCAACGTCATGTCAGCTACCACCTCGTTCCGAGCCCTGGGTAGACCCAAGGGATGCGTGGATTCTGGTTTGAAATCCAACTCCGGCCAGATGATGGGTTTGCGCATATCCGGATCGTCGGCTCCCCACATCCCGAACTCATCCCCATTCCAGATATGAGGCGCACCGATGTACGTGAATTGATGGATGAGGATGAGTTCTTGCAACCGCCTTGTCCAAGCATCCGGTTTGTCGATGCGCATCGTACGCGTTTCGCGTGGCGACATCCGATATTTATATGGCAGATTCTGGTTCTGGATGGATGTTCCGAATCGCTCCGAATCGTGGCTTGCTGTCAGATTCATCATGGCGCGACGATTCGCCATCGGAATATTTCGGGCAACCGAATCCAAGTGCGACACATACTCGAATGTGGTGTGGATGCGGGGATGGGCGTCGCCAAAGAAACTCCGTGATGGCATGTACCATCGGTAGTTCATCACGGCATCAAACACATCGCCTTGCAACCAAGGTGCGGGATCCAGCATGGATTCAGGCCAATGCTCCCACCATACTTCTCCAACGAGATAGGCATCCGGATTGATGGAACGAACGAAGGTTCGATATTCGCGCCAGAAGGTCATCGGCACCAATTCGGCCACGTCCAACCGAAATCCATCCACGCCATAAGCCAAGTGACCATCACCCATAGGATCCATCCAGCGACGCGTGACCGCGAACATATGCGCTTTTACGTCATCCGGCAGATTTCCGGATGATTTGTTGAATTCAGGTAGCTCTGGAACGCCGGCCCAACCCGTGTAGGTCAATGGATCGAAGGAGTCGATGTTGTACCAATGGGCGTATTTCGAGTCCTTGCCCTTTTCAAGAACATCCTTCCATGCCCAAAACGTCATGCCGGTGTGGTTCCATGATACGTCCAATATCACCCGTATTCCGAGGCGATGCGCTTTTTCAATGAGGTCGAGAAACTCGAGATCGGCCATGGTCCAAACCCAGGTTGAGGGGTCGGACGGATCTTCCGTGGCCATAGCGGCCATATCACCTTCCGGATCGGAACCGAAATTCACATCGATATGGTGATAATGCCTCGCATCGTATTTATGCAGGGATGGGGCATCATTCAGAGGATTCAGGTAGATCGCCGTGATGCCCAAATCGGCCAAATAGGGTAATTTTTGGATCACACCATTCAAATCTCCGCCATACCGTCGTAATTGGACGGATGTGTAGAAATCCAGATCGGCGGCTTTTGCCCATTCTTCTTGCTCGTACCAATCGTGATTCCATGGAGTAACGGTCCACCCGTCTGGTTGAATGTGGGGCCAAGAGCCCTTCATGGTTTCGAGGGTGGGGTCGTTGGATGGGTCTCCATTATGAAACCGTTCCACGAAAATCTGATACCAGACGGCGTTTTGAGCCCATTCGGGTGGTTCAGAGAATGGCAATAAAAGTGCGATAAGAATGACCATGTCTGAATATATTTGAATCCATGGCATCTACCGAATATGAACAGCGATTGTGGGATCAAGGGTATGCCCGGATCATGGGCCTGGATGAAGTGGGACGCGGATGCTTAGCTGGGCCGGTTGTCGCGGCTGGCGTCATCCTCAACCCGAACGACATCCCAGCCGATTTGCACGACAGCAAGATGCTGTCTGAGCGCGACCGCATTCGGATTGAAGCCGACATCAAACAGCGTGCTCTCTTTTGGACGGTCCAGGAATCGTCTGTGGAGCAGATCCAGCAGCTGAACATCCTCTGGGCCTCCATCGCGGCGATGGTCGCTTGTAGCGAAGCCCCGGGCGCCGCACCGGATTATCTGCTCATCGACGGCAACCGCTTCACCAGCTCGATCGTGCCTCATCTATGCATCGTCAAAGGCGATGCCATTTCCGCTTCCATCGCCGCCGCATCCATCCTGGCTAAGCAATATCGCGACAACCTGATGCGTGAGCTTCATGAGGCCATGCCGCAGTATGGCTGGGACCGTAATGTGGGGTATCCGACCAAAGAGCATCGGCGCGGCTTGCAAACGCACGGACCCACGTCGTGGCACCGCGAGTCGTTCAAGTGGAAGCCGGTTTAACGCGCTTTTCCGAACACGACCAACTCGCGCTGGTAGTAGTAGGCGTTCATGCAGATGGCTAAAAGGATCGTATTGGCCAAGAACGCCGATCCGCCATAGCTGATGAACGGCAAGGGAATGCCGATGATAGGCATGAGTCCCATTGTGCTGCTTAGGTTGATCAAAATGTGCGTGAAGAAGATGGTGGCCGCCCCCACAAACATCAATTGCGTGAAGGGGTTTTTGATCGTCACCGCGTTGCCCATGAATCGCATCAATAAAATAAGAAGGGTTATGATGACGGTTCCGGTACCCAGCAATCCCCATTCTTCACCGATCACACAGAAGATGAAATCGGTCCATTGTTCGGGAAGAAACCGGAGCTGGGTCTGAGTGCCTTGAAGGAATCCTTTTCCGAATAGTCCGCCACTGCCGATCGCCGTTGTGGCTTGAATCACATTCCATCCTGCGCCCTGTGGGTCGCTCTGTGGATTCAAGAAGGCCTCGATGCGATTTACTTGGTGAGGTTGCAAGACTTGCGTCAAGGCGACGTTCACAGCGATCACGACCAGGATGCCCACAATGAGGGAAGCCACGGCCAGCCATGGTTGCTTTTGGATCATGTAAATCATGAATGCCAATACCACGGTCAATATAAGTCCCCAATACCAATCGATGAGCGACGCATAACCGATGATGGCCGGTGAAATCATGAACAGGCTCACACCTCGTGGCAAGCCCGATAGAAACAGCATGACCGGAATAAGCGGCATGAACACAAGCGCCGTACCGGTATCGTTTTGCAACAGAATGAGGCCGGCCGGAACCAAGATCAGACCCGTGGCGATCAACGCGGTTCCGATTCGCACGGCGGAAATATCCCGTCGACTCGTCAGGAAGTTTGCGACGGCCAATACCGTGGCCACTTTCATCAGTTCGGAGGTTTGAATCCGGACTCCCGCGAATTCCAACCAACTTTTCGCACCATTCACTTCCACGCCGATGAACAACGTGGATATGGTAAGAAGCAGGAAAAATGCATACGCCAGATAGGAGACTTGCTCGAACGTTCTCGGCGCGGTGAATTGGATGAAGACCATCGCGCAAAAGGCCAGTCCGACAAAAGCAGATTGTTTTGCGAAGTTTCCTTGGATGTTGGTCGGAAGGAATTCGGAAACCGGTCCGAGAGTGGCGCTGTAAATCGCGACGAGCCCGATGGTGGTAAGGATCACCCAGCAAATGAACGTAACCCAATCCAAATTGCGATACCAAGTCATATCAGCGTCGAACCTCACTGCTACGAGGCACAAAATTCAACATCATGTTTTTGACATGCGGTCGACTCAACTCTCCCGTCAGATACTGTTCAATCAACAGGGATGCGATCGGCGCAGCTGAAATGGATCCAAACCCGCCGTTTTCAATGATCACAGCTACGGCGATGGTAGGCGACTCATACGGTGCGAAACCGATGTACCAGCCATGGTCGAATCCGTGAGGATTTTGCGCGGTTCCGGTTTTGCCGGCGATGTCCACACTCGGGATGTTCACATAAAAGCGTCCGGCTCCTTCAAGCACCGCGCGACGCATCCCTTTTTTCACGATGGCCAAATCCTCATCCCTCAACCAATCGATTTTCGTAACCCGGGCTGTCATATCGCTACGATTCCCATCCGCATTCTCGATCGAACGGACCACGTGCGGTTGTACCCAGTTTCCACCATTGGCGATGATGGAAACCACCTCGGCCATCTGAAGCGGGGAAAAGCCCATCGCACCTTGACCGATGCCCAAATTGATCATATCACCGATGCCCCATTTCCGAACGCCGAACGCCCGGTCGAAGTACAAGGAGTCGGGAAGAATGCCAGTATCTTCGGAGGGGATGTCGATATAATTGAGACGACCCAACCCGAATTGCTTAGCCATATCATGCCAGACTTCGAGTCCGTGTTGGCGCACGATCTGGTGCATCATGGAATAGAAGTAGGTATTGCACGAGTTTTTGATGGCATCTTCCAGATCCTGGCTTCCGTGCCGTTCCGTGCACCGATACAATCGACCGAGGAAGTAGCCTCCAGAACAGAACACGCGGGTGTCCTCACTGACCACACCGAGTCGGAGTCCGATGAGTCCCATCAAGGGCTTGAAAGTGGATCCGGGAGGTTGACGTGTGGTGACGGCACGATTGAATAGTGGACGTCCTTGCCCATCGGTGTTGAGCATCCGCCAGTAGGGTTTGTCTAATTTGCCGGACAATCGGGTGATGTCGAAATCCGGCGCACTCACCAAGGCGAGGATTTCCCCTGTACGAGGATCCATCGCCACCAGGCTACCTGATTTACCTTTCATCAGCTCTTCGGCCAGTTGTTGCAGCCGCGCATCGATCGAGGTGAAAATGGTCTGCCCCTTGACCGGTTCCACATCCCTCTCACCATTCTCGAATGGCCCGATGCCTTGCCCATAGGCATTCACGATTTTGTATTCTTGCCCGGTTTCACCGCGCAAATATCGTTCGTAAGTGAACTCGACGCCGCTTCGACCGGCCTTATCGCCTAAGCGGTAGCCGGCATCGGAACGGTATTCGCGTTCGGTCACTTCGCTCAAATAGCCCAACACATGAGATCCGTTCACACCGGCAGGGTAGAAGCGTTTGCTTTCGATTTGATGGGAGAGCCCGGGCAATTGCCAGATGTTTTCTTCAACCCGCGAAAAGTCTTCAAACTCGACTTCATCAAACAATCTCGACGGACGATGCCAGCTGTATGCCCGCGCCTTGGCCAATCGGGTTCTGACTTCGTCTACCGTCACATCCAACAGTCCGGCCAAAAGTTCGGCGTTTTCCGGTTTGAAATCGGATGGGGTCACATACAATGAATAGACCGGCGTGTTTTCCACGATCACGATCATGTTTCGGTCCATGATGGTGCCCCGAGCCGCGGTGATCGGCTCTTGACGGATGCTGTTCTGTTGACTTACCGGCACGTATTCTTCGTAATCGATAACTTGAAGCTGAAACGCACGAAACAGCAAGCCAATCATCATTGTGGCCACAACGATCTGCAGGATGCGGATCGATGTTTTCAGATGTTGGGTTTGCTGGTGGGATGTGGCCATATCAGATCCGGCGTCCGCTGAGGATGTACGACACCATTCCCAACCCCGATGTGAAGAGGGTGTTCCCGATCAGAAACAAGGTTTTGGATCCACCCAGTGCGAACGAATCGGAAAACATGGTCATCGATAAGAGGAATATCTGGTGAAGGAAAGCGGTCAAACTCAGATACAGTGTGAACGGATAAATGCCCAATGTGCTGTCGTCTTTTTTGGGGACATACGGATGCATGAGCATGACCGTGAGGGTTTTGGCGAACATGTTCAATCCCCACCAATCCATCAGCATATCTTGAAAGAACCCGATGCTGAATGCGATGAGTAGCATCCGCGTCCGGTCGTATCGAACCATCCACAAGAACAACAGGATGATGGTGATGTCCGGTTCGATACCCAGAATCCGCAAATGGCGGAACACCGTGATCTGCAAGACCACGATGAGGATTCCGATCAGGATGTCGCGAATCACACTCATGTCAGAACAGGGTTTCGTATCGGGTCATAAGAGAGTCCACTTCGAACGTAGGCACATACCGCACAACGAAACCCTCGGCAACGGTCGACAGATCGACAAATGGACGCAGATAGATTCGCAACGTTTCACGACCGGGTTCCGGCACGATGCGGGTCACTTCTCCGATCGGGATGTGCGCCGGCAGATGGTTGCTGTAACCGGATGTCTCCACGATCATTCCAGCTTGGATGTCGGCGGTGCGGGGTACATAATTCAGCACCAGTTCATCCATCCGTTCTCCTTCCCAACTCACGATGCCATAACTCCGGGATCCTTGAACCATCGCCGATACTCGGAACAAGGAATTGCTCAAGGGCATCACTTGCGCGTATTCGGGGGATGTGAGAATCACCCGACCCACCAACCCTTTGCTATTGATCACCGCCATGCCCGCCGTCACGCTGTCTATGGATCCCGAATCGATGGTCAGGGAGTTGTTCAATCCCGTCAGGTTCTTGCCTACGATGCTGGTCGGAATCAGAGGATGATCGAAGGATGGATTTTCACGGATACCGAGCATCGCCCGTAATTCGAGCAGTTCCTCATCCGCAGATCGCAGTCGGCTAATTTCGTCTTGTAGCAGGATGTTGTCACGACGCAGATCCCGGTTGGTGAGCAAGGCTTGACGATAAATGCGGATTTGGGATAGTGGCTGCTCCATGTAACTGATCGCCACAATGGAACTCACGCGCAGGTTGTGGAGTCCGCCATCATTGCGAGCCACCATCAGGCCGATGGATACCAGCAGCAGAAATGCCGTCAAAATATGATCGCGGGCATCCCCGATGTTGGCAAACAGCCTCATCAGCTAATCACAGCACGATAATAGTCGATGTTTTCAAGGATGGCGCCGGTTCCGCGCACAACGGCTGTCAATGGATCTTCAGCGATGTGGACCGGAAGATCGGTGGTGTCCATGATCAATTTGTCGAGGTTCTTGAGCAGGGCGCCGCCACCGGTCAGCATGATGCCTCGGTCGAGGATATCCGCCGACAATTCAGGAGGTGTCTGTTCCAACGATTTGGTGATCGATTCGATGATGGTGTTCACTGACTCGGAAATGGCTTCCCGAACCTCCACACTCGAGACGGTACGGATGCGCGGCACGCCGTTGACCAAATCACGACCTTTCGTGGTGATCTCGATTTCCTCATCCAAAGGCGCGGCGGAACCGATCATGCATTTCACTTGCTCGGCGGTGCGCTCACCGATCAGCAAATTGTGATTGCGACGGAAATAGTTGATGATGTCATCATTCAATTCATCTCCACCCAAACGGACGGACTGTGAATAGACGATACCGGAAAGAGCGATGACCGCGATCTCCGTGGTACCGCCACCGATATCCACGATCATGTTGCCCACCGGCTCATGGACATCCAAACCAATACCGATCGCGGCGGCCATGGGCTCATCCACCAGATACACTTCTTTGGCACCGGCGTGCTCGGCACTGTCGCGAACGGCACGTTTTTCCACTTCGGTGATGCCGCTTGGAACGCAGACCACCATTTTCCGTGTGGTGGTGTACCATTTCATTTTCACTTTCTTGATCATGCCACGGATCATCAGCTCCGCGACTTCGAAATCAGCGATCACACCATCGCGCAACGGACGAACCGTACGGATATCCTTGTGCGTTTTCTCGTGCATGAGGCGGGCCTCATGCCCGACCGCGACAGCCAGATTCTGCGAATTCAGTGCGACGATGGAGGGTTCGTTCAGGACAATTCCTTGCCCTTTTCGGTAAATCAGCGTATTGGCAGTGCCCAGATCGATCGCAATATCGGAGTAGATCCAATCAAAAATGCCACTTGGTGATGATTTGCGCTTTGTGTGTACGTCTGGAGCTTCAACCATTGGATGCGGGAGAGTTAAAAAGTTGAGCGGAAGTTACCATTTCACGGCTTTCCATGCGAATACGAATATAATTTTAATGCTTGAAATGGCGAATTCCTGTGAAAACCATCGCAAGTCCGAGTCGGTCTGCCGTGGCGATCACATCCTCATCCCTCACACTGCCTCCGGGCTGAATCACGCTGGTGCAACCGGCCGCTGCCGCCGCTTCAACACCATCCGCAAACGGGAAGAACGCTTCCGAGGCCACCGCCGCGCCTTGCAAGCTGATTCCGAACTTCGCGGCTTTCAATACAGCCAGTTCACTGCTGTCCACACGGCTCGTCTGACCAACCCCGATACCCAAAGTCCGACCCTCTTTCGCAAACACGATGCAGTTCGATTTCGCATGCTTGGCGATCTTCCAAGCGAATAGCAGATCCTGTATTTCCTGTTCGGATGGTTGACGTTTCGTCACCACTTTCAAATCGGCTTCCGTGATGGTCACCGCATCTTGCTGTTGCACCAACAAGCCGCCAAGTATCGATCGTATGTGCAATGCATTGCCCGATTCCGGCCATTCGTTCAAACGGATCAAGCGCCGCTGTGATTTCTTCGTCAACAAGGCCTCGGCTTCCGCAGAAAACGAGGGAGCGATGATGATCTCGGTGAAAATCGCATCCATCGCTGTGGCCGCTTCCAGATCCAATTCGGTGTTCACGGCGATGATGCCACCGAACGGAGAAATGGTATCCGTCGCGAAAGCCAGTTTATACGCTTCGGTGAGTGTTCCGGCCGTTGCCACGCCGCTCGGATTCGTGTGCTTGATGATCACGCACGTCGGATCCGCATATTTAAAATCCGATGCGATATCGATCGCCGCAGCCAGATCCAGATAATTGTTGTAACTGAGCTGCTTGCCATGGAAACACGTGAAATACCGACCCGGATCCCCATATACCGCCGCTTTTTGCTGTGGATTTTCCCCGTAACGCACTTCCTCGACCAATGGCAAGGTCAGACCGAATTGAGATGGCATCGTGTGGTCCATCCACGTGCTGAAATACTGTGAAATGGCCGTGTCGTAGGCGGATGTGTGGTCGAACGCTTTCGCAGCCAGAGACCGACGTGTGAGGAAGGAGATCGCTCCGGATGTCAATTCCGCCATGAACGCATCGTATTGATCCGGATTCGTGAGGATGCAGACATGCGGAAAATTCTTGGCCGAAGCACGCACCATGGTCGGACCGCCGATATCGATGAATTCCAATGCTTTCTCAGGCGTGGTATCGGGCTTCGCTACGGTCTCATTGAATGGATACAGATTCACCACGACCAATTCAAACGGCAGGATGTTCAGTTGCTTGAGTGTCTCGACATCCGCCGCATAGGATGTTCTAGCCAACAAACCGGCATGCACGCCCGGATGCAACGTTTTCACCCGCCCATCCATCACTTCCGGAAATCCGGTGATTTCGGCCACATCTTTTACAGGAATATTCGCCGACTCCAAGGTTTTCTTGGTGCCACCGGTCGAGACCAATTCCACTCCCTGAGCATGTAGAAATTCTGCCAGTGTGAGGAGTCCGGTTTTGTCGGATACCGATAGCAATGCCCGACGTACCACGAGAGGCGATGTGTGAAGGGGATGGATGTGTGCGTCAGCCGCCATGAAGAACCTGTTGAATGATGAATGGAAATAAAAGATGTTCTTGTGCCAACACTCGCGCCGCCAGCGTTTCGGCCGAATCTTCTGGCAGTACCGGGACTCGTGCTTGCGCCAAGATCGGACCTTCGTCGTAGTGTTCGGTCACAACATGCACCGTGCAACCCGATTCCGATTCTCCCGCCGCGATCACCGCTTCATGCACATGCCGACCATACATACCCTTGCCCCCGAATTTGGGAAGCAATGCGGGATGGATGTTCAGAATCCGATTCGGAAACCGATTGATGATGTGGGATGGAATCGGCTTGAGATATCCCGCCAAGACAAGGAGATCCGGTTTCGTGGATTCGATAGCTAGATCCGCATCTTGGATGAACACAGGGATGTGGTTCGTTTCAGCTTTTTGGATCGCACCGATGCCAGGTTTAGAGGCGATCAGGGCGCAGACGGAGGCGTCGAGTCGACCCGATGCGATGGCGTCGAGAATGGCTTGGAAATTGGAGCCCGATCCGGATGCGAAAACAGCGATTCGTGGAATCAAGAGGAAAAAATGGAACCCGTAGTGGAGAGTTGCGATACCGGACCCAAAGATACGGTTATGGCAGCTCCCACGGGAACACAGATTTTCGGACGGATGTGCCCATACGCCACGTCGCGAATCACAGGTCCTCGGCTATCGGCCGTCACACGATCGAAAACGGTTTTCAGATCGGGCACCAGCGGATAGGATTCGGTTTTGGATGGGGTAAAATCGCCTAGGATCACGGCATGGGCGTCGCGGAAGGCGCCCGCCATCTGAAACTGTCGCAAGTAGCCTTCGATCTTGTGACGGGGCTCATCCACGTCTTCGAGGATGAGAATGGACCCGTTCAGGTCCGGCATATGCGGGGTTCCGAAGAGTTTGGACGCCACGCTAGCTGTCCCGGGAAGCGAGAATCCGTGGATGGTCTGGGAGTGGTCTTGCGAGTAGGGGAGTGGCAGGGCAAGGTTGCCGGATTCGATGAGGCTCCAGAACAGCGATTCGAATTGGGGATCGAGGACGTCATGCGCCATATCGGTGGCCGGCATTCCAGCGGAAATGGTGACGAGACCCGCATGCTTCCAGAACGACCACTGCAGGGCGGTGATGTCGCTGAACCCGACAAACAATTTTCGATTATGAGCGATGAGGTTGAAATCGAGCGATGCGAGGGTGTGCATCGATCCGTATCCGCCTCGTGCACAGAAAATGGCATCCACTTTGGGATCCGAAAAGAACTGCATCAGCTCATTGGCTCTCATCTCATCACTTCCAGCCAAATAATGCTGCGTGCTATGGCAGGTGGTTCCGACAATCACCCGATACCCGAGCGACTCCAAATAACGGACGCCCTTGTTCAGCTTCTCCGGATCGGGAGTGGATGATGGCGCAGTGATACCGATTGTGCCACCTTTCGGTAACCGGTTGGGAAGGATTCTATTCAAGTTTGAAGACATGATACTGTTGAAAGCTCCAACGAATCTCTGTTACGGTGATCCGGATGACCGTCACGACAGGAATCGCGAGCAACATCCCGATCACGCCACTGATTTCAGCACCGATCAACACCACAAACAGGATGTAGACTGGATGGAGATCCGCGGATTTGGAAAAGATGAGGGGCTGAAGGACCGCGTTATCAATCATCTGGACCAGCAGGATTGCGAACAATGTAGACGGTACCAACGACACATTCCCCACTTCATAAATCGACATCACCATCGACAGCAAATACCCGATGATCGGACCGAAATACGGAATGGAATTGGCCAATCCGATGGCGACAGCCACGAGCAAGGCGCTTTCCAGGCCGACAATACTCAAAAAGACATACGACAACACACCGACAATGCTGGATTGCAACAACACGCTGCTGAAATACAGAATCAGACGCGACTCGATTTTATCGATGATCACCAACGTGGTTTCGAAGTAGGCGTTCGGCACCACTTTGAGCAACCGGCGACGCATGAGAAACCCATCCTTCAATAAGAAAAACGTGGCCACGGGTATGATCAACAGGGCTGTGAATACATTCGTAAAAATGCCGACCACGCTCGTAATCATGTCGGAGAAACTACCCAGCAGAAAGTAATCATCCACCAGGTCGATGAGATTCGCTTCGAAGGTATCGGCATTCAGGATGTTCATGGAGGGGAAAAAGGCATCGGTCAATTGACGGACGATGAGCCGTACCGTGTCCAAGTTGAATGTGGATGTGAACGACATGAACTGACTTCCTATCATCGGAACAAAGGATGTGAACACCCATGTGAGTCCGCCAATGAGGATGGCCACGACGACGGTCACGCTCCATAATCTCGACATTCCCCGTGACTCAAGCCGATTGACCAACGGACTGAGGATGTAGGCGAAAATCAGAGAAATCATGAAAAAAGTGACCAAGCCGGCAAATCGTTGCACCAAATACAACAACCCGAGCAAGACCACGATGAGCATGGACCATCTGAACACCCGATCGAACGTGATTTTTTTCTTCATTCCGTCAAACTGTTGAGTAGGGAATCGGCTGAATCGTACACATCTCCGGGAGCATATCCCTTTCTCAGAAGGTAATCAACGATTTTCTTCTTTCTCTTGCGAAGATCGGATTCTCTCAAGAAAGCGGCGGTTTTTTTGCGAAGCACCGATTTCATGGAATCAGTGAGGTCTTCGGGGGTATGGGCGCGGACGGTTTTCTGCGCGATGTCTTTGGCGACACCTTTGGCCAAGAGACCTTGAACGATGCGGGCGGGAGCCCAGCGTGAAATCGACAGCCGGTGGCGGCAGAACGCGTCCGCAAAACGTTGGTCGTCAACCCAACTTAGTTCGATGAATTCATCCAGGATTGGCGTGATCTCATCAATCGGATATCCTTTCTGTTTGGCGAACTGACGCAGTTCATACACCGAATGCTCCCTACGCGAGAGCTTACCAAGAAGCCGATCGCGTAGGGATGGTTCGGATGGGCTAGTCTTCGACGGCGACGCCATTGCTCGATTTCACCAGCACGGCATCCGGATTCAGATTCGCACGGATCTGGGCTTCGAGTTTGGCCATGAGCGCCTTGTCTTCTTCGATGAATTGCATCGCGGCATCGCTTCCTTGACCAATCGGCTCGCCTTCATAACGGAACCAGCTTCCGCGTTTCTCGATGATCTCCATCTCCACGGCCAAGTCCAGGATCTCCGCGATCCGCGAAATCCCTTTGCCATACAGGATGTTGAATTCTGCTTCCTTGAATGGTGGAGCCACTTTGTTTTTCACGACTTTGATTTTCGTGCGGTTTCCAATCACTTCATCACCTTTTTTCAAGGCGCCGATGCGACGGATGTCAATCCGAACGGACGAATAGAATTTCAGGGCACGTCCACCGGTCGTCGTTTCCGGGTTGCCGAACATCACGCCGATCTTGTCACGGATCTGGTTGATGAAAATCACAGCCGTATGCGTCTTGCTTACAATACCTGTGAGTTTGCGAAGCGCTTGCGACATCAAACGGGCTTGCAGACCCATGTGCGAATCGCCCATTTCGCCCTCCAATTCGGCGCGTGGCACCAGTGCGGCCACGGAGTCGATCACAAGGACATCCAACCCACCGGAACGGATCAGAGCTTCAGCGATTTCCAAGGCTTGTTCGCCACTGTCAGGCTGGGAGATCAGCAATTCATCGGTCTTGATTCCCAAATTCTTGGCATACTTGGCATCAAAAGCATGTTCCGCATCGATGAAGGCGGCCAAACCACCTTTCTTTTGAGCTTCAGCGATCACATGCAGCGCCAGGGTCGTTTTACCGCTGGATTCCGGACCATAAATCTCGGTGATGCGTCCGCACGGTATTCCCCCCACACCGAGACAGGTGTCGATGGTGATGGAGCCCGTGGAGATGGAATCGATCGCCACGATGGGGTTGTCGCCCAAGCGCATGATCGTGCCTTTGCCATACTGTTTTTCGAGTTGGCCAACGGCCAGGTCGAGGGCTTTGAGTCGGTCAGAAGGTGCGTTTGCCATAGAAAAGATTGGTTTTGAAATTGGATGGGGATAATATGTGCAATATATGTTCAATTTGCAAGAGGGCAAATCAACATCAATTACATATAAGAGGCCGGATTCCCGAAAATCTTACATCATGTGCACAGAATCCGGACAAGTTCTCCGATCATGGCGTCCATTTGGGCTGTGGTGGTGTAGGGCGCCGGACCCAATCTCAAGGTCGTTCCCCTGCAGTCTGTGTACACATCCCGCTTCTTCAATTCGTCCCAGACAAACAGGGCTTTATCGCTCTCCAACGCTAGGAAACCGCCGTTTTGTTCGATGGGATAGGTGTGCTTCAAGCGCATGTCCGATGGCTTGATTCCGCTGTTCAAGAAGGCGTCTCGCAGATAGGAAACTTGGGCTGAGTATTGGGCCCGAAGCACCTCCGATGTGAGTCCTTGTTCCGTAAAAAATTCCGCCACCCGCGCCGCCCGGAATTGCGACACCGAATCGAACGTGGCGCCCATGAACAACGCGTCGTCCGCATCATACAGCACGGTTTTGGACCTTGGCTGTTTCAAGGTGGAAAACGCGGCAAACCATCCGGTGATGGCGGGACGCATCTCGCAGCCCTTCGGATACCTCAAAAAGCAGTTCCCTTCGCCCCATTGCAAATACTTGTATCCGCCGATGAGGATGAACACATCTTCCATGTCCGTTTCCTTCAGATTCCATGGCACGACATTCGTTCCGTGGTAATCATCCACCATCAATGGTATTCCGTGTTTCCGGCACTCGCGATTGACTTCTTGGAGGTCGGAATTGATGAGGCTCGTCTCGAAATAGATACGCGATAGCATCACAGCCGCGGTGTTATTGTCGAGATGCGGGCGCAGGCGCTCGGCGAATCCCTCCAAAGGCAAAGCCGGGACCCAGACGATCTCAACGCCTTCTTCGCCCAAACGGGTGAGTTGACGATACAAGCTGTAAAACTCCCCATCTGTGGTGATGATCTTCCGCTTCTTCTTCAGATCGAGCGCGGAGATCCATTTCACCAACAGGTCATGGGTGTTCGCGGCGAGGGAATACTGTCCGTCGGGATCCGAATAAAACCGACGCAAGTAGTTGCGAAGCACATCGACCCGCTCATACGCCGGAGCCCATTTGTCGTCCACCTTCGTCGCCGATACCCGGAAATAATCATTCAATCCGTCTTCGGCAACATCCGGCCAAGCCGTGTGGGAATGGCCCGTGAACAGCAATCGGTTCGCGACATCGAACTTCGAATAATAAGGCTGGAGGCGCTGGGCGAGGGAGTTGATCAAAATGGTGTATTGTGTATGGTTTATGGTGTATTGTGAATTGTGCGAGGAGTGGTAATTACGGATATTAGTCAACCATACACCATACACTATACACCAATTTCCGATTTCCCATCCTTCCAAATTAACTCGGTAGGATGTTTCGGCTGGAAGTTGGCCACAGTCCGAACCCAACGCCCATCCTGCATCACCCGAACATACCCTAGGGCCAGTGGCGTTTCCGGATTCAGGGTTTCGAGACGATGATGCATGGAAAGATGCTTGTCTTTGGCGGATTGGAGTCGGCGCGAGAGGAGGGTGTAGGCGGTGATGTCCAAGTTCTCCACATCTTTTCGGCGGCGCACATACAGCGATTCGAGCAGCATCCGCATGCGCTCAGGTGCTCGTTCGAACCGGGCGCGCTGGATCTGGATCTTGTCGCGAAGCGCCAAGAGTCCGTGCGAAGCGGATAGCCGATTCACAGTTTCCCGTTTCTGCCGCATCCGCTCCCTCAGGCTTCGTTCCACAGCCTTGGCCCGGTCATCCACCCCTAGGCGAAGATCGCGGACATCCGGGGTCGCCAACACGATCGATTGCGTGGGCGTCGCCGCGCGGACATCCGCCACAAAATCACTGATGCTGAAATCGGTCTCATGTCCCACGGCCGAAATCACGGGAATCGGACAGGCCGCAATCGCCCGTGCCACAGCTTCTTCATTGAAAGGCCACAGGTCTTCGAGCGATCCCCCGCCGCGCCCCACAATCAACACGTCGACATCCCCCCGACGCGTAAACCGCTCAATCCCAGCCACGATCTCGGGCGCAGCCCCCGCGCCTTGCACCGCGGCATGATACAATTTGAGCACAGCCATCGGCCAACGCCGCTCGAGAGTGGAGCGGATGTCCTGAAACGCCGCACCAGTCTCGGAGGTCACCACACCGATCGCCATCGGAAACACGGGTAATGGTTTTTTCCGCGAGGAGTCGAACAAGCCCTCATCCTGCAGTTTCTTCTTCAGCTTTTCATAGGCTTCCTGAAGCGCGCCGATGCCGGCCTGCTTCACGCCGTTCACGATCAACTGGTAATTTCCACGAGGGGCATAGACTTGAATATCGCCTTCCAGAATCAGCTGTTGTCCGTGCGTCACGGCCAATTTCAGGCGCTGCACCGTTCCGCGCCATGCCACGCAAGAAATCTGCGCGTGGGCGTCTTTCAACGTGAAATACAGGTGTCCGGAGCTCGCCAAAGTGGGTTGAGATACCTCGCCGGAGACACTCACTCCATTAAAACTGCTTTCCAGCAGGTCTTTGATGTCGAATGTGAGTTCGGAAACGGTGAGTTGGGACATGCCTGAAGATAATGTTGAAGGTTGAATGTTGAAGGTTGAAATAAGAAATCGGTGAGCGGGAATCAGGAATCAGGAATCAGGAATCAGTTAACATCCCCCTCTTCATTTAAAATTCAACATTTAAAATTCAACCTTATCTTGAAAGATGCAGCCTACATCATCCCTCCTCATTCAAAATGTTCGCCCCGCCGGTGCCGGACACAATGCCAAAACCACCGTCGATATCCTCATCCGGAATGGGGTGATTGCCGAGATCGGGGCGGGATTGTCCGCAGACGGTGTCCCGATTCATGATGCGAAAAACGCTCTTGTTTCTGGCGGATGGATGGACATGCACGTGCATCTTCGCGAACCCGGCTTCGAGCACAAGGAAACGATCGCAACCGGAAGTGCCGCCGCCGCCGCTGGCGGATTCACCGCTGTGGCCTGCATGCCGAACACGAAACCGCCGATCCATACCCGTGATGTGGTCGAGTACATCCGCAAAAAAGCGGAATCCGTGGCGGTGGATGTCTATCCGATCGGATGTGTCTCGAAAGATCGCAAAGGGGAGAGCATCGCCGAGATGGCGGACATGAAAGAAGGTGGCGCTGTCGCGTTTTCGGACGATGGTGATCCGGTGCACAACAGCAAATTGATGCGCATCGCGCTGGATTACGCGTCCATGCTGAAGATGCCGATCATCAATCATATGGAAGACCTGGCATTGTCGCGCCCTGGACATATGCACGAGGGCAAGGTTTCTTCTAGGCTGGGTTTGGCTGGTACCCCATCCATCGCCGAAGATGTGATGGTGGCTCGTGATATTTTGTTGGCGGAATTGACAGGTGGACACATCCATGTCGCTCATATTTCAACCCGTGGTGCGGTGGATCTGGTTCGTCAAGGAAAAGCGAGAGGCATTCACGTGACGACCGAAGTATGTCCGCATCACTTCGATCTGACGGACGAAGAAATTGAACGCCATCCGTTCGATACCAATTATAAGATGCATCCGCCGCTTCGCACGCAGGACGATGTGGATGCGATGATCGAAGGACTCCGCGATGGAACGATCGATGCGATCTGCACGGATCATGCGCCACACAGCATCGATGAGAAGGAAGTGGAATTCATCTACGCGCCGAATGGCATCATCGGGCTGGAGACGGCATGGGGCGTGTCCGTACGCAGACTTCTGAGCACGAAGATCCTCAGCTTGGACGAGTTGCTCGATAAAGTGGTAGGGGCGCCGCGTCGCATCTTGTCGCTTCCGGTTCCGGAAATCAAAGTCGGTGCCGTGGCGAATCTGACTATGTTCGATGTGGACAGCCGCTGGACCTTCGCCAAATCCGACATCCGCTCGAAATCATCCAATTCGCCATATATCGGTCGCGAGATGCATGGCCGGGCTCATGCCATCTACAACAAAGGAATGCTGGTCGTTACGGGATAGATCGCGCCGGGAATTCGGCGGTGAGCGCGGCGTCGAGAATCTCTTTCAGGTTGGATGAGGGCCTGAAATCATTGTACCGGTAGATGTTTCCATTGCGGTCGAGCAGCACATAAAACGGAATGCCACCGCCCTTGTAGGCCTGAAACAGCGGATGCAGGAAGCCGCCACCGGCATAGACTTGGATCCAGGGATGGGGATCCGCCGCCAGGTAATCGCGCCAGATCTGCTCATCTTCTTCAGTCGAAATACTGATGAATATCACATCCTTGCGGCTGTATTCAGCGTGAAGGCGTTTCATATGCGGAAATTCAGCCAGGCACGGCGCGCACCACGACGCCCAGAAATCCAGCAGGACGAACGTGCCTTTCACATCCTCCAAGCTCACCATGGCACCGTATGGGTCCGGCAGTTCGAACGGAATCGCAGGATTCGGGGGCTGGACCTGTTTCAGATCCTCATACAGCGTGCGCAAAAAAGCGATGTTTTCGGGATAATCGGAATAGCGGTCGATGTAATCGTGGTAGGAAGCCTCGGCATAGGGGAAGGGGGCTTCGGTGAGGCGTTCGGCAAGAAGGAACATCGCGGCGTGGGCTCGGGCGCGGCGGTCGCTGATGTGGCGAGTGACGAGGTTGCGAAGCGAATCAAGCTGCGGGGCTTGGTTGCGTTTCCAATCGGCTTCCGTCAAGGTCAAATCCCGACCCGGAAAGGATTTGATCCACGCGTCCGTGAAATCCCGAATCCCGGCACGTTGCGCCACAAACGATTCATAGGTGAAGAATCCATGCGCCACCGCATCCTGCAAAATCTGATCCCGGTTAATGGATTCGGGCGCGAACCGAAGGGCATCCAATTGCTTGATGATGTATTCGCCCGACATCCGGTGCACCACGGAACGCATGGGCGTGTCGCCGAAGACTTCGGTGGCCATCCGCATCCGAAACTGATAAAAGTCGAGCGTCGGGGTGATGTTGCCCGCCACGAAATTCTCGCGTTCAGCTCGGATCCGTTCCATCAATTGCGCATCCTGCTCCATCAGATCGAGATATTGATTGTGCAGGTCGCCGAACCATCCCGAGAATGACTGGTCAACCGCATCAAAATCCAAGGATTTTCCGGGGGATAGAATGATGGGCAACTTCCTTCCGCCCAACACGAGTTCGAAACGGGTGTTGGCTTGCAATGGGGTAGAGAATCGGAATCGTCCATTCTGGTCGGTTTGCAGCCAGGTGGTGTCGCCAGGTGCGTATTTATAATGAATGCCTGGACGGATGATTGCCAGGTTCTGGGCATCGCTTGAGCGTACTCGACCGGTGAAGGTTCCATCGTTGGCAGGGATGCACGAGGTCAGCAGCAGGAGTATGACGGGGATGAATTTCACGTTCCGATGATACGGATTTACTGCGGTATATTGGGCGATGCAACGAATTCTGGCCATCGAAACCGCCACACCGGTCTGCTCGGTGGCTTTGTCATTACCGGGTCGGGACCCCAAGGAACTGCGGTCAGAAGAGCGGGGAATCCACTCCGAAGCCGTATTTCGCTTCATCCGCGAACTGTTGGTTTCGGAAGGGATGACGATTCAAGACGTGGATGCCGTGGCTGTGAGCGCCGGACCCGGATCTTTCACCGGGCTACGCATCGGTGCCTCGGCCGTGAAAGGAATGTTGTACGGACTCGATACTCCGGTTTACGCCATCAATACGTTGGCCGGCATCGCGCAAATGGCCGGAAAACTGTATCCGGATGCCTCCATCCACGCCATCTTAGATGCCAGAAGGCAGCATGTGTATACCGAATCCGCCATCGTCGAAATCAATGACATGGCGAAACGACTGCGAATAGGGGATGTGCTGGCCGGAACAGGGCAGCTTCGATTTCCGCCTGAATCGCTCAAAGGGGTGCATGTGATGGGATCGGAGAGCATCTCCGCCATGGGCATATTGAGCGAGGTGCTAGCCGGCAAAACGAAACCCGTTCGTGCCGAAGACCTCGAACCTTTGTATTTTTGACGCTCCATGACCACAAACCACGATGATATGAGCTGGTTCAAGCGCACAGACACGAATATTCAAACCGACACACCCAAAGAGATGCCGGAAGGAATCTGGATCAAGGTTCCGGGTACCGGAGAAATGGTGCATCGTCGCGAATTGGAAGAGAATTGCTGGGTGGATCCGGCCAGTCGATATCATTTTAGCGTGGGGAGCAAGGAGTATTTCGAGATTCTGTTCGATGAGAACAAATGGACCGAAATCGGTGGGAATATCCGCCCAGGAGATCCGCTTGAGTTCACCGATAAGAAGCCCTATGCGTCGCGCTTGGTCGAAGCGCAGAAGAAAACCGGCCTCACGGATGCGTTGCGTGTGGGCGTTGGTAAAATGAGCGGGTTGGACTTGGTTGTGGCGTGTATGGATTTCCGGTTCATTGGTGGAAGCATGGGCTCGGTGGTCGGAGAGAGGATCGCCATCGCCATCGATCATGCCCGTGAACATCGCATTCCGTTGCTCATCATCTCCCAAACGGGTGGCGCGCGTATGATGGAAAGCGTGCTCAGTTTGATGCAGATGGCCAAGACATCCGCCAAACTCGCTCTACTTCATGAAGCGGGAGTGCCATTTATTTCCTTGATGACGGACCCGACCACGGGTGGTGTCACCGCCTCGTTCGCCATGCTAGGCGATATCAACCTCGCAGAACCAGGCGCCTTGATTGCGTTTGCGGGGCCCCGGGTTGTGCGTCAGACCATCGGACGTGACCTTCCGGATGGGTTCCAAACCGCCGAATACCTGCTTGAACACGGATTCGTGGATGTGATCGTGCCACGCACCAAGCTGAAAGTGCGCCTCACAAGGATGTTGAAGCTGCTGGCGAACGGATACTCCGAAGCGTCGAAGTAGGCACGACGTTCAGCCCAAAGGAATTTTAAATGATATGGGTATGCAAAGTTGTATAAATATTATCTACAATCAATGTATTTATTATTCATAATAAATCTAATTAAGGCGTAAGTCATTTAAAATTTAACATTTAAAATTGCACTTACGTAGTTAAATATCATACATCGTTAATATGATGGGTTAATAAAGAGGGTCGAAGGCAGTAGGTTTCTCCTGTTGAAACAATCAGGACGACACCATGAAACGCTCGATCACAACCTTCCTCTTTATCGCACTCACCGCAACAGCCGCAATGGCTCAGCGGACCGCCTCTGCTTCCATGCAGATCCGTGCGACGGTAGTTGAATCGACCCGCTTGGACCTGTCAAGCTCGGATGATGAAATCCGGGTGACGAGCTCCAGCCTAAGCGACGTGGTGTTTTCTGTCATGCAATCACAGAACTCAGGAGACACATCCATGACCACGCTCAGTACATCCATCCCGAACACGCAATCGGTTGAAGCCACCTACACCCTTTCGTCGAACGAAACCATTCTAAGCTACGGCAAAACCAACCCAACGCAGGTCAAGCGCATCACGATCGACACCGCTCACATGAGCTCGATGCCACAGACCTACATCGTATCGGCCTTTTACAACTGACCGAACGAATCTCCTGATTGCAAACTACCCGCTCGGATTTGACCATCCGGGTGGGTTTTTGCGTGTATCCGATTGTTAATCGGTTCTAACGGTGCGAGCTGAATTGAAATCGGTATTTTACTCTCATGCGTAGACAAACAGGACGTACGATATGTTTTTTAGGAATCATGCTGTTGCCAACATTGGTTCTTGGTCAATCAAATCCTGCGCGGTCGGACGATAGAGTCATCGTTACAGTTTCAACCTCAATTCTTTCCACGGTGGAGCTGGTTACCATCTCCAACATGAATTTTGGTCGGCTCAACATCGATGCGAACGAGCTTCGTCTCGATCCGAAAACAGATGCGGGTGCCGGACTGATGAAAGCCTCCGGCAGGCCCAATGCGGCCATCCGAGTTTCCTTCATTGAACAACGGGAACTGATTCGGATTGGGGGTGGAAGTACCATCAACTTCACGTACACCGTTGCCGGTGCGGTTACAGACAATCAACTCACCTCCGAGATCTTGACTCAAGAGAATCGCACACTCACCATGAGCAGCACCGGGGAATTTTATTTTTGGATCGGTGGCTTCGCCAGCATCGAGAACATCCAATTTGGCGCCTATCAAGGCGAGTTCACGATTGAAATCGAGTACTTGTGATGAGATGGATACGGACCCTTATTTTACTCTACACGATCAGTGCTTCTTCAGCCCTCAACGCGCAAGAGATCAATTTTGGTTCGTATTACACCTCCAGTGCCAACTTGATTGTTGAGCGAAATCTCACATTCGGAACCATTGTTTCCGGTGACAGCAAAGTGATTTTGATCGGATCGGGCGATGAGGCCGCGCTCAACATCGAAGCCATCCGCTATCTCGATATTTTTGTCACCATCACCGCTCCCGCATTCGTGTATTTGAACGGAGATGATACATGTGTGACATCCTCATGCCGATCCGCGATTACCTACACCTTCGCCTATAACAATACGAATACCTTTCTCGACAACATGACCGGCAATACGTCATTTGTCACCAGTACGGTTCGCATACCCATGATCAAGCGAGGATCTGGCCCACCCGCTCCGCCACCCACGCCCCAAATTGCCCAAGCTTCCTTGCCTCTATCAACTGTATTTTTGTATGTGGGTGGCACCATCACCACATCAGGTAGCGAAACGGTCGGGAGTTTTACCAACTCTGTGACAATCGAAATCATTTACAACTGATGCGTAACATTTGGTTGACATTGTTTGCATTCGGGATTCCTTGGATGACGAGTGCTCAGTTCGTGCAGTTCGCGGTACAAGTGGAACCCGAAGTGAACATCGAGGCTGAGCTGAAGCTGGATTTTGGTCAGCTTAACATGTCCGATGATGTGGAGATCACGCTCGAAGATGCCCGAGTTGGGATCTTCACCATCAACGGATTGATTTATTCTCTAGTGGGTGTTTCCATAGACACGCCGCAATATCTGATCCACGAGGAGTACAAGAACTGCCAGGAGGATTGGTGCCGCATCAGCGTGGATCTGTCGTATGCTTGGTCAAATAGCGGGGTGTTGGAAGCGGGACGGCGAAACGCTCGGGCGGTGATCGTCGACCAATACAAGGCCAATTTTTTCCTTCCCTTTCAGCCTCAGAATGAGGGTCAGGAGCAATTGAACATGCTGCAAATGACCATCTTTGTCTTCGGCAAAGTCGAGACCAAGGATGCGATTCCAGGCCAATATCTCGGCGAAGTGAACATGATCATTTTCTATGATTAGCTTAATATTTGGCCATCATTTACCCTATCTCCTAGGTTTTATTAATGAAACCTAATGGTAAATCAGGAACAAAGTCACGTAAATTTACTCAAAGCCCACACAAACACATTCTTATCAACCTTTCTTATCACTCTGACATTATCATGAAAAAACTCATAGTTCTCGCATTAATTCTCGCGCCGGCCCTCTCTATAGCCCAAACAGCTACTGTGAATGTAACCACAACTATTCGCGACGCTTTTGCTCTCACGAAAGTAGATGACTTGGTCTACGGAAACGTAGAGGCCGGAGACGCCGTCTCTGTACTCGCTACAACGAACGTCGCTACCAATGCAGGTTCAACGGCTAAGCGTGCTGTAATCACATCCACTGCCACTACTGCAACCGTTTACACAGTTAGCGGTTTAAGTATCTCTGGACAAACGGCGACACCGACCATTTTACTTCCATATGTAAGCGGTGGTGGAACTACTCCGGCCGCTAATATAACGGTTACTCTAAATTTTGCGGTGAATTCTGCCAGTCCAACAGCGTACACGTTGAACACAACGACAGGTGCAACTCTGGCGACAGGTAATACCTTGTACATTGGTGGTTCATTTACAGCACCAACAGGTGATTCAATCGGCGGACTCTACTCCGGCGCTCTCACTGTAAGTGCCATTTACCTCTGATTTCGACATAACAGCGAATTATAAGGCGACACCTCTAAAGGTGCCGCCTTTTTTTTTGCATAAACATGCGATACCGCATGTTTTCTTATTTTAGGGCGTTACACATGGAAATGGTTACCTTCTAACTTAGACGAAGAATGTACCTCACCTTACAGATCGAATCTTAACGCATCATATGAGACTATTTGTTGTCCTCTTTTTTACTGTGGCACTGATCGGGTTGAATACGGTTCATGCTCAGGTTTCCATATCCCCAACCACCATCTTTATTGGCAACAATAATTTCGGGTCGTTTTTGGTGACCAACAATTCCAATCAGGCGCAAGAGATCGCCGTGGAGTTTACATTCGGGTACACAGTCTCCGATTCACTGGGCAACATCACGATGATGTTCAGCGATTCGACGTCCCTTGCCGATCAGAAATCGATCTCCGAATATGTCCGCAGTTTTCCGCGCACGTTCATGTTGGAACCGGGTCAGCGACAAACGGTACGCCTTACGGTACGTCCTCCGTCCACGCTTGGAGACGGCACGTATTGGACTCGCGTGAAAGTTCGATCCACTCCTCAATCGGCGGTGATTCAGCAAACAGAAGTCGGCGGCGTAGGAACCCAAATCAGTTTCATTTTCGAACAGGTTCTTGGGGTTTACTATACCAAAGGCGCGTTTCGCACTGCGGTGGTTCCATCGAACGTTCAATTTGCAAAAACCGATAGCAATCTATTGCTCGTGTACGATGTCGCACTCGTCGCCAACTCTCCCTTTCTCGGAACCATCGATGCAGTGGTCAAAGACGCCAACGGCAGAACTGTTTTTGAAGAGCAACAGACCACCACGATTTTTGAGACTGGGAAACGCAATTTTCAGATGCCCCTGGATGAAATCACGCCTGGCGCTTATACCGTAACGCTGTCGTTTTCCACAAATCGGCGCGACATTCCTTCCTCCGAGCAAATCCCGATGGAATTGGTACGTCAGACCTTCCAGGTACGGTTCTGAATCCGACGGAATAAGGAAACTATAATCGAATAGAACGGAGCGCTCTGCCTACCTTCCATCCTGGAAAACCCTACGGATTTATCAGGTTGCACCGGCTTATTTTCATTCTTCTTCTGTCAGTTTGGTCATCTTCGCTCTCAGCGCGAGAGATCGACGAGGTGTTTCTGCAATTCAATTATCAGGGCGGTATAAACATTAACCTTATCGCCTACTACGATTCCGATACGCAGGCGTTCCTGTTGCCGATCTCTGAATTGTTCCGCCAACTGTACATCCCAATCACCTTGGATGCGAATGGCACAACTGCACGCGGTACATATTTGAACGACAAGCAACCGTATGTGGTTGATTTTATAAACCAGTTTGTGACCCTCTCTGGTAACACCACTCGTATTTCGGCAGACCAG
Source organism: uncultured Chitinophagales bacterium (assembly GCA_964412365.1). GTDB lineage: Bacteria > Bacteroidota > Rhodothermia > Balneolales > HLUCCA01 > CAMTWZ01. The sequence goes on along the minus strand of CAYPOI010000005.1, from coordinate 21,153 downwards.
ATATATCTGGGAGAGTTGGATCTGTATTTGGACCAGGCTGTATTTGAAGACGTGTTTCAACTTGAGTTCCGCGTCGATTTTTCGAATCTGATGCTACGTTTGGTCACACCGCTGAAATTGCCAGTCGTGCTACGCCAAGAACGCTTGCGTCTACGTGAGAGATTGGAAAGGGAGAAATCAGCGTCGAGGGGTGAATTTCCTGTGGCCTTTAAACGTCAGCCTCGTTTTTTCAACGGAGGGTTCCTGGATTATGCGTATCAGCAAAATCTGAGTAGCCGCAATTCGCTCACCAACAGTTTATCGCTCATCACTGGTTCCGAACTATTGGGTGGAGATGTCCAAGTCAATTCGCAAGTGGCGAGAAGCGAATCCGGAACCGAAGCGGGGGTCAACAGTTGGCGGTATCGGTACTACCATGGCGACAATCCCTGGTTGTCGCAAACCCTCGTGGGCGATATCAATGCGACTGGTGGCACCTTGAAAAGCAACATGACTGGCGTCCGGTTCACGAATGAGCCCTTATATCCGGATCGGGTGTTCGATTTCTATACCATATCGGAGCTGACGATGCCCGATTCGGAGGTGGAGCTGTTCATTAACGATCGCCTCACGGATTTCACAACCACTGACGATCAAGGACGGTTCACGTTTCAGATTCCCATCGTCTATGGTCCGAACGACATCAAGTTGGTAATCTATGGTCCGGGTGGCGAACTGATCGAATCGAACCGGACCATCCGTATCCCGTTCAATTTCGTACCCAAAGGTGAATTCAGGTACGACGCCGGGTATGGAATGGACGATAATGTGTTTGAAGGTGGTGATGATCAGTTTGGCTACGTGCGCGGCGGATACGGGATCTCACCAAATCTCACCGTTGGAGCCACATCGGAATACTTGAGAACCCCATCCAACGTTACGAAGAACTTCACATCCGCCACCATCAACGCCAGCCTTAAAGATGGCCTGTTCGTCAACACCGAGTTTTCACCCAGCAATTTCCTGAAATCGGATGTGTACTATCAAACCACCAGAGGCGATTTCGCAAATGCCTATTACACCGTTTATGCGGAATCGGCAGATATCGCCACCACCGGACTCATGAATCAGTCCGGTGGTGCCTTGTTTGTGAACATCCCCTACGAAAAGGCTCCAATTTCGGTGCGGACGTCATTTGACCGGTCACAATTTCCCGCTTTCATCCTATCAAGCACCAGTCTGGATTTGAACTCGCGGTTTGGAAAAGTGTCCACACGTGGTGGATTTCGCCGATCGAGCCGCGTGCTGAATGCGACTGGCGAGAAGCTCATTCAAGACCGATATCAGGTTTCGGCAACATATACGATGCCTCGTGACAACAGCGTCTGGCTGCCATTGCGTGGCATGTTCTTGCGTGCGCAGTACGACGCCATTCATGCGATTCACAACCCGGAGCGATTCGATCTCACAATGTCACGGAGTTTTCTAAGAGATGGTCGGATCCAATTCAGCATGACCCGCATCGTACCGACCAATGTCACGGCGTTTTTCCTGACCCTTAGTTTCGATTTCAAATACGTCCGAACCAGTGCCAATACCCGTGTCACGAGCCAGGCATGGTCGTCGAACCAATCGATTCGGGGTGCGGTGGCGTATGAACCTTCGATGAATCTGCTATGGTTCGACAACCGAGGCCAGGTAGGACGTTCGGCCGTCATCGCCGACCTCTATATCGACAACAATGACAATGGTGTGAAAGACAAGGAAGAGCAATCGGTACCTGGTAACATCCTGCGTTTCCAAGGTGCCGGTTCTCGGTATCACGCCGTGAAAGGGTTCGCCATTTATTCCCAAATGCTTCAATATCGCCAGTACGATGTGGAAGTGAACAAGGCTGCGGTGGAGAATCCGGTATTGGTTCCGTCGATCGAGCGTTTTGGTGTGATCACCGATCCGAATCAGCACAAAATCCTGTCAATCCCCTTCCGTACGAGCGGCATTTTTGAAGGTGGAGCCACGCGAGAAACGGCCACTGGCAACGTGCAGTCCATCAGTGGCTTGCGTCTCTACTACACCAACTTGGCCACGAACGAGCGCAAGGAAGTGATCACCTTCTTCGACGGATCGTTCTATGCGATGGAAGTACCGCCAGGCGAGTATCGGATTCAAGTGGACACCACCCAGCTCAATATTCTGAGATCGGATTCCCATCCCGCGTTCATCGATTTCACCGTCCAATCGATTCCGGAAGGGGATTTCATCGCCGGATTGAATTTCGATCTGAAACTGCGTCCGATTCCGGTGCCTGTGGTTGAAGAACCGGTGGTGGAACCTGTGGTGGTAAAACCGCAATATTTCAGAGTTCAGACCGCCACGATGAGCACATTGGCTCGCGCCATCATGGCTAAGATGGAGATCGAGGAGCAGACCGGGGTGGTGCATGAGATCCAATACAGCCGCCGATGGGACAATTACCGCGTCTTCAGCACGGAGATCGAAGGGCTGGAAAACGCGCTCGCCGCCATCAACGCGCTGCGCAAAACCCAATTCTCCGATGCGTTCATCATCAGCGAGCAAATTTTCGCCACCGAGGACGTCTTCTATGCGATTCAAGTGGGCTCGTTCTCGGATTCGCTGGCTGCGGTTCGTCATATCGCCGATATCAACACCCGATACGGCCTGAAAGGCCACATGCTGTTTGATGCGATCCTCAACCAGTTCAAAGTGGTGCTTGAGCCGATGAGCAATTTCTTGACAGCATCCACCGAACGCGACCGTCTGCGGTCTGAAACGGATCTCAAAGACGCGTTCCTCATCACCCAGCCGAATGTGAACAGTCGTGATATGGAATTCACCGTGCAGTTCGGATTGTTCAATACTCAAGCGCAGGCGTACCAACTTTCACAACGATTGACCAGCCGAGCCGGAATCCAAAACTATGTGATTCAGATCGGAAACCAATATTTTGTGCGCTCAAGGCCCACTGATCGACTCGAAGACGCGGTCCTTCTGTACCGTCGGGCGCGCACACTCGGCTACAAAGACGCCATCATCCATACCTTTCGTTCCTAAATATGTGCGAAACGTGTAAGAAATCGCACGTTCCGCCCTTCTTATCTTTAGGTAACCTTCATTCTGAACCATGCGATTCGCTGATTACGCCAAACTCTACTTGGAAGCCGGAAACGGCGGCCCAGGCTCCGTTCACTTCCGCCGGGAAAAATTTGTTCCCATGGGCGGTCCTGATGGGGGCGATGGGGGACGTGGTGGCAACATCATCCTCCGTGGCAGCCGAAACATGAACACGCTTCTGGATTTGCGCTACCGCAAATTCATGAAGGCCGACCACGGCAATCACGGTGAGGGCGGCATCCGCTCGGGTCGCGATGGCGCGCCCATCATTCTGGATGTGCCGCTTGGCACGGTGGCGTATGAGTTCGAAACCCGTCGCTGGCTCGGTGAAATCACCGAAGACGGCCAAGAACTGGTGATCGCGGCAGGCGGACAGGGCGGTAAAGGAAACCACTATTTCAAATCCGATACGAATCAGACTCCGAAGTATGCCCAACCCGGCATGCCTGGAGAGCATATCATCGTGGAGATCGAGCTGAAACTGATCGCGGAAGTGGGCTTAGTGGGGTATCCGAACGCTGGAAAAAGCACGCTGCTCGCATCGCTCTCAGCCGCAAAGCCGAAAATCGCGGATTATCCGTTCACCACGCTTGAGCCCAATTTGGGCGTGGTGGCGTTCCCCGATTACCGCAGTTTCGTGATGGCCGACATCCCCGGCATCATCGAAGACGCGCATCTCGGGAAAGGGCTCGGCACGCGGTTTCTGCGCCACATCGAACGCAATCGGATGCTGTTGCTGATCATCAGTTGCATGTCCGACATCCAAGCGGAGTACGACGTCCTCATCAATGAGATGAAGGAGTATCGCGAAGACCTGCTTCTCAAAGAGCGCTTGGTGGTGATCACGCAGATGGATCTGAAGGAAGGATACCGGTTGGAAGAACCCCCTAACCTCCCGGATGATTGGATCGCCGTGTCGGCCGCCACTGGCCATAACCTGAGCGAGCTGAAAGAACGCATCTGGGCCAAACTCGCACTACCGGATGCAGGATCCCCTACGTACGATCATCGCCCTCAGTCTGATTCCTAACCTCGGCGCCCGCCGAAGCAAGACGTTACTCTCTGTTGTTCCCGAGCCGGAATCCATCTTCCGGCTCAAAGCCCGCGATCTGCTGTCTATCCAAGGCATCGGGAAAACCGTCGCGCACGGAATCCTATCCTTTTCCGGATGGGAGGAAGTCGACCGCATTTTGGATAAAGCCCATACGCTGGGCGTCCATCTGCTTCCGCTCGATGATCCCCGCTATCCCGCGCAACTCAAGGAGATTTTCGATCCGCCATTACTCTTATGGGTGAATGGGGATGTGAACTGCCTCAGTGAGCCTGGGATGGGCGTGATCGGCACCCGCATGCCGTCTGTGTACGGACGTGAAATGGCGGAAGCGTTCTCGCAAGGACTTGTTGGTGCCGGACTGAATGTGATATCCGGTTTGGCCTACGGCATCGATACCATCGCCCATAAGGTCACCATCGAACAGAAAGGGAAGACCATTGCCGTGCTGGGTTCGGGTATCGACCGCATCTATCCGCGTGTGAACACCTATCTCGCCGAGCAGATCATCGATACGGGTGGGGCCGTAATCTCCGAATTTCCGCCCGGTACCAAACCCGATTACATGAACTTCCCGGTACGGAATCGGGTCGTGAGCGGACTAAGCCTCGGCGTTCTTGTCGTAGAAACCGGTCTGACAGGAGGCAGTATGATCACCGCGCGACTGGCGATCGATCAAAACCGGGAAGTGTTTGTCATACCCCATCCGCTCACGTCCAAAAAGGGGGGTGGCGGGCATCGGCTCATCCGCGAAGGCACCGGAAAGCTGGTCGAGTCGGTCGGAGATATGCTTGAAGAACTCCCGTGGTTGACCAACGGTGTTCGAGTCGAAACCCCTCAACCCAGGTGGAAAAGCGTGGAGCTGAGTGAGGATTTGCTCGCGATATGCCGGTTGTTGGATGAGATGGGTCGGCAACATATCGATGTGTTGCAAGACCGGTTAAAACGCTCGATGCCTATCCTTCTCACACAATTGCTCACATTAGAATGCGAAAATATCATACGACAATCGGCAGGGAAAGAGTTCGATTTAGTGTGATAGGCTTTCTATATTGATAATTAACCAATCGGATGAAGCCATGAGTAAGAAAACCGTTGATAAGCTGACCAGCAAATTGGAAGAGCTCGAGGATTTGAGTCAGCAGTTCCCCGAATTGGATGAATTGCGCGAGCGCATCGAAGAGTTGAAAGAGCGTGCGGAAGTCGCTATCCGCGAGCATCCATTGGTTGCGGTCGGTATCGCCGTGGTCGTAGGGTACATGATTGGACGCCTATTCAGTGGTAGTGATGACTGATCCGGATATCACCGATCGTCTGAAGCAGTTGCCACATGATATCCGTGTCATTGTGGAGACTCGGATTCAATTGTGGGCGTTGGAAATCGGTGAACAGATCAGCTCGTTTTCAGGGAAAGCCATCGTTACGATGGTGATCTTGTTCATCGTTGGGCTTGGAATTTTGTTTATGATGTTGGCCCTTGCGATGTTTTTGGGCGAGGTTCTTCGAAATCCAGCCGGTGGATTCATCATCGTGGCCGTCATGCTATTCGTCTTTGCGTTCTTCTGTTGGCTTCTTTTGCCAAAACTGATCGAACAGAAGGTGAAGCTGTCTATACTCAACGCCTTGCTTCAACCCAAAACTGAATTGAAATCGACCGAGGAGTCCAAATCCGATGAGTGAACAAGACATGATCAACCGGATCTCGGATCTGGAAGCACGAAAACAAGCGCTGCGCGACGAGCTTGTCCGGTTGGAGAACCATGTGAACGATACCTTCGAGGATGTGAAGGATGATGTGACGGCCAGAGTCTCTCCCATGTATTGGATCAAAAAATATCCGCTTCAAGCGTTCACCATTGCCGCAGCTTTCGGCTACATGGCCGCAACAGGCGGACGCACCCGCGGTCAAGCGTCCTTTTTTGCGAATCTATTTTCCGAACTTAAAGTAGTTGCCGCCAGAAAGGCGGTTCAGGCCATCGTCGAGTCGATTGATAAAAAAGGTTAAAGAACCGCTTCGAAACACAACGGATTGCACACCGTTAAAGCGACCTGCCTATTTTTATACCTTCCGTCATCTTGTTCAATCTACATTATCCTATGCGTTATTTCCTGCCACTGGTCATCTGTACCTTCTTCTCAACTCAGTCGGCGTTCTCCCAATCCCAGCCGGCGACGAAATTGACGCTTCAAGAAGCGGTCCAACTGGCTTTAGAGAACAACTTCACCGTCAAAAAAGCCGAAAACAACCTTGAGTTGCAGGACGGGATTGTGACCCAAGCCTATGGTCAGTTTCTACCGAACCTGAATGCCAGCATGAACGCGAACCGTCGCACAGGTCGTCAGTTTGTCCAAGAACGGCTTCAGTTCGATGAATTCACTACGCGGGGCATCAGCGGTGGCATAAATACGAGTGTTCCCCTCTTTGCCGGTTTTCAGAACATCAGCGATCTTCGCGCAGCTCAAGCCCGTCGGTTGTCGAGCGAGGAAGTCCTGCAGCGCACCAAGGAAAACATCATTTTTCAGACAGCCAGCAGCTTCTTAACGGTTTTGTTGAATCAGGAGCTTCTGACGATCTCTATTCAGGATTTGGAAAGCGCCCAGCGCCAACTCGATCAGATCCGGGCTCAAGTGGAAGTGGGCATGCGTCCGATCGTAGATCAATACAATCAGGAAGCCTTGGTCGCGAACAGTGAGTTTTTGTTGGTGCAACGCGAGAACGCCGTGAACATCTCCTTGCTTCAATTGGTGCGAATCATGCAAATCGATCCACTTCTGGAGTATGAGTTGGTGACACCTGGCATCGAAGAAGAAACCGTTGAAGTGAAGGTGTTTGATTTGAATCAGTTGGTGAATCAAGCCTTGGCTAACCGCAGCGACATCAGTGCGCAAGAAGCCCAAATCAGAGCTAGCAAATACGCCCTCACGGCCGCTCGTGGTGCCTACCTGCCTACATTGACCTTCACGGCAGGTCTGAACTCCAGCTACAGTGACCAATACCGTGAACGCGACATCGTCGATCCTACACAATTCAACAAACTCGGATTCAATGATCAGTTTTTCGATCGCAATCCGACGAGAAGCTATGGTCTGAGTCTACAGATCCCGATCTTCAACCGTTTCGGTCCACGTACGAACGTTCAACGCAGCCAAGTCCAATACAAGAACGACTTGCTCGATATGGAAGATCGTCGCCTAGGTATCCTTCAGGAAGTTCGCCAAGCACATAACGACTATCTCGCTTACGCCAAGCAACTTCGCACAACAGAGACCGCCCTGATCGCCGCCACCAAAGCTTACGAGACCGAGCAAGAACGCTACCGAGTGGGTGCAAGCACGTTGATTGAGTTGACACGTGCCAACACCGAGTTCGTGAATGCCTCTTCCAATCGGATACGCGCCGTCTATCAATTCGCGTTCCAAGAGAAATTGCTGGATTACTATATCGGCAACATCACGACCAACATTGAGTTTTGATCATGGCCAAAACCGTGATCCAGTGCGTGGATGTCAAAAAAGAGTATCGAATGGGTACTCAAACCGTTCATGCGCTCAGTGGCGTGTCGTTTGAAATCCAAAAGAACGAATACGTGGCGATCATGGGTCCTTCGGGATCCGGAAAATCCACGATGATGAATGTGATCGGATGTTTGGACACGCCGAGTTCCGGGTCGTACATCCTGAACGGAACGAACGTGAACACCCTTTCCGACAACGAGCTCGCTGCCATCCGTAACAAAGAGATCGGCTTCGTTTTTCAGACGTTCAATCTGTTACCTCGCTCAACCGCTCTGGCCAACGTCGAGCTTCCGCTCATCTATGCCGGCATGAGAGGCTCGGCACGCCGTCAACAGGCGATCGACGTGCTTGAGAAGGTCGGCTTGGCCGACCGCATGCATCACAAACCGAATGAATTGTCCGGTGGTCAGCGTCAGCGTGTGGCTGTGGCTCGGGCTCTGGTCAACAATCCATCCATTCTATTGGCCGATGAACCGACTGGTAACCTCGATACCAAAACCGGTGTCGAAATCATGGAATTGTTCGAAGAACTGCACGCGCAAGGCAACACGATCATTCTCGTGACTCACGAAGAAGACATCGCATTGCATGCCCATCGAATCATCCGCTTGCGCGACGGACTCTTAGAATCCGACAAAAGAATTCGTAACGTGGCGAATGCTGACTCAACATTCGCTTGATCGAGTTCTTACCCTCACATTAAATCGGCCGGAAAAGCGCAACGCGCTGAATTCCGAGTTGGCCGACCGCCTGCTCTCCGCATTGAATGAGGCCGAACGCACGGACGTCAAAGTCATCGTGCTCCAAGCCGAGGGCACGGTTTTTTCCGCCGGCGCCGATTTGGACGCCCTGTCCAAACTCCAATCGGCCAGTTTTGAGGAAAACCTGGCCGATTCCACGCTACTCGCCGACTTGTTCGAGGCGGTGATTCGCCATCCCAAGCCGATTGTTTCGCTCATCCAAGGAGATGCGATTGCGGGTGGATGCGGGCTTGCGACGGCCGCGGACATTTCCATCGCTTCCGAAACCGCCCGCTTCGGTTATACGGAAACCGCGATCGGCTTCGTCCCGGCGATCGTATCGGCGATCTTGCTCCGCAAAGTAGGGGAGACCCAAGCCCGGCGCTTGTTGTTGGGCGCCCAACGGATTTCAGCCCAAGAGGCCCAGAACATCGGTCTGGTTACGGAAGTGGTGCCGGCAGGGGACCTTGACTCACGTGGCCGGTGGTGGGCAAGCCGTTTCGTGAACGACCTAAGCGGGTCTGCCATGGCTCGGACCAAAGGGCTGCTTGCCGATCAGGCGGGTCTTTCTCTGTCGCAGCAATTCGAGTTGGCCGCGAAAACGAATGCGCAGGCACGGGGTGATGCGGATTGTCGCGAGGGAGTGAGGAGATTTTTGGGCAACGAAACGCAGCGATGGTAGGATGGTGTTCTACCCCATATGTTTAAACAAGATGTGATTGTGATCGGCGGCGGGATGGGAGGACTCACCGCCGCAACCCTATTTGCCAACGACAACCGCTCCGTGACCCTCCTCGAAGGGTCTCATGCCATCGGCGGATGCAGTTCGTCCTACTTCCGGAAAGGATATATCTTCGAATCGGGTGCCACGACGCTCATCGGTTTCGACGCCCATCAGCCCTTGGCCCGATTGGAAGCATTGACTGGCATTCGGATTCCGCGGGAACGCCTCACGCCAAGCATGACAGTGCATCTGGATGGAACCACGATCACCCGACATGAAGATCGCGAGATGTGGATTGAGGAAGCCATTCGTCATTTTGGTCAGCCAGACGCCCAGCGCGCATTTTGGAATGAGGCGTATGACACATCCGATATCGTGTGGAAACTGTCCGAGCGCAATCCGTTTTTTCCACCCCAATCCATTGGCGATGCGCTTCGGTTGCTCGGCAACCATCCCAAACACGCATTGGCCTTGCGGTTCGCCTTTGTGAGCGTGTACGACCGGATGATCAAGCATGGACTCACATCCCCATCCTTCAAACGGTTTGTGGACGAACAGCTCATGATTTCGGCACAGGCTCCATCACAAGATGTCCCGTTTCTGTTCGGGGCGCCGGCGCTGACGTACACGAATTCGGGAAATTATTCGGTGCCGGGCGGACTGATCGAAATGGCCAATGCGTTGCAAGCCCACATCCGCGAGAAAGGGGGAGAGGTGCTTGTGAAACACAAAGTCGTGTCGATCGAGCAAATCGCGGGTGGCCATCGCGTGACCTGCAAAAACGGGAAAGAGTTCGAAGCAAAGGTTGTCATTGCAAACCTTCCGGTTTGGAACATGGAAGCCCTGACCAGCGGCGCCGCATCCAACTATTTCAAGAAAGAAGCCAAGAAATACGATGTCGGATGGGGGGCTTTCACGATGGGGATTGTGACGGATGACATCTATCCGGAGGGCATGACCCTCCATCATCAGATACACAGCAACGTTGAAGTACCTGTCTGCGGCTCCCATACCATTTTCGTTTCGTTATCCCAGCGTGGCGATACGATGAGAGCGCCGGATGGAGGCCGCGTGCTGAATGTGTCGACCCATACGCCGACCGAGCCTTGGTTCGACATCGATGAAGCCACGTACGAAGAGCGAAAGCAGATCGTGACGGAGCGCATTCTTGAGTTGATGCGCGACTCGTTACCTGGATTCAAGGATGCCGAAGTGAAGCTGGCCACCTCCGCCTCGCCGTCGAGTTGGGAAAGCTGGGTGGGTCGGCACAAAGGTCGCGTGGGGGGCATCCCTCAATCGATGGATCGTGCGTTATGGGATTGGACGCCAAACGAAACCCACATCCCCGGATTGTACTTATGTGGTGATACGACCTACCCTGGGCAGGGCATCCCCGGCGTGACCTTAGGCGGAATCAACGTATATTTACGGGCTAAACGAACCCATTTCCGTTGACATGAATTTCTCCATTCCGCCGGCTGTCAAACATCTCCTCATCATCAACGCGTTGGTGTTTTTCGCGCAGCAGACGCCTGTAGTGGGCAACATCGTGAACAACTTGTTCATCCTGTTTCCACCGGCGGTGTTCGGCTTCGGGTTCCTTCCACTTGAAGGAGCGAGTTTTTATCCGTGGCAGTTGATCTCCTACATGTTTCTGCATGCCAATTTCAACCACATCCTGTTCAACATGTTCGGATTGTGGATGTTCGGAAGTTCGCTGGAATACATGTGGGGAACGAAACGATTCGTGATCTACTATTTGCTCACCGGGCTCGGTGCGGCGCTCATCCACATGCTCGTCTCTTCGAATCCTGTTCTGGGTGCATCGGGTGGAGTGTTCGGAATCCTTCTCGCGTTCGGCATGATCTTCCCGAACCGGTACATTGTTCTTCTGTTTCCACCGATTCCGGTCAAAGCGAAGTATCTGATCGGGGCCTACGCCGCGTTTGAACTCTTCAACGGCGTGATGTACACCGCATCCGGAGTGGCGCATTTTGCGCACTTGGGTGGGATGGTGGCTGGGTACATCCTCATCCGCTATTGGAACATCCGAACCAACCTCGAATGAGCTTTATTGATTCAATCAGAAGCGGATTGATGCAGTTGCCTACCGGACTTCGCTGGATCATCGTATCCACCTTCATTGTTTTTCTATTGCAGGCCTTGGTAGGGTTATTTGGTGGTCTTGAAGCCTCACGATGGATCACTCTTACATTCGGACTCATGCCGCATTGGTCCGATTCCCTGCTCCAACCATGGCGTTTGTTCACCTACATGCTCTTGCATGCCGGCGGATTTCATATCCTGTTCAACATGCTCTGGTTATGGTGGATGGGTCAAGCCGTGGAATCCACCATCGGGGCACGAAATTTCCTGATTCTATACATCGGCGCGGGAGTCGGTGGCGCACTCATCAATCTGATCGTCACCGCCATCTTCGGTATGAGCACGTTGTTGCCCACTGTGGGCGCATCGGGTGCCGTTTTCGGTGTGATGGTGGCCTTTGCGATGCTCTATCCCACCGCGCCCATCATGCTGTTGCTGCTTCCGCCCATTCAGGCAAGGTATGTCGTGGCCGGACTCATCGCCCTGGACGTCCTCTTTCTCACCGCGAATGATAACATCGCCCGCATCGTTCATTTAGGTGGAGCTGCTTCGGGATGGGGACTGATGCGGGTGTATTCCAACGGAGGATTTGAAACGATGTCGGCTTTGATTCGCTCCTATTTCCCGAAGAAAGGTCCGAAGAACAAACGGATGCGCCCGGTTTCCGACGCAGTGATCATCGAAGAAATCGATCAATCCGAAATCGACCGCATCCTCGACAAAATCGCTCAGAAAGGCTATTCCAGTCTGACGGCAGACGAAAAACGCAAATTATTCGATTCATCCAAGACGTAAGACCATGTTATCCCGTCGTGAAAGCATTCCTGTAAATGTTGGTGGTGTGACGGTTGGCGGACGTTCGCAGATCGTGGTACAGTCCATGACGAACACCGACACAGCCGACATCAACGAAACCGTAGAACAGATCATCCAGTTGCATGATGCGGGATCGGAATTGGTCCGCATCACCGTGAACAACAAGGAGGCCGCCGCCGCGGTGCCTCATATCATGGAAAAATTGGATAAGCGGAATGTGGAAGTGCCTGTGATCGGCGATTTTCATTACAACGGACACGTGCTGCTCACCGAATTTCCGGATTGTGCCGCCGCATTGAGCAAATACCGCATCAATCCGGGCAATACCGGTACCAAGACGCGCGACAAGAACTTTTGCACCATCGTTGAACAGGCCATCAAGCACGACAAGCCGGTGCGGATCGGGGTGAACTGGGGATCGCTGGATCAGCAGCTGCTCGCTGAGAAAATGGATTTCAATAACGCGATGCCCGAGCCGAAATCCAGTAAAGAAGTGATGATCGATACCATGCTTGAAAGTGCGGTACGTTCGAGCAAACTAGCTGAGGATGTGGGCTTGGCATCAGACAAAATCATTGTGAGTTGCAAGATTTCGGGCGTTCAAGATTTGATCACGGTGTATCGCCGCATGTCGATGCTCATCCCGTATCCCTTGCATCTGGGCTTGACGGAAGCCGGCATGGGCATGAAGGGGGTTGTGGCAAGTGCGTCGGCTTTAGGCGTATTGTTGAATGAAGGCATCGGCGATACCATCCGCGTTTCGCTGACTCCGATGCCAGGCGGCGACCGTGCCGAGGAAGTGCGAGTGGCGCAACAAGTCCTGCAGTCATTGGGGATCCGGAATTTCATGCCGCAAGTGACGGCGTGTCCGGGATGCGGCCGGACCAAGAGCACCTACTTCCAGCAATTGGCCGATGAAATCCAGACCTACCTCCGTGACACGATGCCGGTCTGGCGTCAAGTCTACCCCGGTGTCGAAGATCTTCAAGTGGCCGTGATGGGCTGTGTCGTAAATGGTCCGGGCGAATCGAAGCACGCCAATATCGGCATCTCATTGCCCGGAACCTTCGAAGAACCCAAGGCCCCAGTGTATGTCGACGGGCAGCATGTGATTACACTACAAGGGGATCATATTGGTCGTGACTTCAAGCGCATGTTAGACGACTACATCATGAAGCGATACGGCGTCAACGCGTGATGTAACCGCTTTTTTGGGGGAAAATTCGCAAAAAGTATTTGACAATGTAAGCGCTTTCACTATTTTCAAGAGTTGACCATTTCCGTTCACCCGGATCACCTTTTGAAAGCGGCATGTCGAATCGACTCCTCTTTATCAGTTTAGCTATTCTGACGTTGGCCGTCGCTTGCGACAAGCCCGAGTCGGAATCGGTCGTGGCGAGCGTGGGGCAGTTCACGATATCCGACCGGCACATGGAAAACCAGCTGAGGCGGTTCTACATGCGCACAGGACAAGCCGTGAATCTGAACGAAGAGGTGAGGCTGGCTGTCGTGAATTCCCGCATCGAGCGGTACACCATCGTCGAGATCGCACGCGAACGCGGATGGGCCTCCGATTCGGATGCCATCTATGCCAAAGCCCAGATCGAACGCAAGGCCATGATGGAGGAATATCAGCGTCGATTCATTCATGATCGGGTTCAGGTGGGAGATGCCGATCTTCGCGAGCTCTTCCTTCGCTTCAACACATCCCTTCGCGCCTCGCATCTGCATGCACGCACACGGGCTGAAGCCGATTCCCTCTACAACCTTCTCCAAGCCGGCGCTTCGTTCGAGGCTCTTGCCAAAGCCCGCTTCAAGTCGACCGATCTCGCAACCACAGGTGGAGATCTGGGTTATTTCACGGTCGATGAGATGGATCTCGGTTTCGAAGCTGCGGCCTACGCCATGGACGTCGGCGACATTTCCAAGCCCGTGGCCACATCCACCGGGTATTCCATCATCAAACTGACCGATCGAATCACGGTGCCCTTGCTCACCGAAATCCAATTCGCAGAAAAGAAAGCGGATCTGACACCCCTTGCCTTGGAGCAGAAACGAGAATTGGCCACCCGCGCCGATCTGGATCATCATATCTCACGTTTTTCCTTTGATGAAGCCGTGATGCGCCAAGTTTGGAACGACATCCGCAAATCACCCACTGTCTATACTCAGCATGCGCCGGAGTTGACCGAAATCGCAATGCCATACGACGATGCGTTTCGTGCGAAGGTCATCGCCAAAGACGGTCCGTTCGAGTTCACCGTGGGCGAATGGATGGCGGAAGCGTGGTATACGGCGCCCGATCGTCGGGCCTCGGCTCAGACTTATTCTGATTTCAAGGAGCAGGTTCAGGCCATGGCGTATCGGAACTATGCGCTGGATGTGATCCAGTTCCACCCGAGCCTGGACAAAGAGTATGTGCAGGCCGCGATCGACGAAACGTTCTACAGCTATTTGTTCGAACGATTCGAACAGCAAATCGCCAAAGATGTGGTCTTGAGTGAGGATGAGATCCAAGCCGAATGGAACCGCAATCATTCAAGCTACATCCATCCGTTGGAAATGAATTTCGCGGAACTGATGGTGACCGATTCCACATTGGCCGAAGATGTGGCCACCCAATTGCGTGCGGGGGCCGATTTCAGAAACCTGTTGCGCCGCCACGGACTCAGTCTGGAATCCAAAGATCGCAATGGCGAGCTGGGGTTCATCCCCATCACGTATTTCGGGGCGATTCAAACCCGTCTGCATGATTCGAAAGTGGGCGAGATCCGGGGTCCGTTTCAACTCGAAACCAACCGTTTCGTGATTTTCCGTGTGTTAGGGCGTCGTGAAGCCCGTCAGATGACGTTCGGCGAGGCGGTTCCGGTGATCCGTGAGCGCCTCGAACAGGTGCGCAAAGAGCAATTGCGCTCGGCTATCGTCGCCGAGGGCCGCACTCGGTACAACGCCACCATCGATTTAGAAAAACTCAATTCCATAACGTTTGAACTGTGATGATGACTACAACTAGACTCAGCATCGTGCTCGTGATTCTCCTTGTCGGGGCGATGGGTGCGCAGGCCCAGACCGGCCGGATTCAGGGACGCATCCTGGAAGCCGGCACCAACGAGCCGCTCATTGGTGCGACGGTTTTGATTCAGGGCACATCCCAAGGCGCATCGGCCGACATCGATGGGAACTACCGGATTTTGAATGTGCGTCCGGGTACGTACAGTCTTGAGTTTCGCTACGTGGGCTATTCCACACGGATCGTTGAAAACGTGTTGGTGAGAACCGATTTGAACACGGATTTGGATGTCGAACTGGCACTGGAAGCGTTTCAAGGCCAAGAAGTCGTGGTTCAAGCATCACGTGAAGTGATCATCAAAGATTTGACCAGCTCGGAATCGCGTGTGAGTCGCGATCAGATCGAAAAATTGCCGGTGCAAGAAGTGTCGGACATCATTTCTCTTCAAGCCGGTGTGACGGTCGGACCCGGAGGTTCGATCCACATTCGCGGCGGTCGCGCGTCCGAAGTGGCGTATATCGTGGATGGCGTTCGCGTGACGGATGATTACGACCGTAGCTCGGGTCTTCGTGTGGAGAATGGAGCCATTGAGGAACTTCAGGTCGTATCGGGAACCTTCAATGCGGAATTCGGTCAAGCGATGTCGGGTATTGTGAACATCGTGAGCCGTTCGGGCACCAACACCTGGCAGTCGTATGTGAATGTCTGGGGCGGTGATTACGGCACATCCAACCAACGCTTGTTCAACGGCACACCGGCAACCCTCACGGAAGCCAATCCGTGGCAAATGTTCAATATTGAGGGAAATGTGTCGGGTCCCATCATTAAAGACAAAGTGACCCTGTTCGTCACGGCTCGTCGGTTTCAGAACAATGGATACTTGTATGGATACAACGCGTATTCGCCTCGCGGACCCATTCTTCCGGAGCTGAACGAAGACCAAGTGACCTACCGCTGGGAGCGAGGGTACAACGAAGTTCCTGAATCGAACCCGGTGAACAATTATGGGGATGTGATCGATTTCAGTTTGCCATGGTATGAGCTGGCGGAAACGGTGAGCATCGGCGGTGTGAATTATATCCGATATCGTGATCTGGGATTCCGTGACAGCAGCTTGGTGGCGATGACGCCCTACAACAGCTGGAGTGGTCAGGCCAACCTTCAGTACAACATGACGCAATCCATTCGCCTGAACCTGATCGGCAACTATGGTCGGGAAACCAGCCAAGGGTATGATCATGGACGTCGCCTCGTGCCGAACGGGCGTGGAACCAGCAAACGCGACAACTATTATCTGAACTTCAAATCGACCTATACGCCATCGGCTACCACGTTCATTTCCACAAACCTGGCCACCCGGTACAACGCATCTAAATTCTCGCTCTACAACAGTCCGTAAGATCAGCGATATCTGAATTATGACCGAGTGGGTAGTTTCGGTGCGAATCAAGGTGGCGTGACCGGGCAATTCGGCCGTTTCGGTACCGATAATGGCTTTTTCGAGCGGTCCACCCGCAGTTATGTGGCGAAAGTGGAAATCTCAAGCCAAGTTAACAATCAGAACTTCGTGAAGGCCGGATTGGAATTGCAGGCCGACATCATGACCTATAGCAATTTCGGACTGCAACCGCTGAATGTGGGTCCGAACATCGTGCTACCTCCGGATTTGGACCCCGAACTGGCTGCACGCCTCGAGTTGGGTGTTCCCATCGCGAACACGCCCGGTCACGAAAAATGGACCCGCAAACCGCTTCTCATCGCAGCGTACATCCAAGACAAGATGGAATACGAGGATCTGATCATCAATGCTGGCATTCGTTTTGATTATTTCCGTTCGAACGGACGTGTTCCTGTGAACAGCGAAGATCCGGCTCTCTTCTTGCCTTACGCCGATCGTCCTGCCAATTTTTGGAAATCAGCCGATGCCAAATTCGCCTTATCGCCTCGGTTCGGTGTGGCATACCCCATCAGTTCCAGAGGGGTCATCCACTTCTCCTATGGGTATTTTTTCCAGATTCCCGACTACAACCGGATGTACAACGGCGAGCAATTGTTGCTGCAACAGACATCCGGTGTGCAAGGTGTGTTCGGAAACCCGAACCTGAATCCGGAGCGAAGTATCAAATATGAAATCGGTCTGAAGCAGGAGATTTATGAAGGCGTGGGCTTGGATGTGACCGCATTTTATGAGGATAAGCGGGATTATGTGTCATCCGGACCGTTCAACAACACCGCCAACCCGACCGTGCGGTATGGAACCTGGGTGAACCGCGATTATGCGAACATCCGTGGTTTGACAGTAGCCCTGAACCAACGCGTATCCAACCGTGTGAACATCGGGTTCGATTACACCTTCTCCATTGCCGAGGATTCCAACTCGGATCCGGCGTCTGAGTTCTTTGCGAACGTATCCAGAGGCGATACCACCGGCGCGGCCGTGTCCAAATTCCTGACCCCATCCAACTGGGATCGAAGCCATGTGTTCAACTCATCGCTCTTCTACACAGGCAACGACTGGGGCTTCAACATCCTTCAACGGTTCTCATCCGGCTTGCCTTACACGCCGAGCAGCCCGATTCCGGCTCAAACCGGAGTATCCGCTTCGCGGGATGTGATCACGAACAGCTCGCGGATGCCATTCATTTTCAGCCTCGACCTCAACTTGTACAAGAACATCAACATTGGTGGAACCACGCTTCGCACCTTCCTGAACATCTACAACTTGTTGGATACCCGGAATGTGAACTTTGTTTATACCGATTCGGGCGTGCCGAGCGGACCATTGCCAGTGTCGCGTCCGGCTGTGGTTGAAGACTTGTTTTACGAAAACCCGACCGCATACAGCGAACCTCGCCGTGTGCAACTCGGATTCTCCTTCGGATTTTGATTAACCCATGTATCTCAAACGGATGAAACGGATTTCAAACCTCTTATTACTTGTGTTGTTGGGATGGAGCTTCCTGCCGGAATCCATCCTCATGGCGCAGGGAAGCAATCAACCCAGCCAAGAGCGGTCCAGGTTCGAGAATCGACGCAAATCGATTTTGGATGCGAACAACGTTCGGGCGACTTATCACAACTTCGGTCATCAAGGGGTTTCCAACGGTGCGAACCGGGATGAGCTCTACTATGAGTTTCCCAAAAATACGAACCGCCAGTACATCTATTTCGTGGCGGCGTTCATCGGTGCGGAAGTCATCAACCAAGCACCTGGTTCGGCCACGCCTCGTTTCCCGATTGTGATCGCACCGAACTTCCGAACCAATCCCCAAACCGGTGTAAGCTGGGCCTTGAACCCGGTGAACGGGTACTTCAACGAGAATTCACCTGAAATCGCACGTAGCGATCGTGGACCCGGCTCTCCGCTTGGCAATACCTGGCCTTCGTTCTGGCCAGACAAGATGGCCGATGCCGGTGATCCGGGTTGGGTAGACAGCTGGAACGGATTCTTTGGCAAAGACATCTTCAATGCCGATCAGGAATTCTACTATCGGGCCGGTGATGATCTGTACACTCGTTATTTGAACAATCCAAGCACCCAATATCGTCCGGATGCTACCGATCCGACCCGTGGTGGATTGGGTTTGATCGTGGATTCACGGACATTGGCCTGGACCCAGCGCCTCATCAGCAACGTCCACTTTGCGATTTATGAGGTCCGAAATGATGCGAGCTTCAATTATGATAAAGCCTCTTTCATGCTCTGGATCGCAGACTGGGTAGGTACTCCGCAAGACGACCGTCCATTTTTCGATCAACAACGCGCTACCGCATTCTTCTCTGATTCACGTCCAACCGCATCCCCCCCTGAATTCAACGGCACGCAGATCGGTGTGGCCGGAGTGCGTTTCTTGGAAACACCGGGTAATGCCATCGATGGAATTGACAATGATGGGGATGCCGATTTCTACATCCAAGAATCCGCGTTATATGATATTCGGAATGCCGACCTCATCAATCCATTGATCACAGCCAACGGAGGCTTCTTCGACACTCGTTCCGTTGTCTTGAATGAGGTGATGCCCTTGTTCTTAGCGTCCGATTTCAGCGAACGAACCATTTCTCCTGGAAGTCGGATTGTGCTGATCGATGAGAACGGAAACCGAGTATTGACCACGTATCCTACCGGACTGACTGATACCCTTCAGGTGATGTCGCAAGGACGCGTTTTGAAATTGCCACCGAACGGACTTGTCGTGAAAGAAGACACTCTGTTGGGTCGACATTTGAACTTATTGGATGACGACATGGATGGCTTGATTGATGAGAATCAGCCCAACCACCTCACGTTGAGTCGATTTATTCGCGGAACGGAAGTGACACGTCCGGTACGATTTGTCAATTACCTGTGGAATGGGTTCTACACGGGAATGTCGATCAATACGACATCCATTGTCCACTCCGATACGATCCAACGCGGACTCTTGGTCCCTAATTCATGGATTCGAGAGAAGATGACGACCGACGCGGCGTTCCGCACCGACATCGAAGCGTATCAGACCATGCTCCGAAATCTGTACACCGGTACATTCGACGCCTCTTATTTCAATGACTTTTTCATCAATGCGAAGACGCAATCGCCGATGGTGGATGAATCTCGTGATGATTTCTTCGATAACAACCTGGATTGGCGCGCCGCCGCAGATGATGTGGGCTTGGATGGGGTGGAGTTGACCGGCGACCGAGGTGAAAGTGACGGATACCCTACATCCGGTGCCTTCTCCCCATTCCCCGGTGAATCAAGCATCGATAAAACCGACGTACGTGAAACCGATGCGATCGGGATCACAGCCGCGACATTCCGTCCGGCAGGTGGATTGAATCTGAATGGTCCGGATGAGGATATCTGGCGCAGGCACTTCGTACCCGGTGTGTTTTCCGCCGCACCCGATGCCACCCAGGATTCGGATCAGTTCGTCACGTCTGGTTTCTTCCCACTTCAGCGTGGAGCGATCGAACGATTCGCCATCGCGATTTCCATCGCGGCATCGAATTCATCGAATAACGCGTCTGTCGCGTTGGTCGAACAGCAACTTGCGCAAGCCTTCAATGCCTATGATGCGAACTACCAGTTTGCCATCGCTCCGCCTCCTCCACCCACGAAAGCGGTGCCAGGAAATGGGTATGTGACCTTGTACTGGGAAGACATCGCTGAATCCGTTTTCGATCGCTATTTGGCTCGGATCGGGGCGAACCCCTTCAATTTCGAAGGATATAAGATTTTCCGTGCGACCGATGCAGCGCTTTTGGATGCGAAACTAATCACAGACGGTCGTGGCACACCGGAGCAATTCCTATCGCCGATCGCACAGTTCGATTTGAAGAACGGCATCACGGGCAACCATCCGATCGATATTTTCGGAATCGAGTTTTTCCTTGGAAATGACACCGGCTTGCAACGCTACTACGTGGATACGGATGTCATCAACGGTCGCACCTATTATTATGCGCTGGTGGCCTATAACAGTGGCGCGGCGCAAGCGGGCATATCACCTGCGGAATCCCCCATCAACCTGTCGGTGAACCCGGACGGAAGCATTTCAGCGGGTGTAAACGTCATTCAAGTGACACCAACTGCGAATTCGGCCGGTTATGTGGGTCCGCAAGATCCAGTCGTCACACATACCGCCGGGCCAGCGACGGGTACGGTTGTGGCATCAATCATCGATCCACGCGCACTCAAGGCGAACCATACCTACCGCATCACATTCAGGGATACGACCATCACCGAAGGTGGAAATCCAGTCGTGATCGCTGGTTATTTCACGTTGACCAACCTGACGACCGGAACGGTTCTGCTCGAAAACCGCATGTCGTTGACTGCCGGTAACAACGACAATCCGGTTGTGGAAGGGCTGAGAGTGATTGTGACCAACGACACGACAACAACACCGAAATTGATCGGAAAATCGTGGAGTTCGGAGTCGGGAATGGACGTCCAGGCTCAGGCATCCGCCATTGCGATTTCCGGAAGTGATCGGGAATATGCGATTGTGTTTGGTCCTGGTACGAGTTTCAACACATCGAAATCGGCAACCGTCCGTCGTGGATCCATCCGTCAGAAATTAGACGCTCAACC